>JAJEFC010000018.1 GCA_022820675.1 Vicinamibacteria bacterium | reverse complement strand
CTGCACGGCGACGTCAAACCGGGCAACGTGGGGTTCGCGTCGGACGGCTCGCCGAAGCTGCTGGACTTCGGCCTGGCCCGCGAGGCGAACGACGCCACCAGCACGGGCGGCACCCTGGGCTACCTGTCGCCCGAGGTGCTGGCGGGGCGGCCGGCCGACGAGGCCGACGACGTCTGGTCGCTGTGCGTGATGCTGTACGAGATGGTCTCGGGTGAGCATCCGTTTGCCGGGGGCGGGTCCGAGGAGGTGCGGGACCGTATTCGGCGTCAGCGTCTCGACCGCGGCGCTCCGCCCGACGGCGCGGAGACGGTGTCGGCCGCGCTCGCGTTCGCGGCATCGGTGCTGACGGCGCCCCGCGGGGCGCGGCCGGCGACGGCAGACGCGTTCGCCGCCAGGCTTCGACGTGTTCGGCGAGAGCACTTGGAAGTACTTGCTCTCTGAACCTGGTCTGCGTTCCGCGGACATCCGGGGCGTCGGCTGCAGGATCGTCGAGATCGGCACCGGGCCCGCCCCGCGGGACGCGAACACCCGTGAGATCGACGCGAGCGGCGGCCTTGTCCGGCATCTCCATTGATGAAAGCGGCTCGGGCTTCATCCCCCCGCAATCAACACGGAATCATGTGTGAATCCCCGGTCAGGCAAGGGGCTGCGCCAAGGCGAGCAGGACGGCGCCGGCCGCTGGCGGCGCCGGAACTGGCGGAGAATCTGAAGAATCTTCGCCTCGTCTGTTCGGTTTGCGCCGCTCAAACGTCCTTATAAGTGAGATCAGGCGGTGAAGATCAGGACGGGCGAGCCGATTCTGAATTCGGCGGCGCCCGGCCCGCTAGGACGCGAACGGCGCGGGAACCACGCTCTTCTCAACGACACGGCACGCTCGCCGGGTCGCCGAGAGGGCAGGAGACCAGCAATGCCATCCGACAGGCCGACGGCCGCCGCTTTGCCGCTGGCGCTCGCCGTGTGCGTGCTCGTGGTAGCCGGCGTGGCCGCAACGCCTGGCATCGCCGTCGGGCAGCCACTGACGGTTACCGCCCCCCAGGATCCCGGCGTCGGCGAGGCGGCGCTCGCCCTCGACCGGCCCACCCGGCGGCTGATTCAGCAGGGACTCCGCAACGAGGGCTTCGACCCCGGCACGCCGGATGGCCTGTTCGGCCCGCGGACGCGCGCCGCGATTCGCGAGTGGCAGCAGTCGCGCGGAGGGTCGCCGACGGGGTACCTGAACGGCGCCGAGGCAGAGCTTCTTCGAACCGCCGCCATGCCGCCCCCAGCGGTGGCTGAAAACTCCCCCCTGCCCCAGGCGGTTCCCGCCGTCGACCCGGACGCCTCCTCACCCGCGGCGCCAGCCGCTTCCACCGCGGACGCCGACGCCAATCCCAAACCCCCCGTTGCCACCGAAGCCGACCCGCGGAACGCCGCCGCGACGAACACCGGGCCGACCTCGCGTCCCGCACTCGGCTCCGGGAACGCCCAGTTGCCCCCCGGCATCATGGTCGACCGGCATCTCGTCCGCGCCGAACGGCACCTGGCCGACGACGACCCCGCCGCCGCGATCGAGGCGATGAACGAGATCCTCGCGCTCCACGAGGAGCACGACGTCGTGTTGGCCGACGACTTCGCCTTCCACTACGCGCAGGTGGCCCTCACGGCCGGACGGACGCAGACCGCTATCACGTCGTTGAACGAGTACCTCGTGGCCGCTGGCCAGGAGGGCGAGCTTTATCGCGAGGCGCTGGAGCTGCTCGATTCCGCCGAAGTGCGTCTCGAGCGGGAGGCAGCGGACCGGCGGCGGGCTGAGGCGGAACGCCAACGCGCAGAAGCGGACCGGCGACGCGCCGCCCGCTGGCCCCCCGGCCACGTGTTTCGCGACTGCGATACGTGCCCGGAGATGGTGGTGCTGCCCGGGAGCGTTCTCGCGCTGGGCCGCTACGAGGTCACCCTGGGAGAGTACCGGACGTTCGCCGCGGCGACCGGCCGCGGCGCGGACAGCCGCTGTTACAATCGCTTCAGCGATAGCGACTTTCACGACCACTCGTGGCGGAACCCCGGTTTCCCGCAGACGGATCGTCATCCCGTGACGTGCATTAGTTGGGATGACGCTCAGGCGTATGCGTTTGGCTGGGCGGGGCGACCGGCGCGGACTATCGTCTGCCCACTTTCGAGGCATTGGCCGGAGCGGCTGAGAGTTCTCAGCCTGGGTGCAGCAGGTTCAGTACCGGCCGCCGTGCCACCTGTCCGGTCGGCACCTATGGCCGCAACAGACTGGGTCTGTCGGACATGGTCGCGAGCGTATCTGAGTGGACGTCGCGCTGCGAGCGCGACGTCTGCGGCCGCCGACGCCTTCACAGCGGTTCCTGGGGCAACGTGCCCACTCTCCAGGTTCCCAACTGGGGCGACTACGTCCGCACCGACGGTCGATCCGCCGAAATCGGTTTTCGCGTTGCCAGAACGCGGCAGTAGTTTTGATGCCTCAGTCAACAAAAGAGCCGTTGTCCGACGCAGGCCCCCTGACACGCAGGCCGTTGGCAGCCGCACCGGCCGCCCGATCGGCTCGTACCGGGCTCACGCGGCATTCGTCGTGCAAGTACTCCGGGGGGGCATGATGAGACCGACCTATCGAATCGATGACATTCCCGCAAAGGCGCAGTTACCGTTCACGTCGCGCCCCCCTGACTCTGCTACGGCTGATGGTCGTTTTGCACTTTGTTGCATGGCGACTCGTGGGCGAATTTCAAAATCGTCGATCACCTCATTCCGGCGGAACCGGATGAGTGGTTCCTGTAGAACTTTGCTCGCCATGCAGAGCGGATCGGACACAGCGCGGGCCCGTGACAATCGAACTTGGAGATCTGGACCATGGCTATAGTTCGCAAGAGCAACGTCACATTTGACCGCTGGAAGGATTCCGGTCCGCGGTAAGGAAACTAATCGACACCGGGACTTACCAGAGTTTGGTGGACATTCATGCAGATCGGGTTTTCGATCCAGACGGGTTGGCCCGATCGCGGTACCGCATGCATGGAGCAATGTACGGACCTACCGGCTATCGACGCTTTCTGCCGTGGCACCGAGCGTATCTCATCGCGTTTGAGCGCGAACTTCGTAAGGTTGACCCAACGCTTTCCATTCCCTACTGGGATTGGGACAATGACCAAGGAAAACTGATAGGCTTCCACGACTTCCTGGCCTTGTCCAGTAGTCGTGATCTTGGGTTGCCACCTGGCGTGGCGCCGACGGACGGCAACCGGAGACTCTGGTTTTCAAGTGACGAACTAACCGAGTTTTTTGAGACATTTGAGGGGGACTACTATTTCTTTACGCGGACTCTGGAGGCGGGAACAAGAACCCAAGCAGGCACAATCGTTGGGCAGCACGGCGCAGGACACAATTGGATCGGCGGGGATATGGCGAACGTGCGAATCTCTCCAAACGACATCGTATTCTGGTTGCACCATGCGGCAGTTGACAGAGTTTGGGCAAAGTGGCAAACTCTAAATCAGGGCGAACGCGCGTACCTGTTGGGGCCAGAGGCGAAGTTGGACCCGTGGGGTGGGGAGTTTGACATTAACAACATCGATGACATCTCAAAGTTGGGCGCCGACAGCTATTCCTACGAAGACCCCGTGCGCCCGTCACCGAACCCTACGCCATCGTTGATCTGAGACATCTGTGTCCGCAGCTTCCCGAAACATGGCCTGTCAGCGCGCGTCGCTTGTACTAATTGGACAGACCGTCCGGGTGGAGATCACGGCATATCTGTCGAACGGAGGAACCCCTCGATCACGCGCAGCAGATCGCCGCGCGCGCGTTGCCGAAGACGACGAAGCTCTACGACCGGTACGGCGGACACGGTGTGACCGTCGAGGAGATCGGGCGCATCATTGATCTGACTTCGAGGAGCGCTGGGCGCGTCGCCGACGACCCAGCTCTCCGACACGCCGGGCGGTCCACGGCCGCGCGGTGGGAGCAGCCCCTTCCCGGAAGTGGCGCTCGCGGCCGCCGCGCGAGGAGTGGGTTCCTTTTGGCAGGGCAGGGGTTCCGACCATGATGGCCGGGCAAGGTCACCCGTCGACGGGGGCATTTGGATGGCACAGCAGAGTAGTGCGGCTTTGAATGTGGGGCTTCAGCCAACGCTTAGCTTTTGGAGAGGCGCTTTTCCGGGCCTCCGTTGGCCAGTTAGGGTACTCTCGGCCGCTGTAGGAACCCTCGTCTGGCTCTGGCTGGGTGGTCTATTCGATGCGGCGCAAATCAACATCGTGCAGTTCATGGACGGCCAGGTAATTCAACTGATCGCGCTGCTCACTCTGAGCGTGGTTTCGGCCGTGATGGTCGGTTGCATCGACCGCCAATGCCACCCAGTACGGCTTGGAATCGAGGGCGCTCTATTTCCTGCTTTATTGAAAGCCATCGCAACTGCAACACCTCAGCAATTGTTGGAAGCCATAATACAGGTCATTCCGCTTAGCGTGTGATTGAGGGAGTCGAGAGATGAGAAATCACTTAACCGTCGGCTGTCTAATCGCCGTCGCCATTGGACTAACTGCAATTGGTATCCTCCATGGACAGGAGGGCTTTCGGGTGACAGAGGTGCGCCGGCTAAGCGACATGTCTACGCCCGAGAGGATAGCGCTCATCTTCCGAAACACGTTTACCTTCGACGGAGCCTTACGTGATGTAGCGCCGCTCTATGCTTACGATCCAGGCCCCATGTGCCAGTCGCCAGATTCCTGGCACCAGGACGTCGGGCCATCGGCGATCGTGGTTGAGGGAAGCGCGCCTCCAGCGATCTACGCGTACTACCACCCAACGTTGACAGCTACAGTGGAATCAGCGCTAACGAGGTGGTGTGAGAGAGACGAGCGCACATGGTACATCGCCACAACCTACCCCGTGGAGGGTAAAGACGCAGTAGAGAAATTTGTATCTATGGAGGGCGATGGTATTGCAGCCTTACGATGATGACGGCTCGTACCAAATAGGTTTGCGGCGGTAATCTCGGGCCAATGAAGGGAGAGCGGCCCCGGAGAGCAGCCCGGGGTGATATCTTGGGTCAAATCGCGGCTCTTGCGCCAACTTCTGGGCGCGTGTCCCGGAGCTGGCCGCGCCAGCCGACTCATGGTTCTTTCTCGTCGTGACGCCAGCACGTGCGCGAACCGTTCACAGACCGCGCCGTGGCGGCGCCGGCTCGCTTCAGCGCCAGCACGTCGGCGCGGAGCTCCAACAGGTGCGGGGCTCGGATCGGCGTCGTCCCCGCGACGGGCGCCGCGTTCGCCCGCCGCGGGGCGGCCCGGGCGGCCGCGATGTACGCGGCGGCGAGGGTCGACCGCGGCTCCAGAAGGATGCACCAGCCGTACCGGCGTCAGGCGCGTCACGCCCCTCGTCAGGACTGGGTGCGTCCACGCGCACCGGCCCAGCGCCACCGCCGTGCGCAGGCGGTCTATCCGCGTCCGCAGTTTTGTGAAGTGGACGGCGCGCACCGGCGTCACGCCGGGCACAATCTCGGGGTTGGTGAACGGCGCCGAACGGTTCGCCACCGTCACTGAGAAGGTCTTGGGTCGCAGTCAGGCCGCAGGGGTGGGACGGGGTCACGCGGATCGTGGCCGTGGGGTCGGCCAGGGCGGTGAGTGCGACGCGGGCCGCGGCTGCGAGCACCGGCACCGCGCGCGGGGGGGCGCAGGGGATGGCACCCGCTCGGGGAGCTCAGCGAACCAGTTGCCGACGCACAGAAATCCGAGCTTCGGGTCCTGGCAGGCGGTGCGTCGCAACGGCGGCGCGTCCGGGGTGGACGGCGAGACGGTCGCGGACATGCAGGCGCAGGGGTGGACCGGTGGCTGGGAGAACTGGCGCGGGACGTGAAGGCGGGGACCTACCGGCCGCGGGCGGCTCGGCAGGTTTTCGTCCCGAAGAAGCGGCGTGGGAAGTTCCGGCCGTTGGGCATTCCCTGCCTCCGGGGTCCCCATCGGCCCCAACGTGTGGCAGCACGTCAAGGGCGGGAGCCCGGCGGCCGCGGCGCGCCGCTTGGTGACATCGCCAGGGACCACCCGCCGGTCGACACCCGCCCCGTCAGTCGGCGCCCCGCCGGGTCCAACGCTTTGGAAGAGCGCCGCGTTCGGCTTTTCGAGCCCGGCCGACTCGACGTAGGCGTTGAGCGCCGCCGCCGCGCGATGGTGGACCGGAACGTCGTGCCGCTTCCCGCCCTTCTCGTGAAGCCGGAGCCTCCTGCCGCCGCATCCCCCAGGACCGCACTCACCCGCGCGAAGCTGTAGAGCATCACCGACAGCAGCGCCCGGTCCCGGAGCCCGGCCAGCGGGCCCGTGTCGATCGCGATGACGGCGACGAGCACGGCGGCGGCGGTGATTTCGCGCTGCGGCCGCTTTGGGAAGCAATCTTCGCGACATCGAGGCCATGAGAGAAGCGTCCTCTTCTCCGGCCGAGCCTCCCTCCGCGGCATGCGCGATCACGCCAACTGGCGCTTCGCGAGCTCCGCGAAGACCCCGCCGCGGGCGATCAGCTCGTCGTAGCGGCCGCTCTCGGCGATTCGCCCCTGGTCGAGGACGTAGATTCGGTCCACGTCGCGCACCGTGGTGAGGCGGTGTGCAATCACGATGCGCGTGATGTTGAGCTTCCCGAGAGAATCCTGCACGACCGACCTGGGTGTGATTGTCGAGGGCGCTGGTCGCCTCGTCGAGCAGCAGGATGCGGGGCTTGCGGGCCAGCGCGCGGGCGATCAGCAGCCGCTGCCGCTGCCCTCCGGACAGCCCGCCCACGCCTTCGTGCGGCATCGTCTGCAGCCCCTTCGGCATCGCCCGGACGTCCCCTTCGAGGCCGCCGGCGCGGAGCGCTTCCCAGATCTCGTCGGTGTCGAGCCGGGACGAGCCGGCGACGTTGTTGCGGATGCTGTCGGCCGCCTCCTGACCGTCCTGCAGAACGACGCCCAGATGACGGCGGACCGCCTCTGGATCGAGGTTGAGGAGATCGTGGCCGTCGAACAGCACCGCCCCCGAGTCCGGCCGCTCGAAGCCGAACAGCAGCCGGTGATGGTCGACTTCCCGGAGCCCGAGGGGCGGACGAGGGCGACGTAGTCGCCCGGCCGGATCCGCAGGGAGACGCCCCTCAGCACCTTCTCGGTGTCGGGCAGGTAGCGGAAGTGGACGTCCCGCAGCTCGATGTCGCCGGTCAGGTCCCGGGGTCGGTGCGCCGTTCCACCGCCTCGGGCTCGGCCTCCAGCACCGGCTTCACACGCTCGACGAGAGGAACCAGGACGATCAACGTCGTTGCCGCTCCGATCAGCCCCGTCACCCCCCGCGAGCTGGCCGAAGGCGGTGAAGGCGACCAGAAACGCCGCGAGCCCGAACGAGGACGACTCCTCGCCCGCGACCAGGAACAGCCAGATCACCGCGGGCAACACCGCGGAAGCGAGCGGCGTGAACAGGCTGTTGAAGGCGAGCTGAGCCGCCGCCCAGCGGCGCGCCCTCAGCGTCGTGCGCCGTTGCCGGGCGAAGAGGAGAACAGCCCGCCCACGATGGACCGGACGGCGGTCCCGGAGAGGCCCGAGCGGATGGCCGGCAGCCCCCCCAGCCGGTCGGCGAGATCGAGGTCCTCACCGACCGGCCGGCCGAGGAGGCCGACGACGACTGGTCGTTGGCCGTGGTGCTCTACTACGAGTGGCATCGCCTCGACCAGCCTTTCCAACGAAGACCCCCAGGGGTCTAATCCAGCGTCCTCGAAACGCGAAAGCCGAGGACGGTGCCCCGGTTGGCAACGGTGCTCCTGCCGCGCGCTTCAGGATGGAGGCCCTCGGCAAAGCTGCCCCAGGAGCCGCCGCGAACTACGCGACGGCCACAGTCCCCCTCCCAGCAGTCCGACGTCCACTCAAACACGTTCCCGACCATGTCCGACAGGCCCGCCGTGTTCGAGCCGTAACTGCCCACAGGACACGTTCCATCTCGCCGCGACGCCCTCCCCAACCGGTCGCAACCGGGCTGAGAACCGGCCGCGGCACGATCCCACTCCGCCTCGCTCGGCAGACGATAGGTCGCCCCCGCCTGCCGGCTCACCCACGACACGTAGGCTTGGGCGTCATCCCAGCTTACGCACGTCACGGGATGACGGTCCGTCTGCGGAAAGCCCGGATCCCTCCATGAGTGGTCGTCATCGCTGGTACATCCGCCACTCGTCCCGCCTCCAGTCGCCGACACGAACGCCCGCCACTCGCCCAGCGTCACCTCGTAGCGGCCCAGCGCCAGAACGCTCCCAGGCAGCACCACCATCTCGGGGCACGTCTCGCAGTCCCGAAACACGTGGCTGGGCGGCCAGCGGGCGGCGCGTCGGCGTGCCGCTTCGGCGCGTCGCCGTTCCGCCTCAGCGCGTCGGCGAGCCCGCCGCCGTTCCGCCGCCTCCCGCTCCAGCCGCACTTCTGCGGAATCGAGCAGCTCCAGCGCCTCGCGATAGAACTCGCCCTCCCTGCCCGCGGTCACGAGGTACGCGTTCAACGACGCGATCGCCATTTGGGTGCGGCCGGCGGCGTAGGCCACCTGGGCGTACCGGAAGTCGAAGCCGTCTTCCAACACGAGATCGTGCTCCTCCTGGAGCGCGAGGACCTCGTCCATCGCCTCGAGGGCGGCGGCGGGCTCGCCGTCGGCGAGGAGTCGTTCCGCCCGCAGGAGATGGCGGTCGAGCAGGATTTCGGGCGGCAGTTGCATGTTCCCGGTGCCGGTCGCAGCACGCGACGCCGGCGCGGAGTTCGTCTCGAGCGCCCGCTGGCCCGCCGTTTCCGCCGTCTCGTAGTCCACCGCCCAGCCGTACTGGTGGCCCTGGCCCTCATCGATCGCCAGCACCCCCTCCGGGCTCTGAGCCCCGGCCAGCGACGCCGTACAAGACAACGTACAGAGAACGACCGACCGGGTCACTGGCTTCATGCCCGCTTCTCCTTCCTCCCGAACGCACCCAGTGAGCGGTACACAGCGCGACCGTCGAGCGGCGACAGTCCACTCTTGCGGCGGACGCACAGGGAACATCAACCCCTCTACAGGGGAGGGCGTTCAGCAAGCCGGAATCGAACAGAAGCGAGAGCAGACGTGCTCAAGACCCGCCAGCCCCCGAACCGGGGGTTATCCTGCGAGGCGGCGTGAGCGTGCCTTCTCCCCGCCTCAGAACTCTGTTGCTCCATTGGTACTGGCGCGTGGAGAACGCAAAACGAACAGCCACCGCGCTCCATTCGCTCTGCCTGCGAGTCGCGCTGCACTCACGCCGGCAACACGAGCACGCACCGGGCGAGCGGCAGCGGGAAGGTGGTGGTGCGTCTGTCGGATGGCATGGCTGGCTCCCGCCCCCTCACTTCAGCGCGGCCCGGATGATCTCGAGATGGGTCACCGGGGGAGCGACGATCTCCAGCATCGGGATCTTCGTCGTCCGGAACGCGTTGTCGCTCGGCGCGGTCGCGGTGGTCGTGCTGCGCGCGCACACGGCCCCGGCCGACGAGTTTCGCCGCGTCGTCCTGTTCGGCATCGGGTTCCTGCTGTTCATCGGGTTGATTGCGGCGTACAACGTCGCCGAGCTGTTCAGGCCGGGCGACTGGCTGTCCAACTACCAGTCGTCTCCGAGCATCGCCGTGATTCAGGTGCTGCGGTTCCCGGGGCTCCTCCTGCTCTGGTATGCGGTGCTCGCCGCCCGCGTGCCGCACCCGCGCGAAGTGGTGCGGGCCTCGTTGGGACGGCTTCTGGCGCATGGCTGGCGGCTCGGCGTCGGGTCGGCCGCGGCCGCCGCGGCCCTGGGCTGGCGCCTGGCGACCCGGCCGGAACAGGCGGTTGGGGCGGCCGCCGCGGACCCGGTGGTGCAGTCGCTCGGTGCGGTCGTGCTGCTCCTGCTGCTCGCGGCCGCCGCCCGCGGGCACTTGGCG
>JAJEFC010000263.1 GCA_022820675.1 Vicinamibacteria bacterium | reverse complement strand
ACGGGCCGCGGCCCGCCACCGGCGGCAGGCGCGGGCCGCCCTCGACCGCAACGACCCCGCCGGGGCCCGCGACCACGCGGGCCGGGCCTGTGCGCTCCACCGCTCTCGCGAATCGCTGACCGCGCTGGCCCTGGCCGCGCTGGCGGACCGCGACTTCCCGGGCGCCCTTCGATTGTGGCGCGAGATTCGCACCGGGCCCGTCGAGGGCCGCTCTCGCGAGCTCGAAGCCTGATCGGTTCGCCGCCTCGCCGTGGCAGACCGCGCTCGGCCGCCGTCGGGTCGGCGGACCGGGCCGCGTCCGCGCCGCGCGCCTCGCCGCGGAAACGCCGCCGTCGACCGGGACGGCCGCGTTCGCGGTGACCGCCATCGGCCGCCGCCGGGTCAGCGGACGGGGAAGAAGATGTCGGTGCGCCATTTCGCGGGGTCCGGCTCCCGGCCGGGGTCGGTGACGTAGACCTCCCACGGGGCCCCCGCGGGCTCGAGGCCCTCCGACTTCATCCACGCCGTCAGCGCCTCCCACGTGTGCCGGAGCTGCTCGTAGTGGCCGGTGTGGGTGACGGTCGCCGCCTTGCCGCAGGGCAGCTCGCCGGCCCGGATGCGGTCCGTGCCGTCCATCGGGGCGGCGACCGGCATCCCGCACTCGAGATCGACGGTGCCGCCGTGCATCTCGTGGTAGATGGCGAAGGGCATCCCGGCCGGCGCCTGCCCGCTCTGCTGCACGTAGCCGTGCAGCTCGCCGAAGAGCATCCCCATGGTCTCCGCGATCTTGTCCATGGTGGTCTTCGTCCGGATGCCCACCATGGGCTGCGCCTCCAACTGGGTGGTGCCGAACTCCGATGTCATTCGCTGTTCCTCCTCGATTCGCCGTCCCCGCCCGGGGGAGGTCCCATCCGGCCGCGAGACCGCCATGCGCTGCCTGGAAGTTAACGGAATCCGTTCGACGGGTTCAACCCGGCGCCGACTACATCAGGACATGGAGCGCAACACGACCCTCTCGACCGTGCTGCAGGTGCAGACGCTCCCCGTCTCGCTCGTCAGCGCGATCGGCGTCCTGATGGACAATACGGAGGTCGACCAGCCCACCGGCCAGGTCCGGTCCTGCGGGAGCTGCTCGTCATGCGCGTGACGACGCCCGGCATGCGCTCCGACCGACGCCCGGGTGTCCGTGCACCTCGTGCCGACCGATTGCCCGCTCCGCGCGCCGAGGTGCGGTTTCAGCGGCCCGTCAGGCATCGCCTGCGGCTCCGCCTGGTCCCACGGCCTGTCGGTGGCGCGGGCCGTGCTGTTACCATGTCAGCGTGAACACCGTGTCACGCGTGGGCAGGGCGTGGGCAGGGAACGCGCCGCGCCGACGTGCGGGCCCTCTCGACAGCAGGCCGGGCCACGCGTGGGCAGGGAACGCGCCGCGTTTCGCCACCTGGGGGAGAAGCCGATGAGAAAAGCGCTGATCGCGGCATGCGTGCTGGCGGCGCCGTGGGCCGCCGCGGCGCAGGACGGCGGCATCACGGGCACCGTCACCGACGACACCGGCGGGGTCCTGCCGGGCGTGACCGTCGAGGCTTCGGGCCCCGCGCTGGCCACACCGCTCGTCGCGGTGAGCGACGGCGACGGCCGCTACGCGCTCACCGGGCTCCCCGCCGGCGGCTACGTCGTCACCTTCACCCTGGCCGGCTTCGAGCGCCTGGAGCGCGAGGTCGAGCTGGCCGCAGGGGTCACCGCGACGGTCAACGCCGACCTGCAGTTGGGCGGCCTCTTCGAGGAGGTGACGGTGGCGGTCACCGGGACCGCCATCGAGGCACCCGCCATCAACATGCCCCACGCCGTCACCGTGGTCAGCCGCGAGACCCTCGAGCAGCAGGGCGCGACCCAGCTCGTCGACCTCTTCCGCAACCTCAACGTCAGCCACGGCGTCGTCGGCGAGCGCAACAGTTGGTACAACTCGAACCAGCCGTCGACCCTCACCGAGAACGTCGCCAACGTCAACCTGCGCGGCCTCGGCGCCTCGCGGACCCTGGTGCTCATCAACGGCCGCCGCCACGTGCCGGTGCCCGCCCGCCTCATCGGGGGGCGCTTCGTCGACGTCAACACCATTCCCGCCATCGCCGTCGGCCGGCTCGAGGTGCTGAAGGAGGGCGCGTCGGCCACCTACGGCTCGGACGCGGTCGGCGGCGTGGCCAACTTCGTCACCCGCAACGACTTCCGCGGCTTCGAGATGAACGTCTCCCACGACTACTTCGACGGCGGGGGCGACACCACCGTCGCGGGCATCTGGGGCGGCCGCATCGGCGCGTCGAGCGCCGTCCTCTCCATGGAGCGGGTCGGGCGCCAGGAGCTGGAGATGGCCGAGCGCCCGTGGGCCCTCGACCGCCTGAGCGCGTACCCCTCCGGCACCCGCGGCGGCTGGTCGAGCCTCGGCAACCCCGGCACGTTCTCGGTCGGGGCGCCGGTGCCGTGGACGGCCGACGTCTTCGATCCCCGCTGCGCCGACTTCGGCGGCCTCGACGAGGGCTGGACGTGCCGGTTCCGCTACGCGCCCTTCGACAACCTGATCGACGAGCAGCGGCACACCCGGGCGTTCTTCGAGCTCAACGGCCCGGTGAACGAACGGATCGACTACCACGTCGAGGCGCTCTGGTCGGACGCCGTGATTCCCCGCTGGTACACGACGCCGTCCTATCCGCCGTTCCCGTTGACGAGCACCACCATCCAGGAGGTGGCGGCGGACCACCCCGGTCGCCAGCAGTTCTGCGGCAGCTACGCCGGCGACCCGAAGGCCGATCCGATGGGCGCCTGCGCGGGGGGCGACCCCTGGTACTTCAACGGCCGCCCGTTCGGCAACTCGGGCCCCGGGCGCCGGCTGTCGCGCGAGTCGCGCACCCAGCGGTTCGCCGCCTCCGTCGACGGCGACTTCCTGCTCGGCGGGCGGGACGCCAACTGGGACGTCGGCGTCAGCTACTCGCGGGCGCGGGGCAACCTGAACCTGCCCGCCGTCTACACCGACCGCATCTTCCGCGCATTCCGCGGCTTCGGCGGCGCCGACTGCGGCGTCGGCGTCGTCGCGGACCCGACCTCGCCCGCGGGCATGCGGCTCGGGCCCCTCGGCGGCGCGGTGCCGGGCCAGGGGCCGTGCATGTACTACAACCCGTTCAGCAACGCCATCGAGTACTCCGCCCAGCCGCACTCCGTGTTCGAGAACACCGCGAATCCCGACTACGTCGCGGGCCTCGCGAACCAGGAGGCCCTGCGGCTGTGGCTCAACGAAGAGGTGGACCTCTTCAGCACCACCGACATGATCGTGGCCGACGCCACGATGAGCGGCAATCTCGTCCCCAACGTGGCCGACTTCGCGGTCGGCTACCAGTTCCGCGGGGTGAACGCCGACGGCGACCCGAACGACGCCGGCGACGTCACCGTGAACCCCTGCCCCGTGGCCGGCGACATGGGCTGCTCGCCCGGCAAGCGGTTCGGGCCCTACCTCTTCACCAACGTCCACCGGCCCTACGCGGCCGACCAGCAGGTGCAGCGGCTCTTCGGCGAGCTGGCCCTGGGCATCGGCCCCCGCCTCGACACCCAGCTCGCCGCCAACTACGAGTTCTACAACGTGGCCGGCCGCCGCGTGAACAGCATCGACCCGAAGATCGGCTGGCGCCTCGACGCGGCCGAGAACCAGCACTTCTCGCTGGCGTTCCGCGGCTCCGTGCAGACCACCTTCCGGACGCCGTCGCTCGACGACCTGAACACCAGCCCCCTGACGACGCTGGAGTGGATCAACGAGACCGGCGCCTACCAGGCCGTCGACCGCTTCGGGCGCGAGGACCTCCTGCCGGAGCGCGCCTTCACCTACAACGGGGGCGTCGTGCTGTTCCTCGAGGGGGGCGTCGAGGCGACCGTCGACTACTGGCACTACGACTTCGAGAACGTGATCGGGTCGATGCCCTACGACGCCATCACCAGCCTCTACGCCAGCGGCGACCCCGCGACCCAGGCCGCGGTGTCGCCGTTCATCATCTGCCCCGGCGGCCGGGCCTCGGACCTCGCGCCCGCCGACCGCTGCGTCGCCCAGAACCTGCAACGCGTCCAGATCGACCTCGTGAACTGGCCGGGGCTCACCAGCTCGGGCATCGACACCCACCTCGCGGCCCGCGCCGACGCGGGGCCGGGCCAGCTCTCGCTGAGCTGGGACTCCACCTACACCGTCGGCTACGACACGAAGCGGCTGCTCCTCGAGGGCTCGGACCTGACCCTCTACGAGCCGCGCGAGGCGGCGGGCTACCTGAACTTCGCCCATCCCATCGCGGTGCCCCTGCCCCGCTGGAAGAGCCGCTGGTCGGCGTCCTACGACTGGAGCCGGTACAGTTGGGCCAACTACGTGAGCTACATCGGCGCCTACGAGGACCGGGGCAACGACGTCGTGCCCCGCATCGACCCGTTCCTCGCCTGGGACATGAGCTTCCTGATGCGCTTCCCGGGCACCGGTATGAACCTCACCATCTACGGCATGAACCTGACCGGGCAGATTCCGCCGTGGGCCAACGTCGAGCAGGCCTACGACGGCTTCACCCACGACCCCAAGGGGCGGCGCATCAAGGCGGCGGTGAGCTGGCGCTTCGGGGGGTAGACGGGCGGGGTCGGGCAGCGACGCGCCCGCCGAGGGGCGGCGCATCGAGGCGGCGGTGAGCTGGCGCTTCGGGGGGTGAGCGGGCCGGGACCGGCCTTCCAAGCGCCTTCTGCGCCTCCCGCACCAGGATGGCGCGCGTGTAGAGCAGCTCGGAGCCGTGCCGCTGGACGTTCTGCCGAGACTTGGAGCCGGGCTGCGTCGTCACTACCGAGACGTCGCAGCCCTGGGGCCGGTCAACATTTCACAATGTTTCCCGACGTCGCAGCCCTGGGCCGGTTCAACATTTCACAATGTTTCCTGAAAAAGGCTGTCATTTTCGGGTTTGGGGTCAAGTTTTGATAATCTTGTAGCCGTGGCCGCTGTTCCCAGGCTCGCCGACATTCCGCGGCAGCTTTCCCCCGACGCGTTCTGGGATCTGTTCGGACGGCTGGAGCACGCGGAGCTCGACTTCAAACGCGGCGCCCCGGCCGACGTCCGCGACACGATCGCGGCCATGGCCATGACCCGCGGCGGACTGATCGTCCACGGCGTCGACGATCGGCGCACGCTCGTCGGCTGCCCCCTCTCGCAGAATACCCAGGACCGAATCACCCGCATCGCGGGCGAATGCGGGGTCGACGTTCAGTTGCTGGCGCTCTCCGTCGGCGAGCTGGAGCTGACGGTCTGCGCCGTGCCGGAGGTGCGCGGCCGCATCGTCACCACCCCCGACGGCCGGCTGCTGCGGCGCGTGGGCGGCGACTCGCAACCGCTGCGCGGCGACGCGATGGCCCGTTTCGTGCGCGAGCGCGAGCATCGACCCGGCGAGGACGAGCCGCTGGCCGTCGTCGACGTCTCCGCGTTCGATCTCGCTGCCGTCAATCAGGCGCTCGCCGCTGACGGGCGGCCGGCCGCCGGCCGGGACGACGTCGAACGGGCGTTGACCGATCTCGGCGTGGCCGTCGCCGCCGCGCCGCCGCTGGGGCCGCGCGTGCTGCGTGCTGCGCTCGTGCTCTTCGCGTCGGAGCCCCGGGGGCACGTGCGGGGCGCCGCCGTCCAGCTCGTGCGCCGCGAGGGCGTCGGCCCCGGCCCCGGGCCCTCCTCGGCGCGCGAGGAGTGCGCCGGTCCCCTGGCCGATACCGCCGACTGCTGTCTGCGCTTCGTGGCCGCGCATACCCGGCGGTTCGAGCTCGTGGCCGGATCGCGGCGCGAGGCGCTGCCCGAGTACCCCGAGCCCGTGTTGCGGGAAGCCGTCGTGAATGCGCTGGGGCATCGCGACTACGGGCTTGCCGGCGCCACGGTGGACATCACCGTCTGGGACGACCGGGTCGAGGTGCGCAGTCCGGGGTCGCTCCCCGGTCACATCACCCTCGAGAACATGCGGACCGAGCACTACAGCCGCAACCCGCGCATCATGCGCATCCTGAAGGTCATGGGGCTGGTGGAGGAGTACGGTGAGGGCATCGACCGGATGTACCGCGAGATGGAGGCCCGGCTGATGGCGCCGCCCGCGTTCGCGGCCACCGCGGGCTCGGTGACCGTCACCCTGCGCAATCGCATGCTCGTGGACGTCGAGGACCAGGCCTGGCTGAGTCAGCTCGACCGCGACGAGGTGACCGCCGACGAGCGCCGGGCGGTGGTCGCGGTCCGGCGGGCCGGCGCGGTTGCGCCGCGCGACCTGCGCGCCATGCTGCCGGACGCCGACGTCGACGCGCTCCTCTCCGGGATGGTGGCCAAGGGGCTGTTGTCGCGCGTCGGCCGGCGCGGCGGGACCCGCTACGTGCTGTCGGAGGCCCTGGTGCGGCGCGCCGGCAGCCCCGGGATGGCGGCGCGCCACCGGCGGCGCGAGACGCTGCTCGACGAGATCCGCCGCCGCGGGAGCCTCTCCACCAGCGAGGCCGCGACCCTGCTCGACGCGCCCCCCGCCCTCGCCCGCGGGCTGCTGAACGAGCTGGTGGGGGCCGGGCTGGCGCGGGCCGCGGGGAGAACGCGGGCTCGGCGCTACCATGTCCGATGAGGGCGGACGGGATCCGCGGGCGGCGAGCGCGGACCCGCTGGCGAGACGCAGACCCGCCTCGCCGGCCACGGCCTGCAGCTCTCGCTACGCTACGGGTTCTGAGCCGATTGCGCTCGACGAGCCTGTTTCCTCGGCGCCGCCGGGGGACGGGCTGATTCCGCGCGGGTCGGCGACGCGCCGTGTCCGTCCCCGTCCCCGACCCTCTACGCCCGCCGGTTCCGCCCTTCCGTTGGCCGCCTACGCGACTTCGTAGTGTCGTTCCGTGCTGGTGGGTTTCCCCCGACCGGCAGGCTATTGCCCCGAACCGCGGCCTTCGCATCCTTGCTGCTGTTTTCCGCCGCCTCCCGTTCCGTGTCGGTTGCTCCCCGGTCTACACCCTGGAGGTTCCGTCTGGCCTCCCGGCTGAACCCCCGATTCAGCTCCCTTATATCCTTCTCATCGTCGTTCCGGTTGGTTCCGGTTTTCGACCGGATGAGATCGTCGAAGCCGACGTACGGCACAGTGGTGCCGGCGATGGTCGTCGTCAGCTTCGACTTGCGGGCCGCCTCGTAGTTCAGCCCCTGGGCCGCTTTGAGGATGTCGACTCGTGGATCGTCTCCGACGATGGTGATCGGGTTCCGGTCGACGTGCTCGGGGTTCATCTCTTTCGCGATGCCCCACGGCAGTTCGCCGAGGGCCTCGAGGACCCGTTTCGTGTTCTCGATGTCTCGGGGTATCAGGATGTCGATGTCCTTCGTCGCCCGCACGTACCCGTGGAGTGCCACGGCCACGCCGCCAATGACGATGTAGGTGGCGTCGTGCCGGTTGAGCAGCTCGCAGACATCTACCCATTTGTTACCGATTCCACGGGTTCGTTTGGCCATTTCTCCATGCCTCGTACGCTTCGAAGCTCTCGAACGACCCCCCGAAGTACTCGCGGGTGTAAGGGCTCAGCGTCGCTGCGGCATCGCTGAGGTCCGCCAGTTGCCAGAACCGATCCTCGGGGCTCTCGTCCCTGGGCGTGGGTTCATCGGTGTTTTCGTCGAGCCACCGTTCGTATTCCTCGAAGGTCTCGAACGTTTGGGCGTACGCTTGGCGTTTTGCTTGGCTCCGACTCTGTTTTGGCGTCATGAAGCACCCGTCCTTCCCGCACCGCCGACTCGATCATGGTCCCGTCGGCGGCCCGCACCTGCATGCAGGTGTCCTGGCCGGTGCCGCCGGAGGTGTTGAAGTCCCATCCCGACCCGTCCGATGACCAGGTATTCCGCGCCGTGGGCGTTCAGCAACCGGCATACCTCGATCCACCTGTAGCGATATTCGTTCTTTCGTCGCTCACGCTTCCACGATGCCGTGAAAGGCCTGTCGGGTAGAGGACTCAACTGCCGGTACGCGTTGCTTAACGCCGCCGTTCTTCGGAACCCCCCCTTCGGGTGTCCGTCGCAGTGCCAGCGTGATTCTGTACTCTCTCTCCCACGCATCGGCTTCTTCGAAGCTGTCGAACGACTTCGTGAACCCGAACTCCTTCCTCGGTGGTCTCGTATCGCGGCTTCGTGCGTGCCGGCGGAACCGGGGCCGCCGTTTGCTGGCCTATTCGTTGCACCGTAGTGACTCGCCCAATACCCACGGAGCCGTCCGGGGTCGCTCCGTAGCGTCCATAATGGATGTGTTTTCAGTAGTTTACACCAGGTCCGGCAAGCTCCGCACGGAAGCGCCCGCCGGGGAGGCGAACCCGGCGAACCGACGCACCGCAGTCGGCGGCGAAGGGGTGGTCTGCCCGTCGGCGGGACTGGCTCGCTGGACAGCAGCCGCCCGCATGTCGAAAAAGGTGGTCCCGCCCGTCGGCGGGGCTGGCCGCCCGGGGGCCGGAAGCGGCGCCGTGGCCGAGGGGAGGACGAGCGACGCCATCCGGCGGAC
The DNA here is from genome assembly GCA_022820675.1 of Vicinamibacteria bacterium. Classification (GTDB taxonomy): domain Bacteria; phylum Acidobacteriota; class Vicinamibacteria; order Vicinamibacterales; family UBA8438; genus JAJEEA01. The sequence continues at coordinate 5,034 of JAJEFC010000263.1, read as the reverse complement.
GCATGGCCGCGCTGCCGGTGCCGCTCCTCGCGTGGGTGCGCGTGGTCGCTGGCGTGGCCGCCAACGCCTGGCGTTGGCGGCGGGCAGCCTTCAGCCGCCCCAGCCGTAGCCGAGGCGCACGTAGTAGTAGGCGCCGTTGTCCGAGGCGGAGAGCACGTCGACCGGCACCGGCGACTCGGCCACCGTGCGCGGCTGCGCGCGGGTGCCGACGACCACCGTCTCCTCGGTGTAGCCCTCCAGCAGGACCCGGATCTCGTCGTCGGTCAGGCCCAGCGCCTCGATCTCGGCCGCCGTCATGCCGAGCACGCGGCCCAACTCCTCGACCTGCGCCGGCCGGTCGTCCTGAGCGGCTTCCGCCGACGCCGATGCGGCAGGCAGCCAGGCGAGGGCCACCGCCAGCGCGGCCGCCTGCGCCGCGTGACCATGGTTCCTTCCCGTCATCGGCTTCACGGGCCTGTTCCTCCTCTGGCCGCTCTCATCTCGCTCGGCGAGTGCGCCCGCCGCCCCCGCACGGCCATTGAGCGACACTCCAGACCACCGACGGTCCTGGCTCGGCCGGCGCGGACCCGCACCTGCCTGGGGCCAGTGGACCGTTTGACCACTGGCGCGGTCCGTCTATCGCGGCGGCCGGACGTCACGGAACATCGACCCCCTATGGTAGATGGCGTCCGGCAAGCCGGAATCGAACAGGAGCGAGGAGACGTGCTCGAGTCCCGGAGACAAGCAGTCGCTCCGCCGGAATCCGCCAGCGGGCGCTTCACCGCGTCCGGTTCATCCCGAAGATCACGCCGAACAGCACCACGCCGGCCGCGTCGAGCACCGGCACCGGCAGGCCGGCCATCGGGACGGTGGGGCCGGGCGCGAGCAGCAGCGCTGCGGCGGCGAACATGGCGAGCCGCAGGGGCAGGGGCAGGGCCGTCCGTAGCTGCCCGGTGATGCCCGAGGCGAAGCACAGCACCCCGAGGGTGCCGATGGCCACCGGGACCAGCATCGCGACGGGCCCAGCCGTCTCGCCGGCCGGCGTCAGCATGAGCAGCTCGGGGCGGTAGACGAAGATGTACGGCAGCGTGAACCCGACGAGGGCGAAGCGGAAGGCGGCGAAGCTCGTCGCCATGATGTTGGTGCCGGCGATGGACGCGGCGGCGTAGCCGGCGAGGGCGACCGGCGGGGTCACCATGGACATCATGCCGAAGTAGAAGATGAACAGGTGGGCGGCGAGGGGCACCACCCCGAGGTTGCCGAGCACGGGCCCGATGAGGGTCGCGAGCAGCAGGTAGCAGACGGCCGAGGGGAGGCCCATGCCGAGGACGATCGACGAGACCATGATGGGCACGAGGGCGAGGAACAGGCTCTGCTCGGCCAGGGGCAGGATGGTCGCGGGCAGGCGGGTGCCGATGCCGGTCAGGGTCACGATGCCGATGATGATGCCCACCGACGCGGACGCGGCGATGAGGGAGACGACATCGCGCGCCGACTTGACGAAGGCCCTGACGACGTCCTGAATCGACAGCCGCGTGCGCTCGTTGAACGCCCCGACCACCACGATGCCCACCAGCGACGCGGTCACCGCCCGGAACGGCGTGTAGCCGAGGATGAGCAGCAGGATCAGGAGGCCGAGGGCCGTCGCGAAGACGATGCCCTCGTGGCGCGATTCCGCGAGGGGGGCGGCCGCCGCGGTCCCGCCGGGGCTCCCGCCGCCGGCGTCGGCCGCGGTCCCGCTCGCGTGGTCGCCGGCCATCGTTCCCCGGGCGTGGAAGTGGGTGATCAGGAACAGAGACAGGTAGTAGAGGATCGCCGGAATCAGCGCCGCCCGGATGATCTGGAGATAGGTCACCGGGGGGTCGACGATCTCGAGCATCATGTAGGCCCCGGCCCCCATCACCGGGGGCATCAGGGCTCCCCCGGAGCTCGCCGCCGCCTGGATGCCGGCCGCGGTCGTCGCGCGGAAGCCGGCGCTGCGCATCATCGGGATGGTGAAGGTGCCGGTGGTCGCGGTGTTGGCGACAGCGCTCCCCGACAGCGATCCCATCAGGCCGCTGGCCAGCACCGCGACCTTGGCGGGCCCGCCGGGGCTGCGACCGAAGACCGCTTGCGCGAAGTCGATGATGAAGCGGGTGGCGCCGCACGCCGAGAGGAAGGCGCCGAAGATGACGAACAGGAAGACGTAGGTGAACATCACCCCCAGGGCGACGCCGAAGGTGCCCTGCGCCTGCAGGAACGCCTGGGCGACGATGCGCTCGATGGAGTACCCGCGGTGGGGGAAGAGCCAATCGGGCATGCCGGCGCCGACGTACGCGTAGATCAGGAACAGGCCGGACAGAATCGGTAGCGCGAGCCCGAGGGAGCGGCGCGCCGCCTCGATGACCAGGAGCAGGCCGACGACGCCGACCGCGATGTCGGTCCCGGTCTCGAACCCGGCGCGGTTGCCGAGGCTCGATCCGCCCTGCCACAGGCCCTCGAAGAACGGGTCGTTCTGCACGAGGATCCACCCGCAGCAGACCGCGGCGAGCCCCGCCAGGATGAGGTCGCTCGCCCGCGCCGCGGGGTGGTTCTTCAGGTTCGGGTGGACGGGGACGTTCAGGAAGCAGATGACCAGCCCCAGCAGGGCGAAGACCGCGAGCTGCGGCTGGGGGGCCAGGATGGGGTAGTTCACCTGGACGAGGGTGAACACGCACAGGCCCACCGCGAGCACGCGGGTGGCCGCCTGCCGCGGGGCGTCGGAGTGGCGGCCGATCGAGGCGGGCGCAGTCGTCTCGGGCATGGCGTGGCTCTGCCGGATTCCGCTGGACTTGCCCGGTTCTTTCGATGCCCGGGAACGTGCACCAGGGGGGTCGAGGCGCCGGCCCCGCGGACCGCCGCCGAAAACCCGCCCTGTACAGGAAGGCGTTGAAGACCCGGAAAACGAACAGCCCCGGACTCTTTCAGTGAACGCCACGAAGCCCGTCGGGGAAGGTGCGGGCACTCTCGGAGGACGACCAAGCCGACCGAAGACGGGCCGTTCCGGTCGTCGCGCGTGTCGCCGCCCTTGCCAGACCGGTCTGCTTCGTGCACGATGCCGGCAGGTCATGGTGTTGAAGCCCGAGCCGCCGTCCCTGAAGCCCGGCGAGCCCGCGCCCGCGGGCGCCACCTCGTCGTCCGAGTCGCGCCTCCTGGAGCGGGTGCGGCAGGGCAGCCATCGGGCGGCCGAGGTGCTGTTCGAGCGGTACGGGTCGTGGCTCCGGCGATGGACGCGGGGCCGCCTGCCGCGGCGCGTGCGGGGCTCGGTCGACACGAGCGACATCGTTCAGCAGGCGCTGGGCTACACCTTCACGCGACTCGACTGGTTCGAGTCGAAGCGCGGGAGCGCCATGCGGGCCTACCTGCGGCGGGTCGCCGAGAACCGCATCCGCGACGAGTTGCGGCGGGCGACGCGGCGTCGCGACGCCATTGCGCCGGAGCAGGCGGTTCGGGCGTCGGAGGAAGGCGCGCCCCAGTTGCGGCAACTCGTCGAGGGCGATGCGTGGAGACGCTACCTGGACGGTCTCCGGCGCATGAGGCCCCGGGACCGGCGCCTGGTCGTCGGCCGCGTCGAGCTCGGCTACAACTACCGGCAGCTCGCCCTCCTCGAACGCCTGCCCAGCCCGGATGCGGCGCGCATGGCCCTGCGGCGGGCGTTGGTTCAGTTGGGCGCCCTCATGGCGGAGCGGTGACGAAGGCCCCGCGTGTTCGGTTCCCGCTTCGCGAACGCCGATTCAAGTAGAGGCGCGGGACCCGCGGGGCGGGGCCGTCGGGGAAGCCGGCCTGCCGAAGGCATGGGGGATGGGTGAGGACGATCGCCTGGTCGTCGACGTGGCCGACGCGCTGACGCTCGACCAGGACGTCGATTGGGACCGGTGCGCGCGGGAGGCCGCGCCCGCCAGCCGCCGGACGCTGGAGAATCTGCACCTCGTCGCCGGCCTGCTGGCCGACTCGCGGGCGCCGCGAGACCCGGCGGCGGGGTACGACCTGCCCGGCGGCGTCGTCGTGCGCTTCGCGGTGCGGGCCCTCGTCACCCTGGCCGCGCTCTGGGTGGCGGCCTCGCTGCTGCTGGGCCTGTGGGGATGGGACGAGTTCCGGCGCGAGGACAGCGAGCTCACCCCTTTCTTGACGTTGGTGGTGGCCGGTCTCGCCGCGACCGGGTGCGTGTTCCTGTTCGCGGGGCGACGCGACCGCCGGACGTGGCTGCTGGGGGCGTACTTCCTCGTCTCGGCCGCCCTGGTCAATCCGTTCGCGCTCCTCGGCGTCCTCCGGGGGGCGCCTCCGGTCGAGCCGTTCGGCTATCCCGACTTCGCCTTCCCCTACGTGTACCCGTTCATGTTCGCGCCCGCGTTCCTGTGGGCGTTCGCCCGCGAGTGCCCCCGGGTCCGTCGGGGGACCCGCCTCGACGGCCTGGCCCGCCGGATGGTGCCGGTCAGCGTGCTCGTCGGCGGTCTGCTCTGGGCCGGCGTCGTCACGTGGCTGGTGCTCGCCCGCGCGGGCCGCGTGGCCCCGGCCGTCTCCTGGGTCGTGTTCGACGGGACGTTCGTGGTCCTGAACGCGTTGTCGCTCGGCGCGGTCGCGGTGGTCGTGCTGCGCGCCCACACGGCCCCGGCCGACGAGTTCCGCCGCGTCGTCCTGTTCGGCATCGGGTTCCTGCTGTTCATCGGGTTGATCGCGGCGTACAACGTCGCCGAGCTGGTCAGGCCGGGCGACTGGCTGTCCAACTACGAGTCGTCTCCGAGCATCGCCGTGATTCAGGTGCTGCGGTTCCCGGGGCTCCTCCTGCTCTGGTATGCGGTGCTCGCCGCTCGCGTGCCGCACCCGCGCGAAGTGGTGCGGGCCTCGCTGGGACGGCTGCTGGCGCATGGCTGGCGGCTCGGCTTCGGGTCGGCCGTCGCCGCCGCGGCCCTGGGCTGGCGCCTGGCGACCCGGCCGGAACAGGCGGTTGGGGCGGCCGCCGCGGACCCGGTGGTGCAGTCGCTCGGTGCGGTCGTGCTGCTCCTGCTGCTCGCGGCCGCCGCCCGCGGGCACTTGGCG
>JAJEFC010000124.1 GCA_022820675.1 Vicinamibacteria bacterium | reverse complement strand
GCGCCGGTCCACGGCGCAGACGCCTGGCCCACCCATCGTCGACGCCGGATCCGCTTGGCGCCCAACCAACCCTTCCGGAGTCCGCGCCGGTCCACGGCGCAGACGCCTGGCCCGCCCATCGTCGCCGCCGGCTCCGCTGGGCGCCCAACCAACCCTGCCAGGCGCCTGCACCGTTCCACGGCGCAGGCTCCTACCCTATACCGGCCAGCCCGAAGCGCTCCGTCCAGCCCGCGTCGAGCCGGGCCAGCAGGTCCGCGGCGCCGCCCTCGCGTATCGCGCGCTCCGCCTCGTCGCGGGCCATTTCCATGATGTCGCGGTCGCGGACGAGGTTGGCGACGCGCAGGGCCGGCAGGCCCGACTGCCGGGTGCCCAGCACCTCCCCCGGCCCGCGAAGCTCCAGGTCGCGCTCGGCGAGCTCGAAGCCGTCGCCGGTGCCCGCGACGGCCTCGAGACGCGCACGGCCGACCTCCGACAGCGGCTCCCGGTACAGCAGCCGGCACCAGGCCCGGCCGGGGCCGCGGCCGACGCGGCCCCGGAGCTGGTGAAGCTGCGCCAGCCCGAACCGCTCCGCGTCCTCGACGACCATGACGGCGGCCCCGGGCACGTCGACCCCGACCTCGATGACGGTGGTGGCGACGAGCACGTGCACGTCGCCCCGGGCGAACCGGGCCATGACCGCCTCCCGCTCGTCGGGCCTCATGCGGCCGTGCAGCACGTCGACGGCGTGGCCGGGAAACCGGCGTGCGAGGGCGTCGACCATCACCGCGGCCGCCTTGAGGTCGACCTTGTCGGACTCGTCGACGAGGGGGCAGACGACGTAGGCCTGCCTCGCGCGGCGGAGCTCGCGCTCGACCAGCGCATGCACCGCGTCGCGGCGGGACTCCGGCTCGATCCGCGTGTCGACGGGCGTCCGGCCCGGCGGCCGGTCCCTGATAACCGACACGTCGAGGTCGCCGTAGGCGGTGAGGGCGAGGCTGCGGGGAATCGGGGTCGCGGTCATGACGAGCACGTCCGGACTCCGCCCCTTCTCCCGCAGGGTCGCCCGCTGCCTGACCCCGAATCGGTGCTGCTCGTCGATAATCGCCAGCCCGAGCGCGCGGAACCCCACCGACGGCTGCACGAGCGCGTGGGTCCCGACCGCGAGGTGGGCGTCTCCCGCCGCGAGGGCCGCGAGCGTCTCCCGCCGCGCCTTCGCCCCCTGGCTGCCGGTCAGCGAGACGACCCGGAAACGCGACCGGGCCAGCAGCGGCCGCAGCGTCAGATAGTGCTGCTCGGCGAGGAGCTCGGTCGGGGCCATGAACGCGACCTGCAGGCCGTTCTCGAGGGCCACGAGCGCGGCCAGCAGGGCGACGATGGTCTTGCCGCACCCCACGTCCCCCTGCAGGAGGCGGTTCATGGGATGGGGGCGGCACAGGTCGCCGACGATGGTGCGCAACGCCCCCTTCTGCCCCGGCGTCAACCTGAACGGCAGCACCGCGAGGGCCGAACGGCGGATGCGATCGTCCACGCGAACGACGTGCGGCTTGCGCTCTCGGGCCCGGGCCTGCCCGCGCACCTCCAGGGCCAGGCGGAAGAGGAACAGCTCTTCCAGAATCAGGCGCACCTGGGCCGGGGTGCGGAACCGGTCGAGCAGGGCGAGCGGGGCGCCGGGCGGCGGGAAATGGGCCTCGCGGAGGGCCCGGGAGAGATCGGGCAGTCGCCGGCGCGCCCGGAGGCCGGCGGGCAGGGGATCGTCGAGGTCGTCCGGCAACTGCGCGAGCGCGCGCCGGACCAGCGTCCGAAGCTGCCTGGTCGTCAGGGTGCCGACGCGTTCGTACACCGGCACGACCCGGGCGCCGTGCAGCGGGCCGGTCTCCCCCCGGTCGTCCGTCCCGTCCTCGCCGGCCGGCTCCTCCTCGTCGCGGTCACCGTCGCCCAGGAGCTCGTACTGGGGGTTGGAGAGCCGCAGGCCGCCGGGGTCGCGCCACTCCGGCGTGCCGTAGAGCAGGACCCGCTGCCCCGCCGAGAACGCCGTCTTCAGGTACGGCTGGTTCATCCACACGGCGCGGAACGTGCCCGCGTCGTCCCGCAGCAGCATCTCGAACAGCGAAAAGCCGCGGCGGCGGGTCTGCCGCAGCCCGGTGCTGACCACCCTGCCCCGGATCGCGGCGGCCTCGCCCGGCCGCAGGTCGCCGGAGCGGACGAGCCGGCTGCGATCTTCGTAGCGGAGGGGAAACCGGTGGAGGAGATCGTCCGAGGTGCGCAGCCCCGCCCGCTCGAGCTCCGCCGCCCGGCGGGGGCCGACCCCCTTCAGGAAACGCAGCTCGGCGCGAAGACCCGGACCGGCGGACGGGGGCGGCGCACTCACCACGGACCGTCGCGCCCCACGCTCACTGCACGATGACGGCCAGCCCCGGCGACAGGCGCAGTTCGGTGATGCCGTAGGGCAGCGGAATCGGAGCGTCCAGGCTCGTGCCCTCCGGCTCGTCGGGCGTCCGCGTGAAGTACCGCACCAGCTCCTGCAGCACCTCGACGGGAACCGGAATCCCGCCCACCCTCACCGCCTCCACGTCGACCCGCGCCACCCCGCCCCCCGACCGGACGCGGCCCCTCGCGGTCACCGGGAGCTGCCCCCCCAGAAACTGGACAGGGTCGAAACCGGCGCGCTCGCGCGAATCACGAATCGCGTCGAGGTCGATGACGGCCTCCGCCGACAGGCTGTCCTCACCGATTTGCACGGCCGGGGCCCGGATGCCCACGGGCAGATGCGGCACCGCCTGATGCGCGAGATAGGCGTTCACGTCCGGCTCCGGCAGCGGAGTCAGCCGGACCTCCGACGAAGGCTCGGCGGCGTTCTGCAGAATCTCGAGGAGCCTCCGTTCCAGCCGCGCGCCGGCTTCCTCCGAGGCCGCCTCGGCCTGGACAACGCGGCCCGCTTCCTCCACCCGCTCCGGTCCGCCCGGCACCGTCCCGCCCGTGGCGGCCGGTCCGCCGACGGCCAGCGCCAGGGCGGCCGTCCACCCCGCGCGTCGATTGCCCATGTCCCGCAGTATACTCCGTTTTTTTTCGCTTTTTCTTTGTGCATTCATGTAAAGTTACGGTGTCGTTCCTGTTTCGTGCCCCTTCCGGATCGGCGACCGCCAGGGAGGCCGCGTTGCAACCACTGACCCGACGGCAGCGGGAGATTCTCGACTATCTCAAGGAGTTCATCGACGAACGCGGGTACGCCCCGAGCCTGGAGGAGATCGGGTCCCGGTTCGGCCTGTCGTCCCTGGCGACCGTCCACAAGCACTTGATGAACCTGCAGGAGAAGGGCTTCATTCGCCGGGCCTGGAACCGCAGCCGCTCGGTCGAGCTGGTGCAGACCCGGGCAGGGGGCCGCGCCGTCGATCTGCCGCTGCTGGGGTACGTCGCCGCCGGCGAGCCCATCGAGGCGGTGGTCGGCGCCGAGACGGTGACGGTGCCCGAGGACCTGGTGGGCGCGCGGGAAACCTACGCCCTGCGGGTCCGCGGCAGCTCCATGATCGACGAGCAGATCCGCGACGGCGACCTCGTCGTCGTGGAGGACCGCCAGGTCGCCCGGAACGGCGAGATGGTGGTCGCGCTGATCGACGGGGCGGACGTGACCCTCAAGACGTTCTACCGCGAGAAGAACCACATCCGGCTGCAACCCGCGAACAAGGCCCTCGCCCCGATCATCGCCAAGCCCGAAGCGGTGCGGGTGCAGGGTGTCGTCATCGGCGTCATGCGGCGATACTAGGAGTCTGCGCCGTAGAACGGTGCAGACTCCCAGCTTGGTTGGTTGGGCGGTGAGCGGAGCCGTAGGCGACGCTCTCCGGGGCCCGTCGGACGGCACGGGCCGTCGGGCTCCCACCGGAACCCGGGGCAGCCCGCCGGGAGCCGGAACGCTACCAGGGGCGGGTCGGGCGGCACGGGCCGTCGGGCTCCCACCGGGAACCGAGGCAGTCCGCCGGGGGCCGGAACGCTCCCGGCCGGACGGCGGGATCGACCATCGGCCGCGAGGACTCGCAACTCATGGAAGAACGCAAGCAAATCAATTTCACCATCGTCCCCGACGACGCGACCGACGAGCCGCGCGTCTACGCCAACTTCTGCGCGATCTCCCACACGCCATTCGACTTCACCCTGACGTTCTGCGAGGTCCTGCCGCCGACGGAGAAGGCGGTTCGGGAGGCGGCGGCGGACGGCGTGCTCAAGGCGCCGGTCAGGTCGCGCATCGCCGTCCCCACGGCGTTCGTCCCGAACCTCATCAAGGCCCTCCAGGAGCACCTCAAGGCCTCCTCCAAGACGGGCGGGGAGCCCGACTGGAACAAGCCGGCGGTCCATTGAGGCGCCGGCTCCGACGAACCGCATGGCGATGATCGGGGCTGGTGCAGCGGTCCGACCGCGGGCCCTCAAACGCTTCGGGCAGCACTTTCTCGAGGCCGCCTGGGTGGCGAAGGTCGTGGCGTGCATCCGCCCGGCGCCGGGAGAGGTGTTTCTGGAGATAGGGGCGGGCGCGGGCCAGCTCACGCTGCCCCTGGCGGAGGCGGGTGCGGAGGTCGTCGCCATCGAGAGGGACCGCAGGCTCGCGGCCCGTCTCCGGGCCGTCGCGCCGCCGGCGGTGCGGGTGATCACCGGGGACGTTCTCGACCAGGACCTGGCCGGCCTCGTCGGCGGGTCGCGCCCACTCTGCGCACACCGGCCTGCCCGCGTCGCCGGCAACCTGCCCTACAACGTGTCGACGCCCATCCTGCGCCGTCTGGTGGAGGCCCACCACGGGCACGCCTGCTTCGAGGACGCGACCCTCATGCTGCAGCGCGAGGTCGCCGATCGGGTCGTGGGCCGACCGGGCACGCGGGACTACGGCCCCCTCGCGATTCTCACGCGGGCCGCCGCCCGCGCGGAGCGGGTGCTGGCCCTGCCTCCCGGAGCCTTCCGGCCGCCGCCGCGCGTGCGCTCGTCGGTGGTCAGCCTGCGGTTTCGTCCGTCTCCGGCGCCGGTCGGTGACCGCGCGCTGTTCGAACGCCTGGTCCGAACCCTGTTCACGCAACGGCGCAAGACGGTGCTCAACGCGATCTCTCCGCTCGTCCCCGAGAGGCGGCGATGCTCGGCGCGGGAGCTGCTGGAACGGGCCGGCGTGGCGCCCGATCGCCGTCCCGCCACGCTCGAGCTGGACGAGCTCGCCCGCCTCGCGGACGTCCTGGCCGCCGCGGCCCGATGAGGCGGCGCGACCGCCGGGCGCGGCGAATCCGCCGCGCAAGAGCTCGCCCGGCGAGCACGACCGGCGGGCCGCGGTCGCGGTGGAAGCTCGGCTGCGCGGTGTTCCTGCGCGTCACCGACGTGACGACGGGTCGACCCTTGCGGTCTTCGACGCGGGCGTCTCCGTGTCCGCATGCGCGCGGTCATGGCTTCCCCGGCAGCCCGTGGTGGGCCCCGCGTTGCACGTCGCTGCCCGAATGCAGCGGGGACCTCCCGGCATCGGTCGCCAAGCCCCGCGGTCCGGCCGATGCGGCCAGAGAGGAAGAATGACTTCCACACCGGAATCCCCCAAGACGACCGAACCCGTGCTCGATGTCGTGCCCTGCGGCGGCCTCGGCGAGTTCGGCATGAACATGATGCTCGTCACCTGGCGGGACACCGCCGTCCTCGTCGACGCCGGCGCGATGTTCCCGGGGCCCGAGCTGCCCGGCGTCGACCTCGTCATCCCCGATATCGGGCACCTCGAAGAGCGCGTCGGCAGGCTCTCGGCGGTGGTGCTGACCCACGGGCACGAGGACCACGTCGGGGCCCTGCCCTGGGTCTGGCCCCTCCTGGACGGACCGGTGTACGGCACCCCCCTGACGCTCGCTCTCGCGGGCCAGAAGCTGGCCGAGCACGGCGTCGACCCCGACGAGCGCTGCCGCCCCCTGGAGGCCGGCGGCACGGCCGAGATCGGCGAGATCACCCTGGAGCTGATACGGGTCGCCCACAGCATGCCGGACTGCGTGGCGGTGGCCCTGCACACCCCGGCCGGCGTCATCGTGCACAGCGGCGACTTCAAGATCGACCAGACCCCCATCGACGGCCAGCCCCTCGACGTGCACCGCTTCGCGGAGCTCGGACGCGAGGGCGTGCTCGCCTTCTTCGGCGACAGCACCAACATCGAGCGGCCGGGCTTCACGGGGTCGGAGGTCGACGTCGTGCCGGGGCTCGAGGAGGTGTTCGCGGGGGCCCGGGGGCGGGTGGTGGTGACCGCGTTCGCCTCGAGCCTGCACCGGATCCGGATCATCGCGGACCTCGCCGAGCAGTTCGACCGCAAGCTGGCCTTCGTGGGTCGGGGCATCGTCCAGAACACCGATCTCGCGACACGGCTCGGTCACCTGCGGCTCCCGGCCGGGCTGCAGATTCGCGGCTCCCAGGTCGGCGACTACTCCGCCCGCCGGGTCGTCTGCGTGACCACCGGGTCGCAGGGCGAGCCGCTGGCCGCGCTGTCGCGCATCGCCATCGACGACCACCGCCACGTCAGGCTCGAGCCGGACGACGTCGTGGTCTTCTCGGCCCGCGCCATTCCGGGCAACCGGCGGGCCATCGGGCGGGTGATGGACCACATCGCCCGGCGCGGGGCGGAGGTGGTGCACGACGAGCGGAAAGCCGTGCACGTCTCCGGGCACGGCAGCGCCGAAGAGCTGAAATTGTTGCTCTCGCTGGTCAGGCCGCGCTACTTCGTGCCGATACATGGGGAGTACAGGTATCTCGCGGAGCACGCGCGGGTCGCGGCGCGGGTCACGGGAGGAGAGACGACGGTGCTGCTGGCCGAAGACGGGGACGTCATTCGCCTCGCCCCCGGCGAGGGGCGCATCGCGGGCCGGGTGGCGGCCGGCCGCCTCCTCATCGACGGCACCCGCTCCGGCGAGGTCGGCAACGAGGTGCTGCGGCACCGCCGGCACCTCGCGGCGGACGGCGTGGTCGTGCCGGTGATCGCCGTCGACCGGCAGGCGGGGCGGATGGAGGGCACGCCCGACGTCGTGACGCGCGGGGTCGTGCTCGACGACCGGACGAGCGTCGTGCTCGACACCGTGCCGGCGCGGCTGACCGAGATCATCGGCGAGGCCGGCCCCGAGGAGAGATCCGACCGCGACCTGCTCGCCGAGCGGGTCCGCATCGAGCTGCAACGCCTGTTCCGCAAGCAGGCGGGCCGGCGCCCCCTCGTGCTGCCGGTCATCATGGAGGTCTGACGGGTGTCCCGATCCACGCTGTCACGCTGGTTGAGCGAGTTCTTCGGGGTGGGCCTCTTCGCCGCCGCGCTGTTCTCGCTCGTCGCCCTCGCCACCTACGATCCTGCCGATCCGGTCTGGTTCTTCAGCACCGACGGGCACGAGGCGCCCGTGAACTTCGCGGGGCGCGTGGGCGCGTTCGTGGCCGAGCTGTCCTTTCAGCTCGTCGGGTTCGGCGCCTACCTGCTCCCGCTCGTGCTCCTCGTGCTCGGCTGGCACTACTTCTGGTGCCGGCCCGTCGAGGCGCCGTACGTCCGCGCGGCGGGCCTGGGGCTGACCCTGGCCTGCACCTCGTCCTTCCTCACGCTGGCGTTCACCGCCTTCGGCACCGTCGAACGCCCGTTCCGGGCCGGCGGCTACCTCGGGGGATGGCTCGCGGAGCTGCTCGCCGAGTACCTGAACCGCACCGGCTCGATCATCCTCATCCTCACCCTGCTCTTCCTGGCCGTGCTCCTCCTGACCCAGGTGTCGTTCGGGCACCTGCTCAGCCGGTCGTTCGCCGGCATCGGCAGGAGCGGGACGGCCCTGCGGAAGGCCGCGACCGGCGGCTGGGGAGCGCGTGGCCGCAAGAGCGCGGTCGCCGGGCCCGACGCGGCG
>JAJEFC010000164.1 GCA_022820675.1 Vicinamibacteria bacterium | reverse complement strand
CGCAGCGGGGCTTCCCGCCACGGCTCCCGGCCGCCGCCGTGCACCGCGGCGCCCCGCGGCGGCGGATTCGCCGATCCGGCGCGGCGTTGCGGGTCGGGGGACCGACTTCGGGGTTCATGGCGCTCGTGTCCGGGACGAGGTAAACGCCGCCCGCCCGGCCGGCGTTTGAAGGGTTGGGAGCGCAGCCCGCGCGAGCTGCGGTCGCGTTGGAGGGATTCCGCGCGGAGGGCGGCCGGGTGAGCTTGCCGTCGCGTTGGGAGTGCGCTGGTGCGCAGCTTCCGATGCGGCAGGCTACAGCGCCCGGGCCGGTGGTTCGCGCAAGGCCGGACGAAACGTGGAACGCGATACGGGACCGAAAGGATGAAGGCGATGAAGAACGGCACGTGGAAACGTCTCGGAACCCTGCTGCTCGCCGCCGGCGTGGTCGCGGTCGCCCCGTCCGCGGCGGCCGCGGCCGAGGAGGCGGTGCCGACGTTCACCAAGGACGTCGCCCCCATCTTCCAGGCCAAGTGCGAGGCGTGCCATCGGCCGGGCTCCATCGCGCCGATGTCGCTGGTGACCTACCAGGAGTCGCGGCCGTGGGCGCGGTCCATCAGGGAGCGGGTGGAGACCCGCCAGATGCCGCCGTGGCACATCGACCGCACCGTCGGCATCCAGGCGTTCCAGAACGACCGGTCCCTGACCGACGCCGAGATCGACACCGTCGTGCGCTGGGTCGACGGCGGCGCGCCGCGCGGCAACCCCGCCGACATGCCGGCCCCCGTCGACTGGCCCGACGAGTCGAAGTGGTACTTCGCCGAGCGGTTCGACGGGCCGCCCGACCTCGTCATCGAGTCGGCGCCCTTCACCATGCAGGCCGAGGCCAACGACGCGTGGTGGAAGCCGCGGTCGCCGACGGGGCTGACCGAGGACCGCTGGGCCCGGGCCATCGAGATCCGCCCGAAGACGGTGGCGGGCCGCAAGATCACCCATCACGCCATCGCCCGGCTCGTGCAGGAGGAGACGGACCCCGCGATCCGGCAGGCCAACGCCGCCGCCGGGTTCGACCGGTCGCGCACCGCCGGCACGTTCATGGAGTGGGCGGTCGGCAAGCAGGGCGAGATCATGCGCCCCGGCGCCGGCAAGCTCATGCTGGCCGACTCCGAGATCCAGTGGGACATCCACTACTCGGCGGCCGGCGAGGAGATCACCGACAGCGCGCAGCTCGGCGTCTACCTCTATCCGAAGGACCAGACCCCCGAGCACCGGCAGGTGCTGCACATCATGGGCGCCGGCGGCGTGGACATCCCGCCCAACAGCATCTCCGTCACCGAGGGCTTCTTCCCGCTGCAGCGCGGCGCCCGCATCGAGAGCTACCAGCCGCACATGCACCTGCGCGGGAAGGCGATGTCGATGGAGGCGATTCTGCCGACCGGGCGCCGCCAGTTGCTGAGCCACGTGGGCGACTTCAACTTCAACTGGCACAACACCTACGTCTACGACGACGACTCGGCGCCGCTGCTGCCCCGGGGCACCATGATCAAGGTGACCGCGTGGCACGACAACACCAGCGCCAACCGGGCCAATCCCGACCCGGACGTGTGGGTGGGCTACGGCGACCGCACCGTCGACGAGATGGCGCACGCGTGGGTCAACGTGACCTACTTCGACGAGGACGACTACGCCGCGGAGGTCGAGAAGCGCGAGGCGGCGCTGGCCGCGCGCGGCGACGACTAGGCGCGTCGAGTTCCGGAGCGGGGCGCCGCCCTGACGCACGGGGCGGCGCCTTTCGCGTCTCTGGGGCCCGGCCGCGCCGCCTCGGGCCGACGCCGACCGGGCCGGAAGCAGCGGCGGCAGGAGCGCGTGGTGAACCCGGCGTTGCACCTCGCCGGTCGGCAGCAGGCTTCGCCACCAGGTTCTTGGCCCGGCCGCGGCCGACTGGAACGAGGGCATTTGCGCGAGGACGCCGTTCAAGCCGGTTGCAGCACGTCCCCGGCATTTGTCCCGGCCGCGGCCGACCGGAACGAGGGCGTCGCGCGAAGACGCCGTTCAGCCGGTTGGAGCACGTCCCGCGCAGTGGCCCGGCCGCAGCTTACCGGAACGAGGGCGTCGCGCGAAGACGCCGTTCAGTTGGTTGGAGCAATTCCCATGCATTCGTCCCGTACCGTGACCGTTCTCGCGGCCATCGGCGCCGTCGCGATCCTCGCGGCTTCGGCCGCCGCGCAGCCGCCCCGGACACCGCTCGCCCTCGAGCCCCGGGGCAGCACCGGCGAGGCGATCTGGCCCGCCTACGAAGGGTGGTCGCGGAACGCCGACGGGAGCCTCACGCTGCTGCTGGGCTACTACAACCGGAACGACGAGGTGGTCGAGATCCCCGTGGGCGAGGACAACCGCCTCGGGCCGGGCGACGCCGACAAGGGCCAGCCGACCCGCTTCCTGCCGGGCCGGAACTGGGGCGTGTTCTCGATCACGGTGACCGAGGACCAGGCGGAGCAGAGGCTGACCTGGACGGTCCGGGTCAACAACCAGCTCTCGGAGATCGCGTTCTGGGCGAACCCGGCGTACTACACCGACCCCTTCCTCAACCGGGCGAACGGCAACGTGCCCCCGACGCTGCGGATCGGGGCGGACGGGGCCGAGCTGCAGGGGCCGCCGCACGGGGTGGCGGCGACCTGGTCGACGACGGTCGGCGAGCCGCTCGGGTTGCTGGCCACGGTGACGGACCGACCTCTCACCATCGAGCCCGAGCAGCGCGCCGGCCGGCGGCGCCGGCCTCCCCTCAGCCTGACCTGGAAGAAGTACCGCGGCCCGGGCGACGTGACGTTCGCGGCGGAGGGGTTGGACGCGGGACCCGAGCTCCGGCACACGTTCGAGGAGATCGACGGCGGCGAGACCCTGACCACCGCGGTCTTCAGCGAGCCGGGCCGGTACCGGCTGATGGCCACCGCCAACGACATCTCCGGCGACGGCGGCGGCGGCGACCAGTGCTGCTGGACGACGGCCCACGTCGACGTCGTCGTGACGGATGCCGCACGGTAGGAGTCTGCGCCGTGGAACGGCGCGGACTCCTGGTAGGGTCGTCGGTTGGGCGCCAAGCGGAGCCGCCAAGCGACGATTGGCAGGCCAGGGTCCAGGGTCGCCCGGATTCCTGCGGACCGGCGGGGGCCCGGACGGTGGAGCCGCGGGGCGGCCGTGCCGTCCGGCCAGGTCGTCTGCGCCGCAACCGGTGCGGCTGGTTCAGGGCAACGGGATCCATCGAGCCGGAGCCGAGTGCGTCCAGTTGCCCGTCGACGGCGACCGGCCGCGGTTCGGCCGGTGCGAGAAATCGAGGAGGAGAGCGATGAACGTGCAGAAATGGACGGCGGCGAGCCTGGTGGCGGCGCTCGCGGTGCTGGGCCTGGCGTCCGAGGCTCGGGCGCAGGGCGAGCAGGTGTGGTACGAGGTCGACATCGTGCAGGTCAAGCCCGACCGGCTGGACGACTTCAGCGAGCTCTACCAGGACGAGATCAACCCCGCCCTGCAACGCGCGGGCGTGCCATGGCGCTCGGCGTGGGTGACCGGCGCGTTCGGGTCGCTCTACGAGCGCACGTTCGTCCACCCGCTCGACGGCTTCTTCACCCTGGATGCGGGCGGGCCCATGGCCCGGGGGTTCCGCAGCACGCGACAGCTCGACCGGGTGCTCGAGCGGCTTCGCGACTACACCGACGCCCGCCAGAGCTACGCGGTGCTCTACCGCGGCGACCTCAGCGTCGAGTCGGACGACGTCAGCGGCCTGCCCATCGCGCGGGTCACCAACCTCGAGATCGCCCCCGGACAGACGCCGGCGTTCGAGGCGTTCCTGCGGAACAACCTCGATAACTTCCGGCAGGCCGGGGTCATCTTCGGCATCTACCACCGCCAGTTCGGGCCGGGGCCGGTGGTGTGGCAGATCGTCGAGAACCTGCGCAACTACGACGAGCTGTCGCGGGGCGGCATTCTCCGGGCCTTCGGCGACGCCGACGCCGCCCGCGCCCTCGACGAGCTGAGCGGCGTCGTCGTCAGCGTCGAGCGGACCGTCCTCGAGTACGACGCCTCGCTCAGCTACCGCGGCGCCGGCCTCACGCAGTAGCCGCGTCTTTCCCCACCCGGCAGTCGGCGCTGGCAGGCGACGATTGCCGGGCTCGGCGGTTGCCCCCCCGGCCCGTCACCCCGCCGCCCGCTCCGACAGGTAGTGATGCCACAGGATGCGGGCGGCGACCGTCCTCCACGGCGCCCAGCCCTCGGCCATCTCCCGCAGCCGCCGGTCGTCCGGCCGTTCCTCCAGTCGCTTGATCTGCTGCGCCGCCGCGGCGAGCGCGAGGTCGCCCTCGGGCCAGACGTCGGGGCGGCCGAGGGCCGTCATCAGGTAGATGTTGGCCGTCCACGGCCCGATGCCGCGAATGCGGATCAGCCGCTCGCGGACCGCGTCGTCGTCGTCGCGGCCCAGGGCCTTCAGGTCGAGGTCGCCGTCGAGGATGCGGCGGGCGATGTCCTGACAGTAGCTGGCTTTCTGCCGGCTGACCCCGGCCGCCTTCAGCACGGGCGCGCTCAGGGCGGCCACGCGCTCGGGGGCGACCTCGCCGCCGCAGGCGTCGCGCAGCCGGGCGAAGGTCGTCCGGCCCGAGGCTAGCGACACCTGCTGCTCGAGCACGATCTGCACGAGGGCCGCGTATCCCGGCTTGCGGGTCCACAGGGCCGGCGGGCCGAAGCGCGCCACCACGCGCCCGAGCTGCGGGTCGCTGGCGGCGAGCGCGGCCACGCCCTCGAGGAACCGCGCCCGCGTCAGCCGCTTCCGCGAGAGGGCGTCCGATCGAGGCTTCATCGCGCGGCTCGGCTCCCGTCCGCGACGGGGCTGTCCGCCCCGCGGGTCACGCGCGGTTCCCGGCGGCGCGGACCGGTGCGGGTCGTCGGCGGCCGCCGGGGGGGCCTGCGACCGGAGGTCATCCGTGGCTCCTGACGTTCCGGAACGGTGCCGGGCGCGGGCCGGGCGCGGCCTGGACGACACGCCGAGGCGCGGTCCGCGGCGACCTGGTCATTGGCGACGGGGCCCGCGCCGGCAGGTAGAATCGGCGCAAGGCCATGTTCGTGCTGCCGCTGGGGGACGAGCCCAATCCGCCCGGTACGCCGTTGTTGACGTACGCCCTCATCCTCGTCAACTGCGCCGCCTACGTCTTCATCACCCTGCCGCTCGGCTTCGAGCGACCCGAGTGGGCCGACCCGAGGGTCCAGGAGTATCTGCGCGCCTGGGTCGAGGCGCTGGGGGAACCGGTCTCGCGCGGCGACGTCGCGGCGATGTACCTGCAGCTCACCGCGTACGACCTGTTCGTCTACCGGTGGGGGTTCCGCGCGGCCGAGCCCGGCCTCGCGACGCTCTTCTCCGCGATGTTCCTGCACGCGGGGTTCCTCCATCTCCTCGGGAACATGCTGTTCCTGTGGATCTGCGGCGACAACGTCGAGCACCGGCTCGGCCGGGTCCGGTTCCTCGCCGCCTACGTCGGGACCGGGATTGCCGCGACCGCGTTCCAGACCCTGCTGTCGGGCCGCACGGACGCGCCCCTGCTCGGCTCTTCGGGCGCCATCTTCGGCCTCGCCGGCCTCTACTTCATCTGGTTCCCCCGCAACCGCGTCCGGCTCTGGGTGATGGTGTTCCCGTTCTTCATGAACGTCGTGCGCATTTCGGCGCGCGCCGTCCTCGCCTTCTTCGTGCTGGTCCAGAACCTGCTGCCGTTCCTGGTGTCGGCGGGCGCGGGGGCTGGCGGCGACGCCCACGGCGCCCACCTCGGCGGATTCCTCGTCGGTCTCCTCGCGGCCTGGGTCGTCGACCGCAGGCAGCGGTCCGCCCGATTCGCGCCGGCCGGGGCGGCGGACCCCGCCGCCGCGCCTCCTCCGCCGGGCACCATCGCCGCCCTCGTCGAGGAGGGCGACTTCGAGAACGCGGCGAGGCGCTACGTCCAGCTCTCCTCGGCCGAGACCCGGCGCCTCCTCGGCGAGCGGCACTCGATGATGCTCGGGAGGTGGATGGCGGCCGGGGCACATCCCCACGCCGCCCTCGCCCTCTTCGAGCGGCATGTCCGCGACCATCCCGTCTCGTCCACCGCCGCCGCGGCCCACCTCGGGGCGGCGCTGCTTCAGTTGCGCACCTTCGGCGAGCCCGCCGCGGCCAGGCAGCACCTGCTCGAGGCCCTCGCCCTCGACCCCGATCCCGAGACCGAGGCGCAGGCCCGCGAGGGGCTGGCCGAGGCCGCGGCCCTGGAGAGGTTCCAGCTCAACCGCCTCTGATCGCCGCCGGGAGCTGGATGGCGAGCGCCGTCGGCGCCGGCGGCCATCGTCTTGCCGGCGCTTTCCAAACGGCGCTTTCCCCGGCCGAGCCGCGGACGCGCTATAATGGAGCGTTCGCCATTGCTGGGAGGTCGTTCAATGGTAGGACACGCGGCTCTGGACCGTGGAATCGGGGTTCGAATCCCTGCCTCCCAGCCAAACCCGTCCCCGTAGCGTTCGCTGCCGCAGACCCTGTTGCTCCCGCCGTTCGCTGCCACGGCTGTTCCCGCCGTTGCTGCGTTGCCCGGCATCCGTGACACGACGATCCGATCCGGCCACGTAGCCGATGGCTCTTGGGCCGCAACGCGTCTCGGCGGATGTCGCTGCGTCACTGGAGACTGAAGGCGAAGTCGTGCTCGTACCGGTTTGCGGTCGTGGCGCCTGCATGCAGCGGGCGGACCTCGTATCCGGCGAGTTCGTCGCCGAGCGACTGCCGGAGTCCGGCCAGGAGGCCGTCCTTGTCGACGCGCGTGCCTCCGATTCGGATCACGATGACGGCGTCTCGTAGCAGCGCCGCGCATCCCGCCCAGGCCTCGAAGTCCGCATGCCCCTCCGTATGCAAGTTGGACACCGGCGTGCCTTCCCTCGGGTGAGGGCGACGCCGATCAGCGGACCGGCTCACCCACCCGCAATGCCTGGAACGGCAGAGGTTCACAGGCGCGATCACGTCCGTGTCGTCTCAAGCTCGATGATCGCACAGGGCCCCTTTGCGCGTTCGCCCTCACTCCTCGTGCGGCAGCGCGAACGCGATGAGCCTCGGGCCGCCGCCCACGGTCAGCGCAATGTACTGACGGCCGTCGACCTGGTAGGTCATCGGCGTGCCGATGGCCCCCGAGGGCAGGTCCACCGACGCGAGCTCGTCGCCGTTCGTCTTGTCGTAGGCGACGATGCGCGGGCCGCCGTCCGATCCCCCCGCGGTCAGGCAGTAGATGAGCAGCGTCTTCGTCAGCAGCGGTCCGTTGATGGCGTTGTCGCCGCCGAGCGGGGGCAGGTCGAGGTCGCGCAGCAGCGGATGGTTGCGGAAGCGGTCGCCGTCGCCGGTGGGCACCCACCACGCGTGGTCGCCGGTGTTCATGTCGATGGCGGTCATGCGCGAGTACGGCGGCTTGACGAGGGGCAGCCCCTGCGGCATGCGGGGGGTGCGGCGCGGGGCGCGCCCGGCCAGGCGGTCGGCTTCCGGCGCGCCGTGCGTGTAGGTGACGGTGGCGCCCAGGGCCGGATCGGGCGAGTAGAGCGACACCACCGCGGGCTGGTTGCGCGACGGGATGTAGAGCATGCCGGTGTCGGGGTCGACGGCGGCGCCGGACCAGCCGGCGGTGCCCCCCGGGGGCGGGCGCATGACGGTGCCCAGCGTCACGCCCTCGATGGGACGGTCGAGCGGGGTGAACAGCGGTCCGAGGCGGAAGCCCTCGACCGCCTCGAGGGCCATGGCGCGGAGCTCGGGCGTGAAGTCGATGAGGTCGTCGACGACCAGCCCCTGGTAGTCGAACGGGGCCGGCTTCGTCGGGAACGGCTGCGTGGGCGACACCACCTCGCCCGGCATGTTCGTCTCCGTCGGCACCGGGCGCTCCTCGATGGGCCAGATCGGCTCGCCGGTGACGCGGTCGAACGCGTACACGAAGCCCTGCTTGCTCACCTGCGCGATGGCCTTGATGTCGCGCCCGTCGACGGTCACGTCCACCAGGTTCGGGTGGGTCGCGAAGTCGTAGTCCCACAGGCCGTGGTGCACGGCCTGGAAGTGCCACACCCGCTGCCCGGTCTCGACGTCGACCGCGATCAGCGTCTCCGAGAAGAGGTTGTCGCCGAGGCGGTCGACGCCGTAGTAGTCGTTGGTCGTCGTCCCCGTCGGCAGGTACACGTGGCCCAGCTCGTTGTCGCCGGCCAGCATCGACCACACGTTGGCGTTGCCCGAGTAGCGCCACGAGTCGTTCAGCCACGTGTCGACGCCGAACTCGTCGGTGCCGTTCGGCACGGTGTGGAAGTCCCAGGCGTGCTCGCCGGTGCGGACGTCCCAGGCGCGGACCCAGCCCGGGACCGCCTCCTTGGTGATGCGGCGGTCGGCGACGTGCGAGCCGTGGATGACGCGGTCGCGCACCACGATGGGCGGCGAGTGGATGCCGAAGAGCATGGCGTTCAGGTAGTCGCGCTCGTCGCGGCTCGCGCGCGGCAGCCCCACCATGGCGTCGACCCGGCCGCTGCCGCCGCCGAAATCGGGGCACGACCGGCCCGTCTTCGCGTCGACGCAGATGAGGTAGCCGTTGCCGGTGCCCCAGAAGATGCGCTCGTCGCCGGCGCCGTCGGTCCAGTAGGCGACGCCCCGCTGCGACCACGGGTTGCTCATGGTCGGAGTGCCCTCCTCGTAGCCCTTCGGGTTGTGGACCCAGAGGGTCTCGCCGGTCGTCGCGTCGACCGCGACGCCCTGCGAGAGCGGGGTGTTGAAGTAGAGCACCCCGTCGACCATCAGCGGGGTCGCCTGCAGCCGGGACAGGATGGGCCGGTGGCCGGGCCGGTAGAGGTCGGGGGTGTCGGCGACGAGCGAGTCGACGATGGTGTCCAGCGGCGCCCACCACTCGCCGCCGCCGGGGGTCGAGCGGCTCACCATGCGGTCGACGGTGGTCCACTCCCACGCGATCTCGAGGTCGGCGAAGTTGTCCGCGTCGATCTGGTCGAGCGGCGAGTACTTGGTGCCGCGGATGTCTCCCGCGTAGCTGCGCCACTCGCCCTCCGACGTGTCGTAGGTCTGCCACGGGCCGGCGGCCTCGCCGGGCTGGGCGTGGGTGGTCGTCGCGGCGGCGGCGAGCAGGGCGAGCAACGTCATCGCGAGGAATGAGGGCGACTGGCGCATGAGGAACCTCCGTGTCTCGAAACCGACCTCCGGCGCCCGGTCCGTGGGCGTGGAGTGCCGGCGATCGTACAACGGTTCGGGCGCGATCCGACGACCCGCCCGTGGCGTCCGGTCGGGGGTGTGCCGCTCGTCGCCGGGTCGGCTCTCCTCCACACGCGCGATCCGATGCGCTCGCGATGCAGGCCGCGGCGACGTGCTGGGGCTCTCCTCCACACGCGCGATCCGATGCGCTGTCCCCCGCGCGGTCGGGGACGGCGAAATCGACCCTTGGGCTGCGACTTGGCGAAGTGCAGCCCACGAGTCCCCGCGCCGAAACGCCGGGCGCGCCAAGGCAGCTCGTCCGGCTGGGTGTAGACTGGCTTTGAACGCCGACTCGGTTTCCCGTGAAGGGTGACCCCATGATGAAGCAGCCCAGTGCGCCGGCGGCGGTGGGATGTCTGATCCTCCTGGCCGCGGCCGGCGCCGCGCCGGCGCAGCCGGCCGAGGGGGGGCACCCCGACATCCGGCTCTTTCTGCAGGCCGGTGCGGGAGAGCCCGAGCAGGCCGAGTACGCCCTGGAGCAGCTCGGCGACCGGTGGCGCGACGGCTACGCGGGCATCGTGTGGGACATGGCGTGGCTGCAGCGCCCGCCCAACCTGCGGGGGTTCGCCCGCTTCTTCACCCTCATCGGCTTCCTCGAGCAGCAGACCGGCCAGAGCCTCGGCGCCGACCTGCAGGCGTGGCAGCGCTGGATGTGGGGGCGGCCCTACGAGCCGCACCCCGACCACGGCTTCTTCAAGGGCCTCTGGTACCGCCAGATCGACCCGGGCTTCGCCGAGTTCTTCCCCCGCGGCGTGGAGTCGCGCATCCGCCTCGACGAGATCGAGTGGGGCGGCGTGGGGGTGAACGGCATCCCGCCGCTGGAGTACCCGGCGCGACTCGCAGCCGGCGACGCCGACTACCTCGAAGACGACCATGTCGTGTTCGGCATCGCGCTCAACGGCGAGGCCCGGGCGTACCCCAAGCGCATCCTCGCGTGGCACGAGATGGCCCTCGACCGCGTCGGCGGGGTCGAGCTGACCATCGTCTACTGCACCCTGTGCGGGACGGTCATCCCGTTCGAGAGCGAGCCGGACGGCCGCTACCTGAAGTTCGGCACGAGCGGTCTCCTCTACCGCTCGAACAAGCTGATGTTCGACCACCAGACCAAGAGCCTCTGGAACACGTTCGAGGGCGTCCCGGTGGTGGGCGAGCTCGTGGGCAGCGGGCTGCGGCTGACCCACCGCGCGGTGGTCACGACGACCTGGGGCGAGTGGCGGCGGCGTCATCCCGCGACGACGGTCCTGTCGCTCGAGACCGGCCACCGGCGCGACTACTCCGAGGGGGCGGCCTACCGGGGCTACTTCGGTACCGACGACCTGATGTTCCCGGTCTCGCGCCGCGACGACCGCCTCGCGAACAAGGAAGAGGTGCTGGTGCTGCGGCCCGAGGACCCGGCTCGGGGCAGAGAGCCGGCGCCGGTCGCCATCAGCGCGCGGTTCCTGGCCCGCAACCGGATCTACCACTTCGAGCACGCGGGGCGCCGCCTCGTGGTGGTGACGAGCGAGGAGGGCGCAAACCGGGTCTACGACGCCGGGGACGTCCGCTTCGGGCGGCAGCTCGGCCCGCAGCGGGTGGCCGACGAGGCGGGCCGGACGTGGGGGCTCTCCGAAGACGCCCTCGTGCTCGACGCCGACTCGAGCGTGCGGCGCCCCCGCGTCCCCGCCCACCGCGCGTTCTGGTTCGGCTGGTATGCGCAGTTCCCGGGCACGGTGCTGATCGACTGAGGTGTTCCATTGGCCAGTTAAGGGTCAGGGGCAGGGCACAATCCCGTTGCTGGCCTCTGCAAGGGAGTAGCCACTCTCATGTCGCCCACCGCCATTGCTATGTGCGCGTAATCATGGCGACCATTTCGATTTCGCTTGGAGCATGACCATGGAAATACCGGTTATAAGCTGGCTCGACAAGCCAATCAAGCACGCTGTTTGGTCGTTATTCGATGACCTCAATAAGGCCACAGAGGCCATGGATATTTTTAGGAAATATAGACGAAACCACTTCAAGCGCTTGACCCATTCCGTTCGCTATATCAAGATTCTTGGTATGAGCCAGCCCGTTCTACTCACACGGATATATAGTCCGGCCATGGTATCTACCACTATCTACGGCCGACTGTACGAGCAGGACTGGTTGAGCGCGTCCTCTCCACCGGCCGTTACCCCGACCCGCCCGCGCAGGGTCAATAGACCTGTCACAAGAGCGGACGAGTTCATCGACAGTCATTCGCGCGTCGCCGTTCTTGGGCCGGCTGGGTCTGGCAAGACAACGTTACTTCGACACTTGGCGCTGGCGATGTGTGACAAGGAGATCTTCGCGACGACTAAACTCCAAACTTCCCGATTTCCGTTTTTTGTAGCGCTACCGTCGTACGCCAAGGAGACCGCGGGCGATCAGTCCATCGTTGACTACCTCTCGATGAAGTTGGCAGAGTATACGGACGGCTACGCTCCAGAATTCGTACGCAGAGTACTACGCAAGGGACACGCGTTAATTTTGTTTGACTCGCTTGACGAAGTGCCGAAATCACTGCGGGCGACCGTTGTTGATCAGATCAAGGAGATCTCATCTGGTTTTCCGGAATCTCACATTGTCCTGTCGTGCCGGACAGCCGATTACGATCCGATTAGTGAGAACTTTTATGAAGTCGAGTTGTCGCCATTAACAAGCAGAGCCGTGAGTACTATCGTGGAAGCGTGGTTCGGAGAGGACAGGGAACAAGCCGCGAATCTGTTGCGACATCTACGGCGAGACGAGGCCGTTCGCTCATTGTGCGAAACACCGCTCCTGCTGAGCTTGCTGTGCATACAGTTTCGTCACGACTTAGCTCTTCCGCAACGCAAGACGGAGTTGTTCCGTCGTTGTATTGACGCGTTTCTGCGTGATTGGGACGCAAGTCGTGGTTTTCGGCGCGACAGTGTCTATTCGAATCTATCCGACGACCGAAAGATAAAGATCTTCGAAAGTATTGCAGGAAAATTCTTAACTACTGATATGCGGTACACATTTCCGGATTTAGAGGTGATTCAGTGCATCGCACAGTGCTGCGATTTATTTGGCATATCCATGGATGAAGCACAAGACCTTCTGCGGGAGATAGAGGCACACCACGGGATTCTAGAGCGCTTTTCCGCGGATTCGTACACTTTCAGTCATCAATCGTTCCAAGAGTATTTTTCCGCACGGAATCTTCTGGCTCAGCGACGGGAGGTTGAGGAGATCCGGAAGAACCTTGGAGACGAACGTTGGGCTGGCGTGATCGAGTTCGTAGCAGCCATGAGCGAGGATCCTGGGACGCTTCTTGAGTTCTTGGCGGAACGATCTGGAATGCGGTCCATAAAGAGCTTCCCAGCGATGGCGCGTCGCACGCGAACGCTTTTCATACTGTATCGCTGTTTGTCATCTGGCGTAAACATACCAAACGAACGGCGGCAGGACTTGTATGCCCATATTGTAGGATCGCATAGTGAAATGCTCGGGGTATTTCAAAACGGCGGCGTATTTCCGCTGCCGGTATTGGTGCGGGACGGCGTACGATATGCCTACTTGTACTATAGGAAGCGACGCACGCTCAATGAAGCCTTACAGCCTTTGCGGCGGCTGGCTAACGAAATCCTGTGGTCTCCGTCAGATATGTACGTCCGTGGTGCCTTGGCGCGGGCGACCGAGATGGCGTACGGACACGGGGATATACCTGATCTTATGACAGTGACAGAAACTCTCGGCTTAACTATTCCGGTGGCGCGCAGTCAGCCCGGTGAGGTTGGGAGAATACTGAAGCAATTGAAGAGCAGGCGTGTCGCTAACCTTGTGCCGAGCGACATTATTGATGAGTCGCTTCAGGTGCTAGAGGAGGACTTCGGCGCGTAGATTCGGTGTATGGTGCGTCGTGACGATGCGGACGGGCAACCGCCCACATCATGCTGTTCCTCTCCAGCGGGTGCAAGTCCCGCCTCGGTAAGCGCCGGAGCGCCGAGTAGCAGGCCCCAGGCACGGCCGGAGACGGTCGTGGCCCGAGCGGGGCGTCGAAAGCCTCTTCGGAGGGAGCAAGTCCGCGGGCCGCAACATGAAGTGAAGCCTGCAGCCTCCACAGATTCACAACCCGAGAGCCGAGCCGCTCATTTCACGGCGAAGGCCACGTCTTCCGCGCCCCAGTCCGGCGGTGCACGTGCGGGAGGTCTCGGCGGGGTAGGGGGCGCAGCACGCGGACACGGAGGGGGACGGAACACGAGAGGCCCGTCTGCGCGGCCCGGGTCGGGGCAACGCGGCCCGCATAAGCCGAAGGTGAAAGCGGGCGCGGCGCAGCGGGAGTCCGAGGGGGCCATAGTGTGCGCCAGGCAGCGCACTGGTCAGGAGGGTTGAAGTCCCTCCGGCCCCCGGATGAGGGGGGCCGTATCCAAAGGCGGGGGTAATGCCTCGCCGGCCGCAGGTGGCAGGTATGGAGACGCCTAAGCGGGCACGCAGGCGAAAGCCGGACACAGCCAAGGTGGACCTGGAGCCGCCACGACGGAACTGCGGAGGACAGGGCGCCCATCGTGAGGTGGGGTCCGAAGGGTTTGCGGAGCAGTACCGGGCCGTAGTCGAGGGGGCGACCCCATGACGAACCGGTCGGCCAAAGGCGGGGCAAGGTCGAGCCTGCACTATGGAGGCGAAGGCGTTCTCATCCACCCACCGCACCGAGGTGTATGCGGACGGCACGGTACGGAAGACCAGTGCGTGACCCTGGGAGACCTCGGCGGGTCCGCGGGCGGCACCGCGGCAACCGACCCTATAAGCGAGAGCGAAGTGGGAAGGGACGCCCGTCGAGGAGTCGGACGGCCGAGTAGTACCTGATGCGTGGCGAAAGCGACGTGACCGCATGAGCGGCAACCGAGTGGGTTGGGGAAGGCGGCCGGCGAAGACGGTCGGGACCGGACAGGTCGGGAAGATGAGCAAGGGCGCTGAGGTGGACAGTTCCATGAGCGAAAAACCCGAACATCAGCGACCGAGGAGACTTGCCGACTGGCTGAACCCGACGGGGGAGAGGAAGGTCCACTCTCTCATCGACAAGGTGTACAAGCGGAAGAACCTCGAGATGGCCTGGGAGCGTGTGAAAGCGAATCGGGGCGCCGGGGGTGTCGACGGGCAGTCCATCGACGACTTTGCCGAGGTGCGTGAAGCGCAGCTCGACCGGTTGCACGAGGACTTGCGCGACGACGCCTACCGACCGCAGCCGGTGCGCCGGAAGCGCATCCCGAAGGCGGGCAAGCCGGGGGCGCATCGCGAGCTTGGCATTCCCACGGTCTACGACCGGGTATGCCAGCAGGCGCTGCTGAATCGGCTGGAGCCCATCTTCGAGCCGGTGTTCGATGATGCCAGCTTCGGATACCGACGAGGGCGGTCTCAGCACGACGCTCTGCGCAAGGTCTGGAAGGAGCTGGAGTCGGGGTGCGAGTGGGTTGTTGACGGCGACCTGAGCGACTTTTTCGGGACGGTTGACCATGACAAGCTCCTCACGCTCGTGGCCCAGTGGGTGTCCGATGGCCGGGTCCTTCGCCTGATTCGCTCGATGCTGAAGGCAGGGAGCTACGGCGACGGGCGCCTCTTCCCGACGGAGCGTGGGACGCCGCAGGGCGGCGTCGCGTCACCCTTGCTGAGCAATGTCTTGTTGACGCCGTTCGACAAGGAAATGCGGCGCCGGGGGTACCGGCTGACGCGGTACGCGGACGATTGGGTCATCACCTGCACGTCGGAGGCCGAAGCGCGAACCGCCTTGGCCACGGCGACGGCGGTCCTGGAGCGACTGGGGCGTGCGCATCAATCCGACGAAGACTCGGATCGTTCGCGTCCAGCACGGCTTCGAGTTCCTCGGGTACAAGATCAAGCGCGGCAAGGGGCTACGGCTCCCGCTGCACGAGATCCATACGCGCCTTCGTTCGGGCGGCTTGTACGCGTACCCGACTCAGAAGTCTCTACGTCACTTCAAGGACCAGGTGCGCAGTCGGACGTCGCGCAAAGCGCCGGTAACCACCGAAGTGCTGATTGAACAGCTCAACCCGGTCCTGCGGGGATGGGGGCACTACTACAAGCGTGCCCACGTCCGAAGGCTCTTCCACCAGCTTGACGGTTGGGTGGTGCGTCGCCTGTGGGCGCATCGGCACAAGCGGTGGCGGTGTCAGGGATGGAAGTCCCTGCCCAGCGCCTCGCTCTACGGCGAGCTGGGCTTGGTCAACCTTGTCGGTCTGATTCGGGTGCGGCTCTTTTGCGTAGAAGTCTATCTCGCTCATTCATAAGGGTTTATGCTCTCGGACACCGCCTCTGCGGCGCGGTTTGAGCGGAGATAGCGCCCCGCCAGCCTCCTCACCAGCCTCTTTCGGGGCAACCAGCCC
>JAJEFC010000148.1 GCA_022820675.1 Vicinamibacteria bacterium | reverse complement strand
GCCGGGCCGCGCAAGCCCTCGTCGCCATCGCAGCCGTCGAGGTGGCCGCGACACTGATGCTGCTGCCGTGGGCATGGGGAGACTATCAGCGCGAGCACGGCGAGGTCGCCGTCTTCCACGTGACCAAGCTGCTCGGGCATGCGGCGAGCGCCGGCCTGCTGCTGTTCGCCGGCCGCCGCGACCCGCGGACCTGGCTGCTGGGCGTCTACTGGCTGCTCAAGGCCACCCATCCCCAGATGCACATGCTCCCGGCGGTCATCGCGGACATCCCGCCGCCGGAGCAGTACTCGGCCTTCATCCAGGACGTGCCCGCCTCGGTCAGGCTCTTCCTCTACCTGTACGTCCCCTCCTTCCTGTTCGCGCCGGCGTTCCTGTGGATGTTCGCCCGCGAGTGCCCGCGGGTCCACCGCCGCACCCGGCTCGACGACTTCGCGCGCCGCATGGTCCCGGTCAGCGTGGCTGTCGGCTTCGCGATCTGGGTCGGGTGCGGGGCGGCGCTGCAGCTCGCGCAGTGGGGCTACGGGCGGGCGTCGCTTCCCGTGGTGCTGGACGGCTCGCTCGCCGCCTTCGACCTGCTGGCGCTGGCGGCGGTCGCCGTCGTGGCGCTGCGCGCGCATACGGCGCCGGCCGAGGAGATGCGGCGGGTCGTGGTGTTCAGCGCCGGGTTCCTGCTGTTCATGGGGCTGTCGGCGGCGTACAACGTCGCCGAGGCGTTCAGGCCGGGCTACTGGGTGGCCAACTACCGATGGTCGCCGGCCGTGCTCGGGATAGAGGTGATGCGCTTCCCCGGCCTGGTCCTGTTGTGGTACTCGGTGCTCGCCGCCCGCGTGCCTCACGTGCGGGAGATGGTGCGGGCCGGCGGCGGGCGGCTGCTGGCTCGGCCGGGCCTGCTGCCGACGGCTGCGGCCGTGCCGGCCCTGGGGCTGGCCTGGCTTGCGACGAGCCGTCCGGAGCGCCCGGTGGGGGCGCTTCTGGCTGACCCGCTGGCGCAGGCGCTGTTCGCGGCGGCCGGCGTCCTGCTGCTCGCGGCGCTCGGGCGCGAGCCGCTCCTGCGCCGTCTCGACGCCTGGACGCACCCCGAGGCGACGGACCAAAAGCAGGCCCTGGCCGCGGCGACGGCGGCCCTGGCGCGGGCAGGGAGCGTGAGGACGGTCCGCCGGACGGTGACCCGCGCGGCCAAGCACGGCTGCGGGTCGCCCGCCGTCCTCGCGGCCGCGCTCGACCTCGAGACGCCCGCCGCGACCTTCCGGGCGCCGGGCGCCGCGCCCCTGGCCCGCACGTCGGCCATCGTCCACATGCTGGAGTCGGCCGCCGGGCCGTTGCGTGTCCATCCCGCGGACCCGTCCTCGTTCTTCAAGCTGCTGCCGGAGGACGAGGCGGCGTGGGTGGTGGAGACCGGGGCCGACGCCGTCGTGCCGGTGCCCGGACCCGGCGGCGAGCTGCTCGGGGTGCGGGGCTTCGGCCGCCGGTTCGACGACCGGCTCGTGCGGCCCGCCGACCTCCCCTTCCTCGAGGGGCTGGCCGCGGGCGCGGGGCTGGCCCTGGGGCGGCTGTCGCTGATGGGCCCTGCGGGAGGCTCCTCGGTAGAGGCCTCAGAGGCCTCCCCCGCCGAGGAGTGCCCCGCGTGCGGCTGCGTGGTCGAGGCGGGCGGCGCGGTGGAATGCGGCTGCGGGTCCGCGTATGCCGAGGCAGAGGTCCCGAAGCTGCTCGCCGGCAAGTTCCAGGTGACGCGGCGCCTGGGAGCCGGAGGCATGGGGGCGGCGTACCTCGCCCGCGACCTCCGGCTGGAGCGCAACGTCGCCGTCAAGACCTTGACGGACCTGTCCGCCCCGACGGGACTCAAGCCGGAGGCGTGGGCGATGGCGGAGCTCTCGCATCCGGCGGTGGCCCAGGTCTACGCCATCGAGTCCTGGCGGGGCCGCCCGTTCCTCGTCGCCGAGTACCTGGCCGGCGGGACACTCGCCGACCGCCTCACCCGCGGCTCCCTTCCCGAGCGGGAAGCGATCTCTGTCGCCGGCACGCTGGCCGGCGCGCTCGCCGCGCTGCACGAGGCCGGGTACCTGCACGGGGACGTCAAGCCGGGCAACATCGGGTTCACGGCCGGCGGGTCGCCGAAGCTGCTGGACTTGGGCCTGGCCCGGGAGGCGAACGACGTCGGCCTACTGGGCGGCACCCTGCGCTACGCGTCGCCCGAGGTCCTCGCCGGCCGCCCGGCCGAGGAGGCCGACGACGTCTGGTCGCTGGCCGTGGTGCTCTACGAGATGGCCACGGGCGAGCACCCCTTCGCCCGCCCCGGAGACGGCCCCGGTGACGTGACGCGCCGCATCCGGCGCCGGCGCGTCGGTCCTGCTGGCGGCCGGCCGGGTCCCGGACCGCAATCGCCCGCGGCCGCCTTCGCGGCGTCGGTGCTGTCGGCCCCCCGGCCGTTGCGGCCGGCGACCGCGGCGGCGTTCGCGGCGGGGCTTCGCGGCGCAGTGGCCGAGGATCTGTAATTTCTTCGCCCG
This sequence comes from Vicinamibacteria bacterium, assembly GCA_022820675.1. Classification (GTDB taxonomy): domain Bacteria; phylum Acidobacteriota; class Vicinamibacteria; order Vicinamibacterales; family UBA8438; genus JAJEEA01. The sequence goes on along the minus strand of JAJEFC010000148.1, from coordinate 3,327 downwards.
CCACCGTTCGGTTTCCGCCGCTCATCCGTCTAGATGATCAGATGTGGAAGTTCCAGAGGGTGAGTCCGATCCTGGAATCGGCGCTGGCCTTCAGGACGAGTACGGCGCGGGGAACCACGCTCTTCTCAACCAGAGGAGCAGGAGACCAGCGATGCTAGCCGACAGGCTCACGGCCGCTCTGCCGCTGGCGCTCCTCGTGTGCGTTCTCGGGGCCGCCGGCGTAGCCGCAACGCCTGGCGTTGCCGTCGGGGGGCCCCTGACGACTACCGCACCCCAGGACCCCGCCGCCAGCGAGGCGGGGCTCGACCTCGACCGCTCCACCCGGCGGCTGATTCAGCAGGGACTCCGCAACGAGGGCTTCGCCCCCGGCATGCCGGACGGCCTGTTCGGCCCGCGAACGCGCGCCGCGATTCGGGAGTGGCAGCAGTCGAGGGGAGCTTCACCGACGGGGTACGTGACCGGCGCGGAAGCAGAGCTTCTTCGAACGGCCGCCATGCCGCCCCCAGCGGCGGCCGACAGTTCCCCGCCGCCCCCCGCTGAGCCCGCCGTCGAGCCGGGAGCCTCGTCGGTCGCGGCGCCACCCGCTTCCACGGCGGAGGCCGCCTCCAATCCGGCGCCAACCGCCGTCTCCACCGAAGCCGACCCGCAGAACGCGGCCGTGACGAACACCGAGCGGACGGCGCGTCCCGCACCCGGCTCCGTCAACGCCCAGTTGCCCCCCGAAATCATGGTCGACCGGCATCTCATCCGCGCAGAACGGCTCCTCGCCACCGACGACCCCGCCGCCGCCCTCGACGTGATGAACGAGATCCTCGCGCTCCGGGACGAGCACGACGTCGTGTTGGAGGACGACTTCTACTTCCAGTATGCGCAGGTCGCTTTCGCGGCCGAGCGGACCGAGAACGCCATCGCGGCGTTGAATGAGTACCTCGTGACCGCCGGACGTGCCGGCGCACTCTATCGCGAGGCGCTGGAGCTGCTCGATTCCGTGGAAGTAAGGTTGCTGGTGGAGCGCCAGCGATTTCGGGACTGCGAGACCTGTCCCGAGATGGTGATCCTGCCAGGCGGGGACGTCGCCCTGGGCCGCTACGAGGTGACGGTCGAAGAGTACCGGGCCTTCACAGCAACGGCCAACGGCGGAGCCGGCAACGGATGCCTCGGCCCCGGCGAGAATCATTCCTGGCGTAACCCCGGGTTTCATCAGACGGATCGGCATCCCGTGACGTGCGTGAGCGTCGAAGACGCCCTGGCGTACGTGTCCTGGCTGAGCCGAACGTCTGGAGAGACGTACCGATTGCCGACCTGGATGGAACTGGTCCGGGGGTCGGAGGGGTCCGAGCCTGGGTGCTACAACGAGCTCAGGAGTGGGGACGGAACCTGTCCCGTAGGCACGTACGGCTCCAACGCGTTAGGTCTGTCCGACATGCTCGGAAACGTGTCGGAGTGGGCATCGGACTGCTGGGAAGGCGACTGTAGCCGCCACGCGGCGCACGGCGGCGGCTGGCTCACCCCACCAAGATTCCGAGTTCGGAACGACGTTGGCGGCACGGCGAGACCCGATACCCGATTCACGAGCACCGGCTTTCGAGTTGCCCGGACGCTGGAGTAGTGCGATGCCGCAGTTAACGAAAGAGCCGTTATCGGACCCAAATGTGTTTAACCGAAATGGAGACCTTACCCAATGCGACCCATGACGCTCACACCTTGTTGCGCTGCTCTATTCGGTATGCGCCACCGCGGCCGTCGCCCAGCAAGCCGAAGAAGATTCACTGGCAATAGACAGACAAATATCTAGAAGATTTCGCTAGTGAGGCGGCTGATATCATTGAGGTCGGCCTGTCTGGCGAGAGCAACGCAAACCTGTTTCGCAACAGCCGCCGCCGAGGCCGGTTCCGGCAGTCGCGAACGAGAGCGTCCCACCAAGAAAAGACATGGCCAGCAACAATCCGGCATACCCGGATCGTCTCAGCACTCGAGAGGTAAAGCTCCTTCGACGGCGCGACCCAACGCTGGAGCGCGCCGAGTTCGGCCTCGCCCTCTCCGGCGGGGGAATCCGCAGCGCCACGTTCGCCTTCGGCGTCATTCAGGCTCTCGCGAGGAACGGGATCCTCAAGCAGGTCCACGTGCTCTCGACTGTTTCGGGGGGCGGCTATACGGGAAGCCTGCTCACCCGGCTCTTTGCTCGAAGAGAAATCAAGAATCATGATGATGTGAGAAGGGCGATTTTGCCGGCAAGCGAACAACCGCCGGCAAGCGAACAACCGAAAGAAGGAGCCGCAACGGACGGCATTGAACCAGAAGTCGCAACGGACGGCATTGAACCAGGTGCGGTACTGCGCTGGCTGCGGAACAACGGCCGGTATCTCGCTCCGAAGGGGAGTGGCGCCACTCTGCATAATGTCGCGGTTCTGCTCCGGAACTGGCTGTCGGTTCACATCGTGCTCGCCACGCTCGCCCTCGCATCGTTCGTGCTCATGCAGTTCTTTCGCGATTGGGCGCACTCGCTCTTCCCGGGTGGTGGTGGCGGTGAGGTCGCAACGGTTCCCGCGTGCGTTGCAGGCATCGAGTCGTTTGCGTCGCTGGAAGCGTGGCTGGCGTGCCATCTTCCTCTCGGCGAAGAGTATTTGTGGTGGAGTCCCTGGGTGCTCTTGCCGGCACTTCCTCTTGCTCTGGCTGTCGTTCCTTTCGGGTGGGTCTATTGGCTTGCCCCGAACCACCGCAGACATCCGGTGCGCAGCTGGGCGGGCCTGTTCGTCCCGGTGTTTCTGCTCGGCGTGGCGTACAAGGCCGATCTTCTGCCGGGCATGCTGGCGGTCGCGGCCTTCGCCACGTGGTCGGCCGCGCTGTGCATCTTCGTCTACTGCGTCTGTGCTTCCCGGTTCCAGAGGCAGGATGTCGTCATGGAGGACGCCGGACTGCGAAACTGGCTGTCCTCGGGACTGAAGACGGCGCTGATGGCGGCCGCGGTCTTGCTGGCGCTCGCGCTAGTCGACACTCTCGGGCAGACCGTATACGCGATTTGGCGTACGCCGGAACGGTCGCTGAGCGAGTGGTTCGCCGTTGGGTGCGGCTCTTTTCCGTAGGTTGCTATCTCACTCATTCATAAGGGTTTATGCCCGTGGACACTCCCTCGTCAGTGCGTTTTGAGGGGTGACAGCGTTCGGTGAGGGCTCGGTCCGCCTCTCTCGGGCCACCGCCCGACCCGAGCACGCCGACGGTACGCGCTGGTCCTCCTCCATGCGCGCTCCCTTCTGGACATTCGCGCGGCGTTCTGGTACGGTGCCTTGGGAAGGGAGACCTGCGATGGCTGTGACGACAGGATTCCAA
>JAJEFC010000160.1 GCA_022820675.1 Vicinamibacteria bacterium | reverse complement strand
GCCGGCCGCCCGTCCGGAGCCGGCTCCTCCCACAGGGTCCGCGTCAGCCAACCCCCGGTCCGCGGCTCGTAGCCGAGAACGGCAACGGCCTCGCGGACGGCGCGGCGGCCGTCCGCGCGGGCCTGTCGAACGACGAGCCGGAAGGCGGCGGCGACCGAGTGGCAGACGACGTCCCACGGCAGCCCGTCGCCGGCCTGCAGCGCGCACGTCGCGAGCCGGTTGAGCGCGCCCGCGCACGTCGACGCGTGGATCGTGCTGAGCGAGCCGCCGTGCCCCGTCACGAGCGCCTGGATGACGTCGGCCGCCTCCGGCCCGCGGACCTCCCCCAGCACGATGTGGTCGGGTCGATGCCGCAGGGTGTGCCGCACGAGATCGCGGATGCTGACGCCGCCCTTGCTCCCCTCCTGCCGGCCGAGCGCGCGGCCCTCCAGCCGCAACGCGTTGGGGTGCGTCAGCCGGATCTCGATGGTGTCCTCGATCACGACGATGCGGTCGGTCCGGGGCAGGAGGCCCACGCAGGCGTTGAGGAGCGTCGTCTTGCCCGACCCGGTGCCGCCGGCGATCAGGACGTTCCCGTCGCCGAGGAGCGTGTCCCGGACGACCTGCAGGACCTCGCCGGGAAGCGAGCCCATCTCAACCAGGTCCGCGGCCGACAGCAGGCACTTGCTGAAGCGCCGGATGGTGATGGCCAGCTCGGTAGACGCCGGCGGGGCCGCGATCGCGACACGCGAGCCGTCGCTCAGCCGCACGTCGACGATGGGCTCGCGGCGCAGGTCGAAGCCCGACCCGCGGGTGATCATCGCGGCGGCCGCCTCGAGGTCCCTCTGGCCGAGGCGCCCGTCGGCCACCGGCACGCGCTCGAGGCGCCCGCTCCGCTCGATGAACAGGCTCCCGGGACCGTTGACGATGATCTCCGAGACCGAGTCGTCGTCGACGAACCGGTGCAGGTCCGGCAGGTGCTCGCCCACCTCGGCCAGGCTCGCCTGCGTCTCCACCATCAGAAGTGCCCCTGCTCCTTCGCGCGCCACCAGGGAATGCGCCCCTTCAGCTTCCTGACCAGGTAGTCGGGAAACAGGTAGCAGCGCACCGCGTCGGCCACCGACTTGCCGTCGAAGAGCTGCACGATGGCCTGGTAGTTGCCCATGACGAGGAAGTCGCGCGGCGTGAAGAGCGCCTCGCGCCGCTCCTGGAAGCTCTTGGACAACCCCGCCGACGAGCCACCGCCGCCGGCCCGCCCGGAGAGGAAGCTGACGCCCGCGCGGGCCGTGTTCTCAGACACCGAGTAGGACGCCACCATCCGGGAGACCTGCCCGCACAGCTCGGAGGCGGTCTTCGCCGACGCGTCGTCGCCGAGCGGCAGGAAGATGCGCGTCCTGAGCGTCTGGAGCAGCGCCCGCCACCCTTCGCCCGCCCCGAGGGCCGACCGCAGGGACGAGAGCGACTGGGTCGCCAGCAGCGGCACGCACTTGCTCTGGCGGGTGAGCGCGAACGCCTTCTCGTCGCCGCTCGGGTCGCTCTCCCCCACGGTCGCGAACTGCTGGTACTCGTCGCAGACGAACAGCACCGGCCGCCAGTAGCGGCCCGCGTTCCACGCCTCCTGCATCCGCTGCGGCCGCAGGAGCAAGGTGGACAGCCAGGACTGCTTGAGCATCACGCCGAGCGTGCGCGAGAGGTTCGGGTTGGCGCCTGCCGGCATGTTGAGCGCGAGCACCTTCCCCGACTCCATCAGGTCGTAGAGCGGCGGCAGGCAGGGCGGCAGCCCCACCGGGACGGTGTCGTCGCCCTCCGGGCACGGCGGCGCGAACTTCCGGCCGACCTCCGGCAGGTCGAAGACCGCGAGGAAGACCGCGATCCCGGTGACGACGTTGGTCCGGGTCTGCTCGGCCAGGCACAGCCACTCCTGGCGGTACCAGCGCTTCACGGACTGCAGGACCGCGAACTGGTCCACCTTGAGGTGCTTCTGCCCCTGCCGGTCGAGCCCCCAGGGGATCCCCGAGTAGCTCTCCTCGACGCGGAAGCTGGCGCCGACCTCGCGCAGCGCCGCCACGAGCCCGTCGATGTCGGCGCGCGTGTCCTGGCGCGTGCACATCCGGCCCCCGCCGACCTCGCGCCAGGCCCAGAAGGTGAGCTTGCCGGCGTGCTCGCGATAGTCCCGCCACCCGACGACGACCTCCCACACGTTCGGGCAGTTCCAGCGCGCGTCGAGCGTGGCCTTCATCGCGTCGATGTCCGCGCCCAGGGCCTCCCGGTCGACGGCGTAGCGGTAGATGTCGCGTAGCGTGACCCAGGGCGGCTGCTCGAGGCGCTTGAAGACGATGATCCAGCGCGCGAGGTTGCTATAGGATTGCTGCCAGAAGGGCTCTTTCGACCGGCCGTAGAGCTGGTTGAGGAGCGACGCGATGGTGTAGGCGAGGCTGGACGAGTCCAGCCACGGCGCGTCGAGCGGGTTCCACGCGTAGCCCTCCCGCTCGAGGTTGAGCTCCATGTAGTCGCCGCCGCGGCCGCACTCCTCGAGCATCGCCTTGACGTCCGCGCAGAAGTCGCCCTTGACCTCGAGGCAGAGGCCGGCGGCGCGCCGCTCCTCGTCCCGCGCGCGCCAGCTCAGGAGCTGCTCGGTGAACGGCCTCATGCACGCGCTGGTCTTGCCCGTCCCCACCGCCCCGAAGATGATGGTCCCGGTGTAGAGGGCCTTGTCCCGCATCACCAGCCACTGCGGGTCGCGAACCTCGCGCAGCTTGTTGGGGTGGTGCACCTCGCCGATGACGATGCCCGGCTCCGGGTCGTCGGGGGACAGCGGCCACGGCGGCAGGCGCGTGTCGCCCTCCCCCCGCGGCCGCAGGCGCTCGAACCACACGCGCCAGACCGACTGCGCGACGAACCCGAGCAGGAACACCAGGACCCCCGGCGAGAGGGCCGACCACACGGCGAGCGGCCAGTACCACGCCGGCGTCTGCTGGCCGATGAAGACCAGGAAGCGGTCGTCTAGCGGCAGCGGATGGAGCCACATCCACCACGCCGTCACCGAACCGGCCGCCGCGAGCCTCGCTACCATGTCTCCGGCAGCCCCTCCGCCCGCCAGACCTCGGCGTCCGCCACGCCCGGCGCCAACTGGGAGCGCCGCTCCGTGAGGCGATCGGCGACGGTGCGGTGGCGGGCCGCGACCTTCTCGGCGCCGCCGTAGGCCGACACCACGGGCGGATGCCCGCTCTCCAGGCGCCGCAGCTCCTGGCGCGAGAACCAGATGTCGCGGACGGCCTCGACCGCGGCGGCCTCCGCCTTCCACGAGGCGACGAGCCCGTCGACGGCCGGGTCGCCCGGG
>JAJEFC010000243.1 GCA_022820675.1 Vicinamibacteria bacterium | reverse complement strand
TCGCCGTCCTGGGTGGCTTCCACCCGCACCTCGTAGAGGCCTTCCTTGCGGGGGGTCAGGCTGGCCTGGTACTCGCCGTCGCGGTCGGCGGTCCAGTCCATCGGCACCTCGAAGAGCTCGTCGTCGGGGTCGGTGATCCAGGCCGAGACCTGGCTGGTGTTGATCTCCTCGTAGTTGGCGTCGTCGACCTCGGCCCCCAGCGTCAGGGGCTCGTCGAGCTCGACCCGCTCGGACGGCACGTCCGCCACCACCTGGTCGGGCACGCCGTCGACCATCCACCGGAGGAGTCGCCGCCACAGGGTCTCATGGGTCTGGTCCTCGACGTCGATGTCGACGTGCATCTGCCACATCCACGAGTCCTGGATGGGGAACGCGAGGGCCTTGCCGGCGCCGTAGCGCTGGAACGCCAGCACCACGAGCGACTCGTCGGCGCTCGTCAGCAGGGTGGTCGCGCCCGGCTTGACGTCGCGAACGGCGTTGACGAGGGTGATGGGGGGCAGCTCGAGCCAGCGCGCGGCCGACGCCTGCTCGGTCTCGGCGATCTGGGTGGCGGGATGGGTCTGCCCGGGGCGGGTCGGCCGCACCGCGGTCTCGACGAAGAAGCGGCTCTCGTCGTCGGGCTGCTCCGGGATCACCACCGGGAGGACGTCGGCCACCGGGGTGCCGGCGTAGCCCCCCTCGGCGAACGAGCGGCGGCTCCCGAGCATCAGCAGCCCCCCGCCGCGCTCGCCCACGAAGTCGGCGATCATCCGCAACTGGTCGGGCGTGAAGTGGTTGGCCTCGATGCCCCCGAGGATGAGGGCCCGGTACTCGAACAGCTCGGCCCGGGTGCGGGGGAAGCCGCCCACGAGGTCCTCGGCCGACTCGACCCCCATGCGCATGAACTTGTTCTCGGCGGTGCGCTGCAGGACCGCGAGCTGGAGGTTCTCGTCGTCGGCGACGGCGCGGCGCAGGAACTTCACCTCCCACCGCGGCTCGCCCTCGAAGTAGAGGACCTTCTCGGCGGTGTCCTCGACGACGATGAGGACGTTCTGCTCGTTGTTCTGCGTCACCATCTCGTCCGGCTGAGGGGCGATGCGGAAGGTGAACAGCCGCGGGCCGGCGTCGGCCGCCGTGAAGCGGACCCGCACCGTGGTGGGCTCCCCGTCGGCGGGCAGGGTGACCGTCTCGTCGGCGACGATGCGGCCCTCGTCCTCGACGACGAGGTTGACCCGCTCGCCGCGGTAGCCGGTCTGGGCGACGACCACGTCGACGACGAGGGCCGCCCCCCTCAGGACCGACCGGGGCGTGTCGACCCGGCTGATCTGGATGTCCTGCGAGTACTCTTCACGCCCGAGCCCCACCGTGAACACCGGCACCCCCGCCGCCTGCAGCGGCAGCAGCGTCTCCTCGATGGCGCCGTCGGCGTTGTCGGCGCCGTCGGTGACGAGCACGAGGCCGGACAGCGGCACGCCCGACAGCTCCTCCCAGGCCCGGGTCAGGGCCTGGCCGACGTCGGTCCGCGTGCCGTCGTGGGCGAGCTCGCCCATCGAGCCGACGCGGTCGGTGCGCGACGAGAAGCCGAAGAGCCGCACCGCGAACCGGTCCCGGAGGGCGGCCAGGAGCGGGCTCTCGTCGCCGAGCTCGCGGCGGATGACGTCGGCGCGCGACTCGCCCTCCACGTCGGCGATCTGCATGCTGCGCGAGTCGTCGACGAGGATCCCGAGGAAGTTCTGCTGGGGCTCGACCTGCGACAGCACCAGCACCGGCCGCCACAGGCAGACCACGAGCAGGGCGAGCACGGCGAGCCGGATGCCGGTGAGGATGCCGCGGTCGACGGGGCGGCTGTTCGCCCGCACCTGCCGGTAGGTGCGCAGGGCCACCACCGCCGCGGCCAGGACGAGGAGCGTCGCCACGTACGTCGCGGCCGTGGGCCGGAACGCGAAGACGCCCTCCTCGAACGCGAGCGGTCTGTACTTGAAAAGGAACTCGAACATCAGTGGCTCATCGCGTAGACGATGATGTTGATCGTGATCTCGATGGCGTACGTCGAGTAGCGTAGCGGGTAGTAGGGACTCTCGGCCCACTCCCACGCGTCGCCGATGTCGGTGTTCCAGTTGATGATCACCATCAACCGGCCGTCGTCATCGAAGATCCCCTTGACCTGCGGCTCGTAGCCGTCCCGCTCCCACGTCGGGCCGCCCTGGGCGTTGCCGATCGAGGGGACCTGCACGATCTCCTCGATGTTGTACACGGTGTTGAAGATCGGATGGTCGAGCGGGATGTCGACGATCGGATGCTCCGGCAGCACGCGCCGGATCTCGGACTCGAAGTTCGCCCACTCCCAGGTGCCCCAGAAGTCGTCGATCATGAGGAACCCGCCCGCCAGCAGGTAGTCGCGGAGGCCCTCCGCCTCCGCCTCGCTCATGTACATGTCCCCGACCTCGAGGGCGTACAGGAACGGGAACCGGCGCACGTTGGGGTCGTCGAGCCGGACCGCGTTCTCGGCCTCGTAGGCGTCGAGGTCGATGAGCCGCTCGAGGATTATCAGGAACTGCCTGTCCGCCTTCGGGTAGTCGGTGGCCCAGGAGCTCCAGCGGTAGCCGCTGTTGTACACGGCCCGCGTGAAGAAGAACTCGCGGGCATCGGCGTTGAGGTTCCCGCGGGACGACCGGCGGATGTCGCTGCGCCGGAAGATCGGCTGCCGCTGCGCGGCCGGCGAGCCCGCGGCGGGGCGGGTCAGGCCCGCGAGCGGCTCGGCCGGCGGCCCCGCGGCGCGGCGGGACAAACCCGCGAGGCGGGGCGAGGCAGGAACGGCCGACGCCGACCCCCGAGCCTCGGGAACGGCAGCCGCCAAGCGGGCCGGTTCGGCGGCGGTCGCCAAGCGGGCCGGCTCGGGGGCGGCCGGCGGCGCCAAGCGCTCGGCCGCCCACAGGGTTCCCCACCCGACGGCGATCACGGCCGCCGCCATCAATCCGGCGCGTGCGAATACCGGTAGCCGCACTCGAATGCTCCAGGTTCAGGTGGCCCGTCGCGACCCGCGCAGCCCGTAGGCGGTGGAAGCTCCCGACGTTACAGGAACTTCACGACTCGCAGGGCAGCATAGCACAGCCCGGAATCGATCAATCCCGGACGGCCGATACGTGCCGCCCGCCGCATTCTCGACCGGCGGTGCGTCCTGCCCGATCGCGGTCGTTCCCTCGGCGCGCCCTGTCGCACGGGCGCCCCGCCCAGGCGACGATCGGCGGGCTGGTCCGCGCGGACTACCGTCCGTCCTCGACGAAGCGCACCTCGAACATCTTGGGCCACCACTTCCCGGTGATGTAGAAGGTGTCGGCCTCGGGGTCCCAGGCGATGCCGTTCAGCACCTCGGCCCCGAGGAGGTCGGGGCCCTGCAAGAGCCCCGCGGCGTCGATGTAGTCGGTGACCCGTCCGCTCTCGGGGTCGATGCGCACGATGAAGTCGGTCTGCCAGACGTTGGCGTAGACCGCCCCCTCGACGCACTCCAGCTCGTTCAGCTCGTGGAGCGGCTGTCCCCGCAACCGGACCCGCTGCTCGCCGATGGGCTCGAAGGTGACGGGATCGCGAAAGGTCAGCCGGTCGCTGCCGTCGCTCATGATCAGCCGCTCGCCGTCGTGGCAGAGGCCCCAGCCCTCGCCCCGGTAGCGGTAGGTGTCGAGCAGCTCGAACGAGTCGCGGTCGTAGCTGAACGCGCGCTGCGCCCGCCACGTGAGCATGATCAGCCGGCGGTCGACGAGGGCGAGCCCCTCGCCGAAGTACTGGGGGGGGATGTCGATGCGCTGCTCCACCCGCCCCGTCCGGGGGTCGAGCCGGCGCAGGGTCGACTCGCCCTCGCGCCCCGTGCTCTCGAACAGCACGCCGTCCCACCACACGAGCCCCTGCGTGTAGGCGTCGCGCTCGTGCGAGAGCTCGCGCAGCACCTCGACGCGCCGCAGGCGGACGTCCGGCTCGGGCGCGGCCGCGGTGACGGCCGGCGCCGCTGCCGCGGGGGCAGCCGCCGACGCCGCCGAAACGGGCTCGCCGGGGGAAGCCTGCGACGCCGAGGGCGAGCGCCACAGCAGGACGCTGGCGGCGGCGAGCGCCACCAGGACCGCCGCCGCGACCCAGGCCCGCGACAACCGCGACGGGGCCGCCGCCTCGGGCGCGCGCCCCGCCGTCAGCCGGTGCTTCGTGCGTCGTTTCCTGCCCACCGCGCGAACTCCTGTTCCGCAAGCCGCCGCGCGGCGGCGGCGTCTCCCCGGCCAAGCGAGGCTCCTGAAGTCCGCGCCCTTCGGCGCGCAGACTCCCTCAATCACCCGATTATATGCGGGCATCGCCTCTCCGCGGGACCCGAATCCGGAGGGCGAATCGGACGGGGCGCGGTGACCGCCGAGGTGCTACGATGGACGCAGCCGCTCACCGTCAGGCGGCCGCGATGCAAGCAACCTCCGAACCGAGCCATCGTCGACAAGACGAACCAGGAGAGCGGGTGCAGGGAGAGCGACCATGAGTGCACGACTGCGGCTGCGGGTATCGGTCGTGGTCGAGGCCGACGGTGACGGCTACCACGCGTACTGCCCGGCCTTCGAGGGACTGCATGCTGCAGGCGATAGCGAAGACGCCGCCGTCGAGGGGGCGCGTGCAGCAGCACTCGCGTACCTCGAGAGCATGGTGGCTCATGGCGACCCCATACCGGTGGGACCCGATTGCGAAGTCGCAAGGACGGGCGAGAGCGTGCCCATCCCGGCGTCGGCCGTTTTGAAGCCGCTGGAGTTGTCGTGGCCTACTCCCGACCCGTCTGGAATCAGTTGAAGGGACTGACCCTCAAGGAGCTCGCCAGGGCGCTGAAGAGAGACGGATGGATCGAGGAATCGCGGGCGGGGGCGACCATCGGGTTCATCAAGACCGCAGGCAATGGGGCTGCAACCCGACGCCGTGTCGTGCTGCACGTGCATCCGGGAAAGAGCTTTGGCCCCCGTCTTCTGCGGGCGCTCCTCGATGACATCGGCTGGTCTGAAGACGATCTGGTCCGATTGAAGCTCATCCGCAAGCCATATCCGGCAGACCGGTGAACGGGGCGACGGCGCGGAGACCCCTTCACACCCGCATCAACACCCCGCGCGCCGGGCCGCCGGTCGCCCTCGCCACCATGTCGGCGTAGATCTGCACCTGGCGGCGGTAGACGTCGAGGCCCGCCGCCAGCTCCTGGTCGGTCTTGAAGTCCACCACTACCCAGGCGTCGCCGTCGCGGAACGCGAGGTCGACGACGCCCTCGACCACCACGCCGTCGTCGCCCCGCATCGTCACCGGCGCCTCGCGCCGGCACTCGCCCGCCGCGGCCGCCCGCCGGACGCGGTCGAAGAGCGGGTGGGCGATCCCCGCCGCCGCCGCTTCCGCTGCCGCCTCGACCTCGCTCGCGGACGCCCCCAGCAGCCGGCCCTGCAGCCGGGCGACCTGCCCGAGCGCGTCCCGGTCCGCGTCGAGGGAGACCGTTGCGAGCACCGCGTGCACGAGGGCGCCGAAGCGGGGACCGGCCGGTCGGCGGCCGCGGCCTTCGAGCTCCAGCAGTTCGGGCTCGGCCGTCGACGACGGCACGAGGTCGGCGATCTGGCGGCGCGCGAGCTCGGTCACGGTGACCACCTCGACGCTCGGGACCGACGCCTCCGCCACGATCTCGCCGCGGCGCCTCCGCCAAGCGCGGTAGCGGGCGAGATCGCTGTCGACGAGGTCCTGGGGGACATCCTTCGAAAGCAGCTCTGCCTGCCGGATGCCGAACCGGGCCTCGATGTCGAGCTCCAGAACGTTGGGGTCCCACCACACGACCGAGTACCCGGCCGCGGGGTCGCCGCCGCCCGTCCGCGACCGGGACGCCCCCGGGCCCGCAGGGGCGGAGCCTCCTGTGCCGGTCGGACCGGAGCCCGCAGGCGCGGACACCCCGGACCCCGGGGGCATGGGCGCTCCGGAGCCGGCGGGCGCCGCGCC
>JAJEFC010000357.1 GCA_022820675.1 Vicinamibacteria bacterium | reverse complement strand
CCCGGGCGCGGGCAGTCCGCGCGGCGTAGGGCGACGAAGGCGCCCGCGGGGTACGGGTGGCCTCGGACCGGACCCGGTCCGCGGGGCAACGCCATCCACGCGGGTGGTATCGCCGGTCGAGTGCAGCGGGGTTCTTGCCACGGGTTTCCTGGACCTGAGCATCATACCCGGCGCCGCGGCCGCCGGCGGATCTCCGCCTCCGTCCCGCGCGGCTCCGTCATCGGGCCTTCGAAAGGCGGTTGACATTGTGGCATGTCCATGTCCAAATCGTGCCGGACGGGCGCGCCGTGACGGCGGCGTCCGGGCCGATGGGACGACACGAGCGGCGGCGCGGGCGGCCGGTTCGGTCCGATAGCCGGGCATGAACCGACCGCGGCCGGCGGCGGCGTGATCGGAGCGAGTTCGGACGGAGACAACCAGGGAGAGAGAGATGACGAGAAGCAGGTTGGCGTTTCTCGGAGCGCTTGCAGGCGGCCTGGCCGTCTGCCTGCTGGTGCTGCAGCCGGGGGCGAGTGCCCAGATGGCCGTGGCCATCGACGACGACGACATCGGCGGGGTGGTGACCGGGCCGAACGGGCCCGAGGCGGGGGTCTGGGTGATCGCCGAGACCATGGACCTGCCGACGCGGTTCAACCGCAGCGTGGTGACCGACGACGAGGGCCGCTACGTGGTGCCGGACTTGCCGGAGGCGACCTACGACGTCTGGGTGCGGGGCTACGGGCTCGTCGACTCGCCCAAGCAGCAGGCGTCGCCCGGGACCCGCGTCGATCACACCGCGGTGGTCGCGCCCGACGCGCAGGCGGCGGCGCAGTACTACCCCTCGGGCTACTGGTACGCGCTGCTCGAGGTGCCGGGGCCCGAGGAGTTCCCGGGCACCGGCCAGGACGGCAACGGCATCTCGCCGAGCGTGCCGAACCAGGCGGCATGGCTGCGCGGCCTGAAGTCGGGCGGGTGCACCGCCTGCCATGGCCTCGGGAGCAAGGCCACGCGCGAGATCCCGCCCGAGCTCGGCGAGTTCGACTCGCTGGTGGCGGCCTGGGACCGCCGCATCCAGTCGGGGCAGGCCGGGGGCAGCATGAGCAACGGGCTCGACCGGATGGGCCGCCGCCGCGCCCTCGAGATGTACGCCGACTGGACCGGCCGCATCATGGCCGGCGAGGTGCCGCCCGAGGCGCCGCCGCGGCCCCAGGGGGTCGAGCGCAACGTGGTCGTCACCCAGTGGGACTGGGCCGACCCGACGGCCTACCTCCACGACGAGGCGTCGACCGACAAGCGCGACCCCACCGTGAACGCCTACGGTCCGATCTACGGCGCGCTCGAGGCCAGCGCCGACTACGTGCCGGTGCTCGACCCGGTCGCCAACGCCATCTCCGAGGTCGTGGTGCCGGTGCGCGACCCCGACACGCCGGTCGCGGCGGGACCGCCCCTGGCGTCCTCGCCCTACTGGGGGAACGAGGCGATCTGGGACAGCCAGACCAACGTGCACAACCCCATGCTCGACCAGGACGGCCGCGTCTGGCTGACGTCGCGGGTGCGGGGCCCCGAGAACCCGCCGATGTGCCTCGAGGGGTCCGACCACCCGTCGGCCCGCGTGTTTCCCAACCCCCGGGCGAACCGGCATCTCGCGGTGTACGACCCCGCGACCGACGAGATGACCCTCGTCGGCACCTGCTACAGCACCCACCACCTCATCTTCGCCGAGGACGAGAACAACACCCTGTGGACGAGCGGCGGCGGACAGGTCATCGGGTGGCTCGACACCAACCTGTTCCTGGAGACCGGTGACGAGGAGGCGGCGCAGGGCTGGAGCCCGCTCGTGCTCGACACCAACGGCAACGGCGTCCGCGACGAGTGGGTCGAGCCCGGCGAGCCCGCCGACCCGACGAAGGACACCCGCATCCGCTCCGGCTTCTACGGGGTCGCCTACAACCCCGTCGACGGCAGCATCTGGGGATCGTCGCTCGGCATGCCCGGCGCGGTGCTGCGGTTCGACCCCACCGGCGACAACCCGTCGGCGACGGGCCTGACCGAGTTCTACGAGGTGCCGTTCGAGAACCCCGGGGCCGAGGTGCAGGACGGCTACTCGCCGCGCGGCATGGACATCGACCGCAACGGCGTCGTGTGGACGCCGCTCGCGAGCGGCCACATGGCGAGCTTCGACCGCAGCAAGTGCACGGGGCCGCTGAACGGGCCGGACGCGACCGGCCAGCACTGCCCCGAGGGGTGGACGCTGTACGAGGAGCCCATGCCCCAGATGAAGGGCATCGACGCCTCGGGCAGCATCGAGGGCAGCTACTACACCTGGGTCGACCAGTTCGACACCTTGGGGCTGGGCCGCGGCGTGCCCATCAACACCGGCAACGCGGCCGAGGGTCTGCTCGCCCTTCGCGACGGCGAGTGGGTCACCCTGCGCGTGCCCTATCCGCTCGGGTTCTACACCAAGTGGATGGACGGCCGCATCGACGACCCCGACCTCGGCTGGAAGGGCAAGGGCGTCTGGGCGACCTGGAGCACCCGGGCCCCGTTCCACGCCGAGACCGGCGCGGGCACCCCGAGCAAGGTGGTCCACTTCCAGATCCGCCCCGACGCGCTGGCGAAGTAGCTCGGCGCTGACGTACTACGCGCGGGTGGATGCCTCGCCGCATCCACCCGCGCGTCGGCTTCTCTGCGCCCGCACCGCGGGGTGGGCCGGGCCTTCGCGTGGATCGCCCGGAGCGCGGTGAAGTGATACTCTGGGCTTCGCAGGGAAGCTGGTTCGCAGCCTTCCATCGTTCGGGCTTGCGAACACCACGGAGAGTTCGCAGATGAAAACCTATCCCGCCGTCGTCGAGCGCGACGCGGATACCGGATTGTACGTCGGCTGGGTTCCCGATTTCGCTGGGGCTCACAGTCAGGGCGAGACCCTGGACGAGCTTCACGGGAATCTGCAGGAAGTCATCGAGCTGCTCCTCGAGGATGGCGAGGCTTCGACGGAGAGCGAGTTCGTCGGGGTCCACCACATTCGCGTAGCTTCCCGTTGATCATCGTGCCCACCGCCGGGTTCCCGTGCCGACTCTCTGATCTCCTCTACTCCACGTCGGAGCCGCTACCCAGGCCATCATCCGGCCGATCCAGCCCACACAGCTCGTCTACTGACAACCGGATGTCCCGCGCGATCTTGCGAAGCAGTGACGGAGCGACGTCCCGGTTCCCGTGGAACGGAACCGTCGTCACCCGTCCGTCGGCGTGCCGAAACCGCTTGTGGGAACCGCGCTGACGAACGTCCCGAAAACCGAGCTGTTCGAGCAAGGCCGCCACCTCGCGAGGCTTCAGGACCGGAGGCTTGGCCATGGCTGCCTACCTCCTGCGCGTCGCCTTGGTCGGCGCAATCCGGCTCATCGTCTCTGCCACCTGTTTCGTCAGGGTGATTCCCTTTCTCAGCTTTGCGGCGGTCTCTCCGCTCGTTTCTGCGAGATTCTCGAGGAGTTCCGGCAACTTCTCCAGGGCTTTCAGCCGATACGCGCGAGGAGCGTCATTGAAGAGCCACTCTTCTGATGTCTCAGGTTGACCATCGATACCTGTCGTACGGCGGATCGCAAGCCCCCACCGCTGCGAGAACTTGGTGTATCCGATGTAACGAGTCTCGTAATGCAGGTCGTAATCGTCACGGATGAGTTCGAATCGTGTCCAGGCCGAAACGCCTAGATTCAGCTCCTGCAGAATCGCCTCAATGGTAGAGATCGGTGTGGCGATCTCGTCGGAAACGGCATTGAGTTCGGCGGCAGACGCTACGAGCTTCCCGAACGCCGTCGACACACGCTCGCGCAACGGATCCTGCTGTGAAGATGGGGATGTGGAGTCCGACAGAGATGGCGAGGCAGGCATGTACCCTCCCTAGACCCAGACAAGCCCAGGCAATGCGGCACGTTACAGCGCCGGGTTGATCAACCGCCGTCAGGCGGTAGGTCGGATAGATCGGCTTCCACCGACGCCAGCCGAGCTGGCCTCCGACCGCACCTTGAATTGTAGCACAGGCAAAGGTGAGCAGGCTATGGCGGCCGATGACGAGGTTGCCGTCGGGACCCGTCAGCGATCCTCGGATTCGATCTCGTCGTTGGTCAACGGGTAGTCGAACGCACCCTCGCGCAGCAACCGGCCGAACTCGCGCACGCGTTGCCATCTGACGAACTCGGTGACGGCGCGCCTGATCGCCGGACTCACCTTCGCCGACGCCCCGTCACCGCGATCGAGCAGGAGCGGGGCGGCTGGCGCAGCCCCAGGCATGGTAGAACGAGCAGGACCTCGTAGGCGGCGGGCGACGGCGGCGGCGCAATGCAGGCGGCCGGGACGAGTCGAAGGACAGCCAGGCGCGGTCTGTCAGGCGCGGCCGTCAGACTCCGCACCGTCGTCGCTGATCGTGGACGGCGGGCGGTCGATGCCCAGTGCTGCCAACGTGTGAGGGCGATTGTCTGTGGTAGGCTCGTTCCCAACCGACGGACGGCCGCCCACCTGACGATCATCGCTGTCGACCTTGACTGGGCGGTCGGTGCCGTCTACCGACTGATCGACGATGCCCAAGCCGCCGGGGGACCAGTCCTCGTTACGCGAGCACTTCGCGTGGACCTACGGCACGCTCGCCATGGTCCACACCGCTGTTGCCGACGGGAAGATCAGATACCAGCCCCTGCACTTCATCATCCGAGGCCGTTTCCGGAAAGGGTACCTGTCCGGCAAGATGAAGATGCGCCCCCTGCACGACGACGAGAAGACCAAGATTGCCCATGCGACAACCTGCTGCTACTGCGGCCGCGAGGCGAAACTCTCGCTTGACCACCTGATCCCTCGACTCAAGGGCGGACCCGACGCCGCCGACAACATCACCTACGCTTGCAGGAGCTGCAACTCGTCCAAGGGGCCGAAGGACATGGTCCTGTGGCTCGTGTCGAAGGGCCGGTTCCCTGCGGTCCTGGTCTTTCGCCGTTACCTCAAGCTCGCGGCTCGCTGGTGCGAAGACGCCGACCTGATGGAGGCGTCGTGGGCCGACGTCCCTGGCACCTCGCTGCCGTTCGACAAGCGATCCCTCCGGGTTGAGTGGCCGGAGCTCGCCGTGCACAGGTTGTGGCCTGATCCACCGGCCGAGGAGCCGCCACACGCGGCGACCGGCGCGAGTCGCTCCTGAGGGCGGCATGAGCGTCCTTTGTGCATCACGTCGGTCATGCGTTGCGCTTGTCCTGCGTCTGAACTTGGCCCCGGTACGTCCAGCCGAGTCGCTCTACCACCACGATGGTGAGCCATCGCGGCAGAATCCGATGATTCGCTAGCCACAGCACCGCGCCAACGGCCCGGCGACGCCACGTCCGCTTGATGCCGAAGCCGGCGGTGATGACCCCCGTGCGCGGGTCGTAGTCTACCGGCGTGAAGAACGGCGACCGTCTCAGATTATCGATGGCGCGCTGCGT
>JAJEFC010000349.1 GCA_022820675.1 Vicinamibacteria bacterium | reverse complement strand
CGCGCGGGTCGAGGCCGAGCGCCGCGGCCTCGCCGCCCGCATCGCGGCCGAGGTGCACGCGGCGTCGGCGGCCGCGGTCGGCGCGCGAGAGCTGGCCGATCGCTACCGCGAAGACTCGGTGTCGCGGGCCGCCGAGCTCGTGGCCATCGCGACCGCGGGCTACGAGGAGGGCGAGTTCGGCATCCTCGAGCTGCTCGACGCCCACCGGGTCAACCTGAGCGCGGAGCTGCGATCGCTCGAGCTCTCGGCGGCGGCGCGTCGGGCCGCCGTCGAGCTCGACCGTGCGTCGGGGCGGGAGATGACCCCGTGAGTTGTCGGCGGCCGCACGTCGGCCGCCGAGCTTCGTGAGTGCGAGGGCTCAGTTCGCCATGGAACCAGCCAACCACCCTCCGCGTCAGGGAGTTCGGCCACGCGCCGCGTCGGGCCGCCGCCGGCCCTTGTGAGTGCGAGGGTTGGTTTGCATGGAACCGGCCAACTACCCCCGTCAGGCACCTCGACCCCGCGTCGGGGCCGGAGATGCTCTCGACTGCGCGTCGGGCCGCTGTAGGTTCGACCGCCGTGGTGGCGTTCGCGCCAGCAGGTTCACCAGTCGCGGCGGGCGGGAGATGACGCCATGAGGAACACCAGGAACGCGGCGGGGTGGTCGTCGTCGGCGGCGTTGTCGGCGGCGCTGATGCTCTCGGCATGCGGATCCGCGCCGCCGACGGAGCTGGAGGCGGCGGAGGAGCCGGCGGCGGTCGTGGTGAGCCGGTGGACCGACCGCAGCGAGCTGTTCGTCGAGTTCCCGCCGCTGGTCGCGGGGGCCACGAGCCGGTTCGCCATCCACTTCACCGACCTCGCCACGTTCGAGCCGTTGCGCGAGGGACGCGCGACCGTGCGCCTGACCGGCGCCCGGGTCGAGGAGTTCGAGGTCGACGCGCCGGGCAGCCCCGGTATCTTCGGGATCGACGTCAACCCGTCCGCCGCCGGCCGCGCCCGGCTCGAGCTGCTGCTCGACGCGGCGGCGGTGCAGGATCGCCACGATCTCGGCGACGTCACGGTGCTGACGGCGGCCGAGGCGGCGGGGCTGCCGCCCGACCCCGGGGACGAGGAGGACGGCACCGTCCCCTTCCTCAAGGAGCAGCAGTGGTCGCTCGACTTCGCGACGGCGCCGGCCCGCCGACGGTCGATGGCCGACAGCCTCGACGTCCCGGCCCAGATCCGACCGCGCACCGGCGGGCAGGCCGAGGTGACGACCCCGGTGGCGGGCCGGCTCGCCGCCGACCTGCCGGCCCGGCCGGTGGGGTCCCTCGTCGGCCGCGGCGACACCCTGGCCCAGATCGTCCCGCGCAGCGAGCACGCCGACGATCGCCCCGCCCTCCAGCTCGCGGTGGCCGAGGCGCGCGACGCCCTCGAGCTGGCGCGGGCCGAGCACGCGCGGGTCGAGCGGCTGGTCGAGGTCGGCGCCCTCCCCGCCCGCCGCCGTCTCGAGGCGCGGCTGGCCGCGCAGACGGCCGAGGCCCTGCTGACCGCGGCCGAAGCCCATCTCGCCCAGCTCGACTCGACGCGGCGGGGCGAGGGCGAGGGCACGGCGGACACGCGGTTCGTGCTGCGGGCGCCGATGCGGGGGGTGGTGGCGGAGTCGGCGGCCACTCCCGGGGCGAGCGTCGACGAGGGCGCCCGGCTGTTCACGCTGATCGCGATCGACCGCGTCCACGTCGTCGGGGCGCTGCCCGAGGCGGCCCTGTCGCGCCTCGACGACCTCGCCGCCGCCGAGCTCGAGGTGCCGGGGGCGGGGGCGCCGCTGCCCCTCCATCGGCTCGTGTCGGTGGGGCGCGTGGTCGACGAGGACACCCGCACCGTCCCCATCATCTACGAGCTGCCCAACCCCGACCGCCGGCTCGCCATCGGGCAGGCCGTCACCCTGCGGGTGTTCGGCGCGTCGAGGACCGACGCGGTCACCGTGCCCGAGAGCGCCATCGTCGACGACGCCGGCCAGCCGGTGGTCTTCGTGCAGGTCGGCGGCGAGAGCTTCGAGCGGCGCCCGGTCCGGCTCGGCCACCGCGAGGGCGGCGACGTCCAGGTGATGGGGGACGTGGCGGCGGGCGACCGGGTGGTCACGGTGGGGGCGCCGTTGATCCGGCTCGCGGCGCTGTCGCCGCAGGTGCCGGCCCACGGCCATACGCACTGATGCTGGACGGGCTGATTCGCTGGTCGTTGCGGAACCGCCTCGCGGTCATCGCGGGCGCCGCCATCTTCCTGGTGTGGGGCGGGGTCGTCCTGCGCCAGATGCCCGTCGACGTGCTGCCCGACCTGACCGCGCCGACGGTGACGGTGCTCGTCGAGGGGGAGGGCATGGCCCCGACCGACATGGAGGCCCTGGTCACCCTGCCCATCGAGGCGGTGATGAACGGGGCGTCGGGGGTGCGCCGGGTGCGCTCGGCCACCGCGGTGGGGCTCGCGGTGGTGTGGGTCGACTTCGACTGGGGGGAGGACATCTACCGCGCCCGCCAGACCGTCAGCGAGAAGCTGTCGTCGGTGTTGCCCTCGCTGCCCGACGGCATCGCCTCGCCGGTGTTGGCGCCGCTCTCCTCGATCATGGGCGAGATCATGTTCGTCGCGCTGGACTCCGCCGCGCACTCGCCCATCGAGCTGCGCACCGCAGCCGACGTCGTCGTGCGCCGGAGGCTCCTCGCAACCCCCTGCGTCGCCCAGGTGACTGTGATCGGCGGCGAGCGCCGGCAGTTCGAGGTGCGGGTCGATCCCGCGCGGCTGTCCAACTACGGGCTGTCGCTGACCGTGGTCGAGGACGCGCTGCGCCGCGCCAACCGGAACACGTCGGCCGGGTTCCGTCAGGCGGGCGGCCAGGAGTACCTGATTCAGGGCGTCGGCCGCCTCGCCGACGTCGACGCCATCGCCGCCACCGTCATCGGGGCGCGCGGCACGCGCCCCATCCGCGTCGCGGACGTGGCCGCGGTCGGCATCGGGGCCGCCCTCCGGCGCGGGGACGGGTCACGCAACGGGGATCCCGCCGTCATCCTCGGCATCCAGCGGCAGCCCGACGTCAACACGGTGGCCCTGACGCGCGAGCTCGACGGCGTGCTCGACGCCATCCAGGCCGACCTGCCGGTCGGCATGGAGCTCGACACGCGGCTGTTCCGGCAGGCCGACTTCATCGAGCTCGCGGTGGGCAACCTGACCCGCGCGCTACGCGACGGGACCCTGCTCGTGGTCGCGGTGACCCTGCTCTTCCTCGCGAGCCTGCGGGCCGGCGCCATCACCCTGCTCGCCATCCCCCTCTCGCTGCTCGCCGCCGTCGTCGGGCTCCGCGCGCTGGGGCTGTCCATCAACAGCATGACCCTCGGGGGCATGGCCATCGCGGTGGGGGCCCTCGTCGATGACGCCATCATCGACGTCGAGAACGTCGGCCGGCGCCTGCGCGAGAACGCCCGCCGCCCCGCCGCGCGGCGGCGCCCGCTGATCCGGGTCGTGTTCGAGGCGAGCAGCGAGATCCGCACGTCCATCGTGTTCGCGACCCTGATCGTCGGGCTGGTGATGCTGCCGGTCTTCTTCCTCTCCGGCGTCGAGGGCCGCCTGCTCGAGCCGCTGGGGCTCGTCTACCTCATCGCGCTGGCCGCGTCGCTGCTCGTGGCCCTGACCCTGACGCCGGTGCTCTGCTACTACCTGCTGCCCGGCAGCCGTAGCGTGATGGACGGCCACGAGCCGCGCCTCGCCGCTGCGGTGCGGCGCCGCTACTCGCGGCTGCTGCCGCATGCTCTGCGCCACCCGCGAACGGTGCTGGTCGCGGCCGGCGCGCTGTCGGTGGCGGCGGCCGCCTCGACCCCGTTCCTGGGACGGGCGTTCCTGCCCGCGTTCAACGAGGGCGCGCTGGTCATCAGCGCCGTGACCCTGCCGGGGACGAGCCTCGCCGAGTCGAGCGCGCTCGGCAGCGCCATCGAGCGGCTCCTCCTCCAGGTGCCCGAGGTCACCGGCACCGGCCGGCGGACGGGGCGGGCCGAGCTCGACGAGCACGTGCAGGGGGTCGAGTCGGCCGAGATCGACGTGCAGCTTGAAGAGGAGGGCCGGCCGCGCGAGGTCGTGCTCGAGGAGATCCGCGAGCGGCTGTCGCTGGTGCCCGGCACCAACATCACCATCGGCCAGCCCATCTCGCACCGCATCGACCACATGCTGTCGGGCTCGCGGGCCAACGTGGCCGTCAAGATCTTCGGCGACGACCTCGCGGTGCTGCGTACCCTCGGCGACCAGGCGCTCGCGGCGATGCAGGACATTCCCGGCGTCGTCGACCTCGCCCTCGAGCCGCAGTCGGACATTCCCACCGTGCGGGTGGGGTTCGACCGCGCCGCCCTCGCCCGCCACGGGCTGCCGGCCGGCGAGGCGGCCCTGACCCTGGAGACGGCGCTGCACGGCCGCGAGGTCGGGCAGATCTTCGACGGCCGGGTCGCGGTGCCGCTGGTGGTGCGCTATCCCCGGGCCGACATGGCCGACCTCGACGCGCTGTGGGACACGCGCATCGACACCCCCGCGGGCCCCCGCGTCCCCCTCGGCAGCCTCGCCGGCATCGTCGAGGACCGCGGCCCCAACTTCATCGGCCGCGAGAACGTGCAGCGGCGGCTGGTGGTGACCTGCAACGTCGCGGGGCGCGACCTCGGCGGCACCGTCGCCGACATCCGCGAGCGGGTCGAGGCCGCGCTCGCGCTGCCCGAGGGCTACCGCGTGGAGCTCGACGGGCAGTTCGACGCCCAGGCCACGGCGGCGCGCGCTCTTCTCTGGCTCGGGCTGGCCGCGGTGGTCGGCATTTTCCTGCTCCTGGTCAGCGCCCTCCGCTCGCCCCGCGACGCCGCCATCGTGATGATCAACCTGCCGCTGGCCCTCATCGGGGGCGTGGTCGGCGTGGCCATCGGGGGCGGCACCCTGTCGATCGCCGCCCTCATCGGCTTCATCGCGCTCTTCGGCATCGCCACCCGCAACGGCATCATGGTGGTCACCCGCATCCGCCGGCTGCAGGACCTCCGGGGCAGCGACGTCCGGGCGGCGGTGGTGCGGGGGGCGGTGGACCGGGTCGTCCCCGTCCTGATGACCGCCCTCTCGACCGGCCTCGCCCTCCTGCCGGTGGCGCTGGCGGCCGGCCAGCCCGGCAGCGAGATTCAGGCCCCCCTCGCCCTCGTCATCGTGTGCGGGCTCGTCTCGTCGACGGTCCTCAACATGGTCGTGGTGCCGACGGCCTATCTGGCGGCGGCGACCGCGCGGACGCGCGGATGACCGCCGGCGCGGGATGGGGGTGACGCCGATCCGGTCGTTGTCGCAGCGATCCGTGCGGCGGGTCCGTCGGACCGGCCGGATCGAGACTTGCATTACGACATGGGCGGCCGCCTGAGACCGTTGTGCCGGAACCGCGGCCTGGACGATAATCGGGACACTCGGGCGGCTCGCCCGGCAGGGGACGGATCGATGGTCAACCGGGATCAGACACCGATGCTGCTCGGCATCGGGGCGATAGTCGTCACCCTCTCCGTCGGAACGTGCTCGACCAACGCCCGGCTCGCGGAGGGCTTCGAGAACGTCAACCGGCGGTTCGAGGACGTCAACCGGCGGATGAACGACGGTTTCGAGAGCATCAACCGCCGGATGGACGACGGTTTCGAGAACGTCAACCGGCGTATCGACGACGCCAACAAGCGTATCGACGACACCAACCAGCGCATCGACGGTCTGCAGACCGAGACGCGGGAGCTCCGGATGCTGTTCTTGGAGCGCATCGCGAGCCAGCCGTCTTCCGCACCCGCGGACTGAAACCGGTTCCTGACACTGTTTCTTCGAGCGCATCGGCAACCAGCCGTCTTCCGCGCCCGCGGACTGAGGGCCGGGCTCGCCGCCGGTCGGCGCCGGACGTTCCCGGCCGGCGGTCCCGCGCCGGACGTCCCGGCCGGCGTCGGGAACCGGCCGTTGACGTCCGGCGGGAGGGATCTACGCGGTGAGGTGCCGGCGGAAGAAGCCCACCGTCAGGTTCCA
Source organism: Vicinamibacteria bacterium (assembly GCA_022820675.1). Classification (GTDB taxonomy): domain Bacteria; phylum Acidobacteriota; class Vicinamibacteria; order Vicinamibacterales; family UBA8438; genus JAJEEA01. Next base: position 15,220 of record JAJEFC010000349.1, on the reverse strand, counting down.
CGCCTGGGCGGCGGCCGCCTCGTTGTAGCGCGGGGTCGAGTTGTTGTGGAAGCCGTGCAGGGTGCCCTCGAACATGTGCATCTCGTGCTCGACGTTGTTCGCCTGCAGGGCCGCCTCGTACTCGGGCCACATCGCGTTGATGCGCGGGTCGGTGCTCGCGTAGATGATCATCATGGCGGCCTGGATGTTCGGCACCCCCTCGGTCGGGGCGGAGGCGCCGTAGAAGGGCACGCCGGCCTGGAGGTCGGCGCCCAGCTCGACCGCGAGGCGGTTGGTCATGCCCCCGCCCCAGCAGAACCCGGTCGACCCGAGGCGGCCGTTCGACAGGGCGTGCCCCTTGAGGAAGCGCGCGCTGTTGATCATGTCCTGGTCGAGCTGGTCGGGGTCGAGGCCGCGCTGCAGGACGCGGCCGTCGTCGTCGTTGCCGGGGTAGCCGCCCACCGGCGACAGGCCGTCCGGCGCGAGGGCGAGGAACCCGGCCACCGCGGCGCGGCGGGCGACGTCCTCGATGTGCGGGTTCAGGCCGCGGTTCTCGTGGATGATCAGCACTGCCGGAAACGGACCGTCCCCGGCCGGCTGCACGAGGTAGCCCCGCATCTCGCCCGAGGTGCCGCCGGGCGACGGGTACTCGACGTAGTTCCCCTTCATCCGCGGGTCGGTGAACGAGATGGTCTGCGCCTCGGCGTAGCGCGGCAGCAGGGCCTGCGCCATCCACAGGGCCGAGACGCCGCCGATGGTCATCGCCGCGGCGCGGTTGAGGAACTCGCGCCGGGTGATGCGGCCGTGGCAGTACTCGTCGTAGAGGTCGAAGACGCGCGGGTCGATCTTCCGCGGGTCGACGTTCTGTTCCGGGGTCTGTTCCTGCGCCATGGTCGTGCTCCTCTGACTGCGTGTCGTCCGTTGCTGGCGGCAGCGCCCGCCGGCGAGCCGCCGAACCCTCGACCGGGACGTCCGAATCGGCGAACATGATTCTAAGGGCTTCGCGACACGGCGTCACGTCCAATCTCGCGGACGCGCGCGAACGACGGCCGCAGCATCCGTTCGGCTCGACGTACCGCTCGGCCGAATCACAGCCCCTCCTGCCACAGCGCCCCGAGGAAGAACTCGAGCGGCCAGATCTCGATGCCGCGCTCCCGGCGGGGGCGGTCTTCGCGGCAGACGACGATCGAGCGTTCGACGAGCCCCTCCTCGGCGAGGGCCTGCAGCCCCCGCAGGTGCTTGGGCTGAACGCGGCGGGTCGCCTTCGCCTCTATCGCGACCCGCTCGTCCAGGATGAAGTCGACCTCGTGGCCCGCCCGCGAGCGCCAGTAGGCGAGCGGGGTGCGCGGTCGCAGGTAGTCGATCCAGGCGCGGAGCTCCAGGAACACGTAGTGCTCGAAGAGCTCGCCGAAGTCGGCCGACGCCTCGCTCACCGCCGGCAGCCGGCGCAGGGCCCGCACGACGCCGGTGTCGAAGAAGTAGAACTTGGCCGTCTCGACGGCCTTGCGCCGCACCGTGCGCGACCAGGCCGGCAGCTCGAACGCCACCAGCGTGTCGCGCAGCACCTCGTACCACTGCACCACGGTCTGGCGCGGCACCTGGGCGTCCCGGGCCACGTTCGAGTAGTTGAGCATGCGGGCGTTGGTGACCGCCGCCGTCTGCAGGAAGCGGGCGAACCCCGGCAGGTTGCGCGCGAGCCCCTCGGCGGCGATCTCCTCGGTCAGATAGCGGTCGACGTACGACGCGAGCCCCTCGTCGGGGTCGTCGGAGAGGTAGTGGGGGGGCAGCAGCCCATGATTCAGCGCCCGGTCGAGCGAGAACCGGTCCTCGAGCTCGAACCAGGTGAACGGGTGCATGACGCGGTCGCTCCCGCGCCCGCCGAGCATGTTGACGCCCGCGCGCTTGAGCGCCCGCGCGCTTGATCCGGTGAGGAGGAAGCGGATGCCGCGCTCCTCGATCATCAGGTGCACCTCGTCCATCAGCGGCGGGCACTTCTGGATCTCGTCGATGCAGACGACCGTGTCGCGCAGCCCGCGGGCCTCGATCTCCTGCCGAATGCGCGTCGGATCGGCCAGGACCGACGTGAGGAGTCCCTGATCGAGGAGGGAGAAAGTCTGCGTGACCGTACGGCCGAGCTGCCGCCGGACGTACGTGCTCTTCCCTGTCTGGCGGGGGCCGAACAGGAACACCGAGCGCCGGGCCAGGAGTGGCTCGATGTCGAGATGCCGCAGGATCCAGGTCATGCGCCAAAAAAGATGGCAATTTTCATGATAACCGCCATCTCTCTTGGCAGCAAGGTGTCACTGGAGCCGATGCCCGACCAGGAGTCCGCGGGCGGCACCCGGCATCGCCGGTCGGAACGCAGGGCGGACTGCCGCCGGGGCTATCGGGACGCCGCGCCGGCCTGCTCCTCCACGCGGTGGCCGGCGAGGATGCCCTCCATGCCGATGTTGCCCTCGTGGCAGGCGTACTCGTAGATGGCCTCGTCCTTCCGGGTCAACGGGATCATCGCCGTCCAAGGGCCCGAGTAGGTGCCCGGATCGTCGACCGTGAACTCGTGCTCGATCGTGTCGGGGCCGACCCGCGTGAACCGCTCGACGAGCCGGAGCTGCTCGGCCGACCCGCGGATGCGCTCGTACAGCGCCGCCGGCGAGTCGCTCTTGGCCGAGAAGTTCCGGGTCTCGACGACCAGCGTGTCGCCGTCCCAGTGGCCGCGCGAGTCGCCGTGCCACTGGCGGATGGCGTCGTCGACGTGGGGGCCGGCGTCGATGGGGACAATGCGGGCGTCGTGGATCATCTCGTGCACGAACACCACGTGGTCCGGGGTCTGGACGATCTGGTAGTAGGTGTTGTAGCCCGCGAACAGGTTCGGCATGCCGAAGGTGATGCACCGCTCCTGCAGTCGCCGGTCGGTCCACGACGACGCCGGGTTGTCGGCGAGGTGGGCGGCCCGCGCGTCGACGTGCCGTTGCGCGTCCGGCGTCAAGGGCGGCAGGCGGCCGTCCGGCGGGTCGACGACCAGCGACGTGCGGTTGTCGAAGTCGCGGTCGACGAGCCAGAACTGGTTGTAGTTGCCGGTGGCCGCGTCCCGCGACGAGAAAGAGTCGTCGTCGCCGAGGGCGGCGGTGAACACGCTGTCGGCGAACGCCGCGTCGCTCTCGCCGCTCGCGAAGATCTCCGCGTAGCGGGCCTCGAGCCGAGCCAGCTCCTCGTCGGTCAGCACCGCCTTGTCGCCCAGCGCCTCGGGGCGCTCCAGCGGAGTGGCGGTGTTGTTGGCCCACACGCCCTGCAGGTCGGGCCGTCCGTCCGGCGTGCGCGGCACGCTCCACGGTTCCTCCGCCGCCTGGGCAAGGCTCTCTACTGGCGCCGCCGCCACGGCTCCCGCGACCGCTGCGAGCACCGCCCACCACGCTGTCCGTGACTGGTTCATCGTTGTCTCTCCCGAAGTGTCCTGCCGAGCATTATGCCAGTCTTCCACGCGCGTCGCCCGCTTGCTGCCCACCGCTACCACTCGACGCGTTCCAGGACGCGGCGCGCCACCACGGCCAGGAACTCGTCCGGTTCGTTGCCGACGCGATCGCGTACTCGATTCATGGCCTCGGTGATTTCGTCTGGTGTCTGGCGCGCCACGCACTTGCGCAGCGCGACGCTGTCCAGATCGCTACACGACTGCAGCTCGGGTTCAGCCCGTCGTTCCACTTTCCCGGGATTCTCGCCCGGGATCGAATCCTCCGTCTTCATGCCGCCGTCCTCGACGTTCTTCAGCGGCTTTCAAGCTCTGCGCTGCCGCGTGGCGCTTCCCCGCGGGAGCTTCGGTGGGGTCGGGGACGCTGGAGGCCGCTTCTCGGACGGCAACGCGTCGCCCGGCAGGGGGGGAACGTCGGGCACTCGGCTCAACAATCGTGCGAGGAGATCCGGTTCGGCGCGACAGGCTCGCTGCTCCAGGTACTCGACCGTCAGCAGCGCCGAGGCCTTTTCGGCAACTGCGGTGGCGATGAACTGGTTGATCGAGACGCCGTCGCGGCGAGCCAACTCCCGAACCTTGTCGTGCAGAGAGTCGGGCAGCCGAACGGAGAGACTGCTCATGATTCCTCCTCGATCAGGCGCAGAAAGACGGCCGGCGTGACGACCGGGACACCGAACGCCGCCGCTCCTCGAAAATCCCGGACGTTGTGCGTGACGATCGCCTGGCAAGCCGCGGCGACGGCAAGCTCCAGAACGAACTCGTCGTGCGGATCCCGCGGGAGTCGGTCTGGGACAACGTGCAGTCTGGTCCATTGGGGCCGCCTGAAGCCGCAACCGCACGTCTACGCGGGCGACCCGCACACGCCCGCGAATCGCCGGGCGGCTTCAGGCCGACTCCACGTCGAACCCCGCCAGGGTCCGCGTCTCGCGGCTGAACTCGATGCCGACGAGGTGGATGGGCGCGCCGCGGCCACGATACTTGTCCGCGTAGCCCCTGGCCTTCAACTGCGCCAGCGCCGAACCGGCGCCCGCCAGCTCCGTCACCTTGAGCTCGAAGACGTACACCGAGCCGCCGAAGCGCAGCGTCAGGTCCGCCCGCCCGCGGGCGCTGCTGTCCTCGGCCATCACGTCGAACCCGAGGGCGGCGAGGCACGAGTAGAACACGCTGGCGTAATAGCCCTCGTAGTCGGCGATGTCGTTCCGCACGTGCCACTGATGCGGAATGCCGTCGAAATGGGCCTGGATGAGGTCTCGCAGGCCGTCGAAGTCGTTCGTCCCGAGCAGCTCCCGGAACCGCGCGCCGCTCGAGAGCTGCGCCGAGGCGTTCGGAACCAGGGCGTCCAGCAGGCTCTCGTTCAGGCTCTGGCGCACCTCCTGGTTCGGATAGCCCAGGCGGTAGCGGGCCATGCCTCCCGCGTCCCGCTCGACCCCCTTGATGGTCAGATAGCCCGACTGGAAGAGCAGCGCCTCGGTGCCGACGTCGCCCACGTCGAACTTCGACAGCAGCGAGCGGTCGCCGGTCATCGCCTCCAGATCGAGCGAGCTCACCCGGCGCTCCCGCAGCGTGTTCACCAGGAAGGCCGGCGTGCCGGTCTCGAACCAGTGGGCCTCGAACTCGCGCCGGCGGAACAGCAGGAGCACGTCGTACGGGTTGTAGACGCTCTCCTTCCCCAGCCAGTTGTAGCCGTCGTACCAGCGCCGGATCCGCGCGCGGTCGAGACCGGGCAGCTCGGGCGCGAACACGGCATCCAGGTCCTCCTCGGTATAGCCGCAGAGGGCGGAGCAGGACGGGTTCAGGGTCAGGTCTTCGGGGCTGTTGAGGCCCGAGAACATGCCCGCCTTCGAGAAGCGGCTGACGCCGGTGAGGAAGCTGAACCGGACGTGCGCGTCACAGTCCTTGATCGTCCCGTAGAGCCCGCGCAGCAGGTTGCGGTTGCGGCGGGCGAGCTCGGGTTCCTCGAGGGCGTCGAGGATCGGCTTGTCGTACTCGTCCACCAGGACCACCACGCTCCGGCCGGTGCGCTCGTGCAACGCCGTGATCAGACGCCGCAGGCGTACCGGCGCGCTGGCCGTCCGCACCGGGACGCCGGCGCGTTCCTCGTGGGCCTCCAGTTGATCCGCGAGGTCTTCTTGCAGATAGTCCGGCTGCGTGAAGTCGCCGGCCCCGAAGCTCAGGCGGATCACCGCGTGGCTGACCGACCAGTCCCACCCGTCGTGGACGGCCAGGCCGCGGAACAGCGGCTCGCTGCCCTCGAACAGCTCCTTCAGCGTGTCGAGGAACAGGCTCTTGCCGAACCGCCGGGGCCGCGAGAGGAAATAGCGGCCTCCCTCGTCCGCCAGGCGCTTCGCGTAGCCGGTCTTGTCGACGTAGTAGCAGCCCTGCTCCCGAAGCGTGCGGAAGGTCTGGATGCCGATGGGAAGCTTGCGTCTCGTCATGGTGCCGCGGCCGCCGTGCAGTCGGCCTCACTCGCCGGTCAGCACCCGCCGCACCTGCTCCGGGTCGAGGGACAGCGCCCGCGCGATCGCCTCCGCGTCCTGACCCAGGCTGTGCAGATGGCGGATGGACCGCGACAGCGCCTGCTCCGCCTGAGCCTTCTGCCGCTCCGCCCGTTCGGCCCGCCGCCGTTCGTACTCCGCCTGCATGCCCAACGAGACGGAGTCGAGCAGCAACTGGTCCTCGCCGTCCATGAAGCGCCGAACGTCCTCCTCGGCCGCCGCTCGCTGGAGCTGCCGCAGCACGAACCCGTACTCCTGCGGATAGGCCGATTCGTCGATGCTCAGCACGTGCGCCCCGCCGCGCGCGACCGGCGTCGCGCCCTGGTCGAAGATCGACAGAATCCGCTCCAGCTCGTCCCGCCGCCGGCCCCGCAGCCGCGGGATCTGCACGATGTGGCTGCGGTGGTGGATGCCCGCGACGAACGGATGGTCCGCGTCGAGGGCGGCCCTCGTGCGCCGCGCCGTCACGCGCGGGCACACGTCCAGCACCGCCTCGTCAGACACGCCCAGGTCGTAGCCCAACAGGTAGATGGTGACGATGGGCACCGCCTCGCGCCGTCCGGACGGGTGCACGACGACATTGTCGGGGCTGCAGAGCTGCTGGCCCAGATAGGCGCGGAAGCGCTCGACGGCGGTGGGCGCGTTGGTCTTCTGGATCTCGATCAGCACGGTCCGGCCGCGGCCCTCGGCCGTCCGCACCCGGGCCGCGAAGTCCATCCGGAACAGGGCCAGCGGCGGCGGCGCGGCGGCCCCGCTCTCCGCGCGTTCCCCGTCGCGGGGTGTCGCGCGCTCCTGCGGGCGCAGCTCGAGCGTTTCGACCTCCATCTCGGCGATCCGGCCGACCAGCAGGCGGGCCGCCCGGTCGTCCTGCATGAGGTACTTGAAGGCGGCGTCGTAGATGGGGTTGGCGATCTCCATGCGACCACCGCCTCAACTCGCCTCGATGTCGGCCGCGATGATGGCGCCCCGGTCGATGGGGATCTCCATGTGACCATTCAACCGTGGTCGCCGCCGGCGCGTCAACCGCGACTGCACGGGCGATGTACGCCGGCAGCCGGAGCCGGCGCGTTGGTTGGGGGGCCGCCGACCGGGGGCTCGAATTGGGGCGGGCGCGGCGTCCTCGCGGCCGTACACCCACTCGAGGGCGATATGGGCGCGCGCGGCTCGTGCATCCACAGCAGCTCGCCGGCCCCGGCCTAGATCGCCCGGACGGTGCCGACCTGGTCGGTGCCGGGGGCGATCACGGTTCTGCCCGTTCCCAATCGGGGCCGCCGTCGTGGGCGTCTTGACGGGAGAACCCGCCCGCATCACGATCCATCGCGGGGTTCTGAGCATGGCGAGCGAACGACCGCCTCGACGATGCACCGAATGCGGGGAAGCACAGCGGCTCGCCCGCGCGACGACCGACTACCCGGAATCGGGTCTGGACAACGTGAAGCTGGTCGACGTGCCGGTCTGGGAATGCGGCAACGGGCACCAGGAGGTCGAGATCCCGAAAGCGGAACAGCTTCACGGGCTTCTCGTCAACGCGCTGATCAGCAAGCCGGCCGCGCTGGCGGGACCCGAGATCAGATTCTTGCGGAAAGAGCTCGGGATGAGCGGGAGGGCGTTCGCGCGACAGCTCGGGATGACGGCGGAACACCTGTCGCGGCTGGAGACCGGCCGGCGAACCGTCTCCCCGACGACCAGCCTCCTGGTCCGACTCGCGGTGGCTTGGGAGCTGACCCGTCGGCGACGGATCGAGTTTCCCTCCGAGCTGCGGCCGTTCGTCAGCGACCTGGAAGCGGCGTCCGATGGCGGCGCCCACCAGGTCCAGTACCGCGGCGACATGCCGCGGGAGCAGCCGTGGATGTCGTTGTCGGCGTAGCTTGACCGAGCCCACCGGACCTCGCCCCGTCACCACTCGACCTTCTCGAAGGCGCGGCGCGCGGCGGCGGCCGGAACTCATTCCGTGCGGTGCCGACCAGATCGCATGCTCGGTTGATGCGTCGGTGATTCCGTCCGGCGCCGTGGCGCGCCACGTACTCCCGGAGCGCGGCCGCGTGCACCTCGCTCCGCGAGCGCCGCTCGCGCTCCGCCAGTCGTTCCCACCTTCTCGGAGATCTCGTCCGGGATCGAGACCACGGTCTTCATGGCCTGAGGATAGTCGCAGTTCTCGACGGTGAGATTCGGCGATTCGCCGTGCTTCCGTTCGCCCGCCGCGACCCCGTCAAGTTCCGGTTCCGTTCGCGGCCCGCACGCGGTTCCCGACCGTCAGCAGCACGCCGTCGGCCGGCGTGCCATCCACGACAACCTTGGAGAAACGTACCGGCAGGCCCATGCCCTCCCACAGGCCGCTCGAATCCTGCAGGTGGAAGTGCAGATGCGGCTCGGTGCTGTGCCCCGTGTGACCGCAGCACCCGAGCACCTGGCCGCGGGTCACGCGTTCGCCGGGCGCGACGGCGACGCTGCCGCGGACGAGGTGAGCATACAACCCGAACTCTCCCGCGGCGTGCTCGACGAGCACGTGATTGCCGACGAAGCTGCGCGCCGTGAAGTCGCAGACGCCCCAACCGAGGAACGCCTGACGCACCCGATCTTCCACGCGGACCACGGTACCGTCGGCCGCCGCCCGAATCTTGCAGCCGTAGCAGAAGTAGTCTTCCGCTCTCGTTCCCCGGCCGGAGTGGGTCTCGAAGGCCTCGTTCGCCTGGACGAAATCGAGCGCGAATCGCTGTCCCAGGATGTCCCACGAGTGCGATGTCTTCGGCGCCGCGCCGCCGTTGGCCACCAGCCACTCCCCGTCGAAGGGCAACGTGTAGACGGCCCGCGTTTCGTACGCCCGACCGTCATCGCCGCTGCGCTTCTCGCGTGCGACCAGGTTCGCGTTGCCGGCGACCTGCTGAACCAGCTCCGCGAGCTGGAACGGATTGAGAAGGCACAACAGCTGCGTCGAGTGGAACGTCGCCGCGAGACCATGGCGTCCGAGGCGGCCGATGGGCCCGGATGTCGGCCAATCCGAACGGTCCACCTCGGGCTCGTCGTCAATCTCTGGAACCGGCGCCGGCGCGCGTCCCCCCACCGAGCGCATCGCCGACCAAACCAGGAAGCACATGCCGAGGTAGATCGGGACGATCGCAGACTCCGGGGGGCGATAGTCGAACAGTTGGAGGGACGTGAAGAGGACGGCGGCGGTCAGACCGAGGGCGGCCGCGATGAGCATCGCGAAGTCAATCACCCCGACTGCGGCCGCCGGTAGACGCTCATGAAACCGCCAGCGGGCGATGACCAGAGCGACGAAGATCAGACCGAGCGTGACCGGGAAGTCCGCCACCGCTCTTACTCTTCGCTGACGTTTCGCGTCACAGGCCGCCGGGCGGTGCTCCTCGCGGTGCTCCTCCCTATTCAGCCAGCGCGAACACGAACAGCGTGTTGCCGTTGCTGGGGCGCAGCTCCGGGGTCAGGCGGTTGAAGGCGCCCGAGGTCAGCGAGCGGCCGGTGCTGACGGCGACGTACTGGCGGCCTTCGTGGGCGTAGGTGACGGGGAAGCCGGTGACCGGCGAGCCGATGTTGATCTCCCAGAGGACCTCGCCGGTCTCGTGGTCGAGGGCGCGGAAGCGGCCGTTGTAGTCGCCGCCGAAGACGAGGCCGCCTCCGGTGGCCATGAGCGAGCTGGTGGCGGCGCGCTGCTCGTGGATCCACAGCAGCTCGCCGGTCTCGGCGGAGATGGCCTGGACGGTGCCGACCTGGTCGGTGCCGGGGGCGATCTCGGTGCGGACGCCGAGGCCGTAGAGCGAGCCGTCGTTGGTGGCCATGATGCGCGCGCAGGCGTTGCGCAGGGGGAAGTACATGGCGTTGGTGAGGGGGCTGTAGGCGCCCGGCTCCCAGTCCTTGCCGCCGGTGAGGGTGGGGCACGCGAAGACCTCCTGGCCCTCGCGGCGGAACACGACCTCCTGGTTCTCGGAGACGGCGCCGGTCGCGCCGTCTATGCCGCCCACCACGTTCTGGGCCACCGTCGGCCGCGCCCACAGGAACTCGCCCGTCGCGCGGTCGAGGGTGTAGACGATGCCGGTCTTGCCGGGGATGCCGGTCATGACCCGCCGCACCTCGCCGGGCTGGAGCCGCGGGTTGATCCACTCGACCGCGGTGGGATCGGGGCTGACGGCGGTGTCGACGAGGATGCGCTCGAAGGGGTGGTCGAGGTCCCAACTGTCGTTGAGGTGCTGGTAGTACCAGACGATCTCGCCGGTGTCGGCGTCGAGGGCGAGGGTCGAGTTGTGGTAGAGGTGCTGCAGGTCGGCGCCGCCGATGAGGAACTTGGGGGCCGGCGAGGTCACCGAGGTGCCGATGTAGACGAGGTTCAGCTCGGGGTCGTAGCTCGGCACCATCCACGCGCCGACGTGCTTGCGCTCCTCGAACGGCACCCCGCCCCAGGTCTCGTCGCCGGGCTCGCCGGGGGCGGGGATGGTCCGCCGCCGCCACAGCTCCTCGCCGGTCACCGCGTCGTGGGCGACGATGACGCAGGCGTTCGGCCCGCCCCGCGGGGTGCAGCCGCGGCCCGAGACGATCTTGCCGTCGGCGATGATGGGGCCCGAGCTCTGGTTGGCGGGGTTCACGCGGTAGTCGAGGATCTCCGTCTCCCACGCCAGCTCGCCGGTCGCCGCGTCGAGGGCGAAGACGTAGTCGTCGCCGCTGGTGTCGATGATGTGCGTGCCGTAGATGGCGAGGTTCCGGTTGAGGTCGGTGAGGGCGCCGAGCATGTAGTCGCGGAGGTCGTCGGGCAGGTCGCGCCGGTACTCCCAGCGGAGGTCGCCGGTGGCGGCGTCGATGGCCTGGATGACGTCGCGCGGGTTCGGCATGTACATCACGCCGTCGTGGACGAGGGGCGTGCCCTGCTGCAGGCCGGGCCCGAGGCCGCGCGACCACACCATCTGGAGGTCGCCGACGTTGCCGCGGTCGATCTGGTCGAGGGGGCTGTAGCCCCAGCCGTCGAGGGTGCGCCGCCACATCAGCCAGTCGCCGGCGGGCGGGTCCTGCAGGATGGCGTCGGTGACGGGGGCGATGCCGGCGTCCTGGCCCAGGGCCGTCCCTCCGGGCGACGCGAGCAGGACCACGGCGAGCGACAGAACGCGAGCGACGGTTCCGAAGCGTGAAGCGAGCATCTCGACCCCCTCGACTCTCTCGCCGGTCCCGGCCGGCCGAAACCGGCCCCGCATCACGCCGGGGCCGGCGCACTCCGCTCGAATCCGTCTTCGCTTGCGGCTAGTCCCGGTAGTCCGCCGCGCGCAGCGACACGCGGATGATCTCGTTGTCGTTCCGGTGCACGATGTGGCCGTTGGCGTAGGCCGGGTGCGACCAGTTGACCGGCCGGGCGAAACGCCGGGTGGGGCCGAACGCGGCGTCGCTGGTCGCCTCGATGAGCTTGATGCGGCCCTGCTCGACGTAGCCCTCCGGCGTGAACTGCGCGAGGATGAGGAACCCGTCGTCGTTCACCACGAAGTAGCGGTCGCCCTGCTTCACCATGAACGCGGTGCCCCAGCGGGCCTGCGCGGTCATCTCGTCGCTCATCCACAGCCGCTCGCCGGTGCGGGCGTCGAGCCCCCGCAGCTCGCCGTAGCTGCCGACGCCGTAGAAGTAGTCGCCCTCGATGAGCGGCGTCGTGATCAGGGCGTGGAGCCCGTCGGTCTCGCCCGGCATCTCGCTGCGGCTCCGGCCCCGCCACAGCAGGGTGGCGTCGGGCCGGTCCTGGTTGAGCTGCATCATCATCGAGCCGCGGTAGAACTGCGACACCAGCAGGTAGTTGCCGCTGACCACGGGGGTCGCGACGGACATGCCGGCCCCGGCCTCCCACTCCTCGTCCCAGTAGACCTCGCCGGTCTCGGGGTTCAGCGACACCAGGGCCGCCGCGTGCCAGATGATGAGCTGCCGGGCGCCGCCCGCCTCGATGATGATGGGCTGGCCGTAGCCCATCTCGCCGACGACGTCGAGGGCGCGCCAGATCTCCTCGCCGGTCCGCTTGTCCCACGCCATCACGAGGCCGCCGGGCTCGCCGCCGACCACCGTGATCAGCCGGTCGCCGTCGACGATGGGCGCGCTGGCCACCCCCCAGGTCGGGATGAAGCTGTCGTAGTCGGCGATGTAGTGCTTCTCCCACAGGACGTCGCCGGTCTCGACGTCGAGGCAGTAGAGGTCGCCGGCGGCGCCGACGACGTACACGCGGTCGCCGTCGACGGTCGGGGTGGCGCGCGGGCCGATGGCGTAGGAGAACATCAGCATGCGGTAGGTGGTGGGCCACTCCTGCACCCACAGCACCTCGCCGGTCTCCTCGTCGAGGGCGAGAGCCCGCTCGGTGCCGTCCATCGTCCGCGACTCGGGGTCCTCGCTCCAGTCGGTGATGAAGACGCGCCCGTCGGCCACCGCCGCGCCGGAGTAGCCCGAGTTGATGGGCACCCGCCACGCCACCTTCAGCTCGTCGGGCAGCGCCTCGACGATGCCGGTCTCGGTCCACTCCCCGCGCCGGTCCTCGCCGCGCCACTGCGTCCAGTCGTTGGCGGAGCCGGGAGCGGCCACGAGCAGGGCGAGCGCGGCGAAGGCCAGGGGACGAAGGGCGCGGCGGGCCGGACGATCGACGTCGTGCAGTGTCATTGCATGCTCCTCGCAAGGCTCGCCCCGACCGCGGCGGGGATCGAGCCCGGTTGTGCGATCCGTTTCCGGTGAAAAGTCTATACCGAATTCAACGGGTCGCCGGTGGTGGGGCGGTCCCCCGGCTCGCCCGCGGGCGCTCGGGGTACGATGGCCGTCGAAGGGCGCGACGGGCCTGCTTTCGGCCCCGCGCGGAGACAGACCGATGGTGCTCGGCCCCGTCTTCAGGACCTTCCTCGCTGCGAGCGTGCTGCACGGCGTGTTCACGGTCGGCCTGCCGGCCCTGATCCTCCGGCGCACCGCGGGCCTCTCGATGCTCGGGACGGACGTCGGCCACGCCCGTTGGCTGGGGGTGGCGCTGGCAGGTTGCGGCATCTACCTCTACGTGTGGTCAGCCGCGCGACTCCTGCGGAGCCGGACGTCGGCGATTCCGGGCGGGAAGCCGGCCGTCCTGGTCACGGATGGATGGTACGCCCTCACCCGGCATCCGCTGCTGCTCGGCGTGGTGATGATCCTCCTCGGCGAGGCGCCGTTCTTCGAGAGCTGGGCGCTCTTGGGGTATGCGATGACGTAACGGCTCTGGCTCACGGCGTTCGTCGTCATGAAGGAGGAGCCTGACCTGCGGCGGACGTTCGGCGCGCGATTCGACGCGTACTGCCGGAAAGTGCCGCGCTGGTTTCCCCGCGTCTCCGGGTCGGGCAAAGGCCGAGGCGGATAGTCATTCACGACGTGAATGATTGTCATTCACAGCGTGAATCATCCGTTGCTGTCCCGCCTCGTGGCGCACGGGTGGTACGATGGCTCCTACAGGTCGGTACCGCGCAAGAAGTGGCGGAATCGGGCCTCGCCGATGAATCGACGACGCGCGGGGGACGACGGAGGGGAAGGAAGCGGCATGGGACGCATCGTCGTACAGACCAGGGTCACCAACCTGTTCGACGAGGACAAGTCCATCGAATGCGGGATGTTCGTCGACACCGGCGCAGGGGCGCTGATCCTGCCCGCGGCGTGGAAGGAGAGGCTCGGCCGGTTCAAGCGGTCCGAGGCCGTCGAGCTTCAGATGGCCAATCGGGAGGTCGTGCGGGGAGAGGCGTGCTGGCCTGTGGAAGTGAAGATCGAGGGGTTCCGTCCGGTCTCCAACGAGGCGATCTTCGTGGACATGAAGCCGGAGGAGAACGCGGAGTACGAGCCTCTCCTGGGCTACGTCATTCTCGAGCAGGCGCAGGCGGCGGTGGACATGCTCGAGCACCGTCTGGTCCCGGTGAAGTACATCGACATGAAATGACCCCCCGATCCCGCTCGCGCGATTCCGCCCGCGCGATTCTCGACGCGCTGGTTCGCGACGTGCAACGCTCGGAGTTCAGGCCGTTGTCGGCCGATTACCTGCGGGCGGTCGACCGGGTCGAGAAGCTGCCCGGCAACCGCACCGGCGCCGACAAGTCCTGGGTGCTTCGCCAGTACGAGGCCGCGATGCGGGTGCGCGCCGGCGCGAAGCGCATACGGTGAGTACCGACCTGGCCTCGTTCCCGGCGCTGGTCGGGGCCCTCAACCGGCGGGGCGTCAGGTTCGTGCTGATCGGGGTGTGGGGCGCCAACTTCCATGCCCGGGACGCCTCGGCCCTGTTCACCACGCTCGATACGACCTGTTCCTCCCGCCCTCTCCCGACAATCTCCTGGAAGCCTGGCGTGCGTGCGACGAGATCGGCTTGTCTCTCGAAGCCGCTGGAGAGCCCCTCGATGTCCCGCGGGACCGCGCCCTTGCCGCGGCGGTGATCCAGCGGCGGGCATCCGTCACCGCCACCGGCCAGGACGAGCTCGCCGTCGATTTCTCGTTGGTGATGACCGCCTTCGAGTTCGAGTCGGTGTGGGACGAGCGCCGCGTGTTCCTGGTCGAGGGGGAGGAGCTGCCGGTCGCCCGTCTCAGCCACATCATCCGGTCGAAGGCCGCCGCCAACCGGCCCAAGGACCGCCTGTTCCTCGCCACCCATGCCGAGGCGCTGCGTCAGATGCTCGACGGCGACGAGGAGTGAGGATCGGACTGCGGATGTGGGTGTGGCGCCGCGATCCGCGGCCTGCAAGTCGCGCGTCGGCCCGTCGGCCCCCGTGGCGGAGCCGGACGCCCGGCTGGTTCGGGGCCGTTGTCGTCAGCGCCGGCCCTGCCCGGCGGGCGGCAGGAACGGGTCGGAGAACCGGGGGTCGGCGAGGAAGGCGGGGTCGGTGAGCGTCTCGAGGAAGGCGATCAGGTCGGCGGTCTCGCCGTCGGTGAGGCCGAGGCGGATGGGCCGGACGGGCCCGCCGGTGACGACGAGGCGGCGGTCGAGCAGGTTCATGTCGAGGAACGGGTGCGGCGCCACCTCGGCGTCGTAGTGCCCGATGACCTCGCGCAGCGTCTCGAAGCGGCCGTCGTGCATGTAAGGCGGGCGGATGGCCACGTTGCGCAGGGACGGGGCCTTGAAGCGGCCGTCGCCGGCGCCGGCGTCGTACCCGCCGGGGTCGCCCCCGCCCACGCGGTGCAGCGCTTCGAAGCTCTCTTCGAGATTCCCGTCGAGCTCGTCGAGGCCGATGTTGCGCGGCGCGAGGCTGATCTGCGCGTCGCCGGCGTGGCACCGGGCGCAGCCGGCGCCCCGGCGGCCGGGGCCGGGCTCGGTGGCGAACAGCCG
>JAJEFC010000429.1 GCA_022820675.1 Vicinamibacteria bacterium | reverse complement strand
CCGCCGGCCCGCGGCCGGCCGCCGAGCGCGGCGAGCCGTCGCGCATCCTTGTCGTCGACGACGACCCGCGGTTCCTGCGCGTGGTGCGCGACGCGCTCTCGAAGGCCGGCTACGCCCCGCTCGTGACCGGCGTGCCGAAGGACCTGCCGCGCATCATCCGGACCGAGAGGCCGCGCCTGGTGCTGCTCGACCTGGTGCTGCCCGACGTCGACGGCATCGACCTGATGCAGCAGGTCCCCGAGCTCGCCGACCTGCCGGTCATCTTCATCTCCGGCTACGGCCGCGACGAGACGGTCGCGAAGGCGCTCGAGTCGGGCGCGGCCGACTACATCGTCAAGCCCTTCTCGCCGACGGAGCTGGTGGCGCGGGTGCGGGCGGCCCTCAGACGGCACGAGGCCCCCGAGCCGTTCGTGCTCGGAGCGCTCGCCATCGACTACGAGCAGCGCCGGCTGACGGTCGACGGGAAGGCGGTCGAGCTCACGGCCACGGAGTACGAGCTGCTGCGCGTGCTCTCGCTCGACGCGGGACGGGTCGTGACCTTCGACACGCTGCTGCGCCGGGTCTGGGCCAAGCGCGAGAACGCCGACGCCAACCTGGTGCGCATCTTCGTCCGCAACCTCCGCCGCAAGCTCGGCGACAGCGCGGCCAGCCCCGCCTACATCTTCAACGAGCGCGGCGTCGGCTACCGCATGGCCAAACGGCCGGACCGCTGAGGACACGCCCGCCGACCTCGTAGCGCCTCCGGCCTGCGCCGGGTCTTGCCGGACAGCGTGTCGAGGTACAGGCGGCTGAGGGTGCCGCGATTCTGCAAACGCCGCGCTATGCGCGGCCGACGTCGCGGAGTTTCTTTCGCATTCGCACAATTGCTGCCATTTTGATTCACGCAGTCGCCCAAATATCACAGTTTTTGTGCCACCATTCTCCAAGGCGGCATTCGACGGCGCGCGCACGTTGCAGGGTCGGCCCGCGCGCGTTCGCGTCGCATCCAGAAGCCGGCGGGTTGCGCCCGGCGACGTTTCGAGGAGATTCGACTGGTGTCCGGACGTTGCGGCTCGAAGACGACCGGGGATCGACCGGAGCGCTCTCCGAGGATCCGCGAGTCGTCGCCTCTCCGCCGGCTGTGAGGCAATCATGGACGAGGACGTGGTCGTCCGCCTGCATCGCATCGAACGGCAGCTCACCGCCGACCGGATCGCTCTGGAGCGGCGTCTGGACCAGCTCGACCGCCGATTGGCCGAGCTCCCGACCCTCGTCGGAGCCGCCCTCGACACGAAGCGAGGCGACCTGGAGTCGGTGTTGGCAGGCGGGGCGCGGGCCGCCCGACGCGGCGCCTCGCGAGCATCGGCGGCGACCGGGACGGCCCCGTTGGACAGGACCGCCGCCTACCTCGTCGCCCTGGTCGAGCTCTTCGCCGAGCACACCGGCCGGAGCGCGGGAACCGTCTCCCGCCTGGCGACCGGGAGCGGCGACACCATCGTCCGGCTGCGCCGCGGCAGCACGATAACGGCCCGGAGGATAGACAGGGCCCTCCGCTACCTGTCGGACAACTGGCCGGAGGACCTGCCGTGGCCGAACCGCTCGGACGAAGCCCTCCCGATCGGACAGGCTCCGCCCAGAGGTTGAAGGGGTCACCCCTCGCCCGGTCGGGACATGCCGGAGGCGCTCGCGGGAGCCGTCCAGCAGCGGGGGTCACCCCTCGCCCGGTCGGGGCATGCGGTAGCCCACGCCGCGCTCGTTGCGCACGTAGGCCGGGTTGGACGCGTCGTCGCCGAGCTTGCGGCGAAGGCTCTTCACGATGGCGCGCACCTTCTTCGTGTTTCCCGAGCCGCGGCCCCGTACGCCCCACGCCTGCCGCAGCAGCGCATCGAAGGTCACGGCGCGTCCGGCGTTGCGCGAGAGCACGACGAGCACGTCGAACTCGGTGACCGTCAACGCGACGGGACGGCCGGCCACGGTGACCCGGCGCTCCTCGTAGTTGATCGCCAGCTCCCCCAGCCGGAACGGTACCGGCCCGGCCCGCCGGCGCAGGGCCGCCCGCACTCGCGCCGTCAGCTCCGAGGGCGAGAAAGGCTTGACGATGTAGTCGGCGGCCCCCGCGTCCAGCGCCTTGACGATGGTCTCGTCCCGGCCGTAGGCCGAGATGAAGATGACCGGCAGGTCCTCCAGCTCGTGCACGCCCTCCATCAGACGGATGCCGTCGGTCCCCGGCAGCACCAGGTCCAGCAGGACCAGCCGGGGCCTGTGCGTCCTCACGAGCTCGGGCAGCTCCCCGGGATCGCCCGTCACGATCGGGGCATAGTCCGCCTCGGTGAGCGCGTTCCGGACGTGCCGCAACGTCTGCGGGTCGTCGTCGACCACGAGGATGCGCGTCGGCTCCACGCCCTTCCGAGGCGGGCGACGGCCGCTCGGGGCGGCGTCCGGGCCGCCGTCGCCGGGGTCGCCGGCGACCGGCACCGTGAAGGTGAACCGCGTGCCGCGCCCCGTCCCGCCGGTCTCGGCCCAGATTCGGCCCCCATGCGCCTCCACCAGTCCCTTGCAGATGGCCAGGCCCAGTCCGTACCGCCGAGCCCGGGGTCCGCCGTCGGCGACCGCGCCGGCGTGCTTGCTGAACAGGTGCGGCAGCCGCTCGGGCGGCACGCCGCCCCCTTCGTCGGACACGGAGATCGCCACGTGCACGCCGTCTCGCTCCGCCGCGACCCGGATGGGCGACGACTCGGGAGCGTGCCGCGCCGCGTTCGAGAAGAGGTTGTTGAGGACCTGAACGATGCGCCCCGGGTCGGCCATGACCCGCGGCAGGTCGTCCGGCAGGTCGATGCTCAGGGCGTGCGTGCCGCCGCCGCCCTGGAAGGTGCTCCTGGCCTGTTCCACCAGACCGGCCACCTCCGCCGGCTCGCACGCGACCGACACCGTGCCCGTCTCGATGCGCCCCTGGTCGAGGAGATCGGCGAGCAGGCCGCGCATGTGGCCGGCCTGCTGGTCGATGATCCGGAAGAACTCGTGCATCTCGGCCGGGTCGAGCCCCGGGGAGGCCCGCAGCAGGGTGGTGGTCGCGCCGATGATGGAGGTCAGCGGCGTCCGCAGCTCGTGGCTCACCATGGACAGGAACTCGGCCCGCAGCCGCTCCAGCTCCTCGAGCGGGGCCAGGTCCTG
>JAJEFC010000406.1 GCA_022820675.1 Vicinamibacteria bacterium | reverse complement strand
GGCCGACGTCGTCGTGCTCGACACGGTGGGCGAGCTGCCGGCGCTGTTCCGGGTGGCCACCGTCGTCTTCGTCGGGGGGAGCCTGGTGCCGGCGGGCGGGCACAACGTGATCGAGCCGGCGGCGTGGGGCAGGCCGGTGGTGTTCGGGCCGCACATGGAGAACTTCGCCGAGATCGCCGAGCTGTTCCTCGCCAACCGGGCCGCCCGCCGGGTCGCGTCGGTCGGCGAGCTGGCACCGGTGCTGGCCGAGCTGCTGGCCGACCCGCGCCGACGCGCCACGCTCGGGACCGCCGCCCGGTCGCTGGTCGAGGCGAACCGGGGCGCCGCCTCGCGAAGCCTCGACGAGATCGCGGCGGTGCTGCCGCCGCCCCGCGTCCCCGCGTCGCCGGGAGTGTCGGTTGCGGGGCCGCGCTGACGAGGACAGGACCCTGTTGCGACGGCTCAGCCGTCTCTACGACGAAGCCGCTTGGCGGCGCCGGCAGTGGTACGCGCGGCGCCCCGAGGCCCGCCGTCGGCTCGCGAGGCCGGTGGTCAGCGTGGGGGCCCTCGCCGCCGGCGGCAGCGGCAAGACCCCGTTCGCCGCCGCGCTGGCCCGTATGCTGGTGGAGATGGGGGAGCGGCCCGCCATCCTCAGCCGCGGCTACCGGCGCGCCGATCCGGTCGAGGGGGCGGCGGTGATACGCGACTTCGAGCGGACCGTGGGCAGCCTCGCCGTCGCCGGCGACGAGCCATGGATGCTTGCCCGGTCTCTCGACGGCGTCGCCGTGGTGGTCGCGGAGGACCGCCATCTCGCGGGCCGCCTCGCCGAGGCCGGACTCGGGGCCACCGTGCACGTGCTCGACGACGGGTTCCAGCACCTGCAACTGGAACGGGGCACCGACCTGGTCCTGCTCTCGGCCGCGGATCTCGACGACCCGCGGGTGCTGCCGGCGGGGCGGCTGCGCGAGCGACTGGAGACGGCGCGCCGGGCCGATGCCGTGCTCCTGGTCGACGTGACGGCGGACGGCCGGGCTCGGGTGGAGGACGAGTTGCATCTGCGCGAGCGGCCGGAGACGGCGCGCCGGGCCGACGGGCTGCTTCTGGTCGACTTGACGGCGGACGGCCGGGCTCGGGTGGAGACCGAGCTGCAGCCGGCCCGCCTGTTCCACGTGAAGCGCCGGACCGGCCCGGTCCGCGTGCGCCGGCCGGACGGGGAGGGCGAGGGCCTCGCGCCGGGGTCGCGGGTCGCCGCCGTGGCCGGCATCGCCCGCCCCGGGCGGTTCTTCGACGACCTGTGCGCGGCGGGGTTCGACGTCGCTCGCACGATGACCTTTGCCGACCATCACCGGTACGGGCGGCGCGACGCCGACCGAATCGCGGCCGAGGCCCGGCGCGCGGGGGCGGAGGCGATCGTGACGACCGACAAGGACTTCGTGCGCCTCGAGCCGTGGCTGCCGTTCGACCCGGTCCTGGCGACGATGCCCCTGACCTGCGTGGTGACGCCGGAAGCGCCGTTCCGGGCCTTCATCGCCGGGCGTCTCGCGGCCGAGCGGAGCGCGTCGCGGTGACGGCGGGAACGCCGCGGCGGTCCCGGCCGGTCCGCCATGCCGCCGAGTACCTGGCGGTGCGCGCGGTGCAGTCGGCGGTGCGGGCGGCGCCCCGCGGCTGGGGGGCGGCGCTGGGCGGCGGGCTGGGACGGCTGTTCCACCGTTGGGACCACCGCCGGCGGAACACGGCGTCGGCCAACCTGCGGGCGGCCCTGCCGGAACGGACCGACGACGAGCGCGCCGCGGTGGTGGCGAGCGCCTTCGCCAGCGTCGGCCGCCACGTGATCGAGCTGCTGCGGTTCGACGCGATGCGCGTCGAGGACATGATGGCGCTGGTCGAGTTCGAGGGGGCCGAGCACGTGGAGCGGGCGATGGCGCGGGGTCGCGGCGCGATGCTCTTCACGGGGCACTTCGGGTTCTGGGAGCTGCACGTCATGGCCCACGCGGTTCGGTTCGAGCCGATCGTGATGGTGGCCCGCACGTTGGACAATCCGCGGCTCGAGGCGATGATCGAACGGGTGCGGACGCGGGTCGGGACCCGGGTGGTCTCGCGGCAGGGGGCGGTGCGGGGGCTGCTGCGCGGTCTCCGCGAGGGCCGCCCGGTGGGCATGATGGTCGACCAGCACATGCAGGACCGCAGCGCGGTGCCGGTGGACTTCCTCGGCCGGCCCGCCGCGACGACGTCGGCCGTCGCCGCCCTGGCCCTGCGCACGGGGGCGCCGGTGATTCCGGTGTTCACGCTGCCGGTCGAGGGCGGGCGCTACCGCGTGGTCTACGAGCCCCCGGTCGAGACGCCCGACCCCCGGCGGGCCGACGCGATCCAGGTGCTGACCCAGCGGTGCAGCGACGTGCTCGCGTCCCACGTGCGGCGGCGGCCCGAGCTGTACCTCTGGATGCACCGGCGCTGGCGCCTCGCCGACGCGCCGACGGACGCCGCGTCCCGGCCGGGCTAAGGGGATTCGCCGGTTGCCGCGGCCGGGAGACCGCCGGCCCGTTGAACCGGACCCCCGTTGTGGCCGGGTACTCGGGGGGGTAGAACGATGGTCAGGTGGAGGGTCAGGTCCGGTGCAGTCCCGGCGAGTTGACGTGCGCGTTGAAGCCGGCTTCCAGAGTCTCGACCTTGGAGCTCGCGGTGAAATCCCGCGTTGCATCGCGCCCGAAGGGCGCCAGCGGACAGCCGAGGCGCCCGCGCGGCAAGGCGCGACGAGGGCGCATGATGGGTATATCCAACCGAGGAGCAACGCAGCCACGCGGGATGCATCGCCGGTCGAATGCAGCGGGGAGTTCGCCGCGGGCTCCTTAGCCCTGCAGGCGGTTGAACTTGTTGTTGAGCACGATGACGCCGGTCGCGCCAGCCAGGGCGCCGATTGCGGTCAGGAGATCGATGGTCAATTGAACGACTTCCATTGTGCGCATGTTATCACAAGCCCAGACAGTGTTTGTGCGATAGATCGATCCTGCACGGCGTGCCGAGTCCCCGAGGGCGCCGGCGGCCGGGGAGCTGAGTGCCGATGCGCATGCTGGTGCGAACGCCGAACTGGTTGGGCGACGTCGTGATGGCGTTGCCGGCGCTGGCGGCGATGCGGGCACACTACCCGGAGGCGGTCCTCGTGGCGGCGTGCCCCCGGCCGCTGTCGCCCCTGCTCTCGGCCGCGCCGGGGGTCGACGAGGTGGTGGGGGTGCCGCGGGGCGGGGCGGGGGCGCGGCGCGGCGAGGTGGAGGCGTTGCGGGGCGGCAGGTTCGACGCGGTGCTGCTGCTGCCCGGCTCGTTCGGGTCCGCGTGGATCGCCCGGCGGGCCGGCATCGCCGAGCGCTGGGGGTTCGCGGGGCAGTGGCGGCGGCCCCTGCTGAGCCGCGCGGTGACGTCCCCGCGCCGAAG
>JAJEFC010000322.1 GCA_022820675.1 Vicinamibacteria bacterium | reverse complement strand
CGGGGCCCGAGCCGCCCCGGCCCATCCTGCCGAGCGAGCCGCCGGCCCCGCCGCCGGCCGTCACCCACGACCCCATCGAGCCGGACCCCCTGAAGATGCTCGAGCTCAAGCCGAAGCTCATCGAGGCGCTGTCGACCGTCTACGACCCCGAGATTCCCGTCAACATCTACGAGCTGGGGCTCATCTACGACGTCGACGTGAACGCCGACGGCCTGGTCGGCATCCGCATGACCCTGACCTCGCCCGCGTGCCCCGCCGCCCAGTCCCTGCCCGGCGAAGTGAAGGCCAAGGCGAAGGCGGTGCCGGGGGTCAGCGACGCCTGGGTCGACGTCGTCTGGGAGCCGCAGTGGGACATGAACAAGATGTCCGACGCGGCCAGGCTGCAGCTCGGGCTGCTGTAGCGGCCGGTTCCGGCCCCGGCGGGCGTCCCTCCCTGCCGCGCCGGCCGGCGCCCCCACGACGGTTCGCGTCCTTTCGGTTGCGCCCCTGTCGGGATTGCGACAGAATGCCTCCCTGTCGGGTAGTGTTCCCTGCGGCAGGCGTATTCGACCCCGTTGCGCCGGAAGTCCGTTGCGGGTCCGTGCGCCTTCGGTCGGGCCGCTCGTGGTCTTCACGTTCGTGGGCGAAAGGAGTGCGGACTCATGAAGAGGTGGAAATACCTTCTGATCGTATCGTCCGTCCTGTTGGTCGGCTGCGGGCCGGCAACGCCCGAGCTGGGGCTTCTCGAGGAAGCGGCCGAGGCGATGGGGAGCCTCCGCGCCGTGAGCGAGACGACCGGCGTCGTCCTCGAGGGGTCGGGGCGGACCTACCGCCTCGGCCAGAACCAGACCCCGCGGGCCGACCTGCCGTACTACGAGATCGAGAACTACCGCCTGGCCATCGACTTCGCCAACCAGCGGTGGCAGCTTCGGCAGGACCGCACGACGACGTTCTTCACCGGCAACCCCCTCTTCGGCGTTCGCCAGACCTTCGGCCTCGACGGCGACGTCGCCTACGACGAAGGGGACGACGGGTTCGTGCAGGCGTCCGACCGGGTGGCGTCGCAGCGCCGGGCCGAGCTGTACCACAACCCTCTCGGCATCATCCTGCTCGGGCTCGACGAGACCTCGACCGCGAGCAACCTGCGCGACGAGGGCGGTGACCACGTCGTCGACATCGCGGCCGCCGACGGCGCCCAGTTCACCCTCTACGTCGACGCGGACACCCTGCACCCCAGCCGGGTCGTCTCCGCCCGCTACCACCCCATGCTCGGCGACGTCACCTACGAGACGATCTTCGAGGACTATGCCGAGAGCGGCGGGCTGGGCGGGTTCCAGGCGCGTCTGACCCTGCCCCGGCAGTACACCATCAACCTCGACGAGTACACGATCGCCGAGTACCGGGTGACCAGCGACACCCAGGGCGCGGTGGGCGACCTGTCGGTCTCGGCCGCCCCGGCGCCGCCGGACGAGGTCGTGGTGGAGTCGGAGGAGGTGGCCAACGGGGTCTGGCACCTGAGGGGCGGCTCGCACCACAGCGCCCTCGTCGAGTTCGACGACTTCCTCGCCCTCATCGAGGCGCCGCAGAGTGAGGCCCGCACCCTGGCCGTCATCGAGCACGCCCGCGAGCTGGTGCCGGACACGCCGCTGCAGTACGTGGTGAACACCCATCACCACTTCGACCATGCCATGGGCATCCGCGCCGCCGTGTCCGAGGGGCTGACCGTGATCACCCACGAGATCAACGCGGGGTTCTTCGAGGACATCGTGGCTCGGCAGCACACCATCGAGCAGGACGCGCTGGCCCGCAACCCGCAGCCGCTCAACATCGAGACGGTGAACGGCGACGACACCTACGAGCTGAGCAGCGGGCGCCGCACCCTGGAGATCTCCCGCATCGTGGGCGACCAGCACAGCGACGGCATCCTGATGGCGTACCTGCCGGCGGTGCGCGAGCGGATCCTGTTCCAGGTGGACGCCTTCTCGCCGGGGGCGGCGGCGGCCCCGTTCGCGGCCGCCCTGCTCGAGAACATCGAGGAGAAGAACCTGCGCATCAACACCATCGTGCCGCTGCACGGCCCCGGCACCGCCACCCTCGACGATCTCGAGGAGGCGGTGGAGCAGGAGGGACGGCGCTAGGGGTCTGCGCCGCAGGGTGCGGACTCCTGGCGGGGTGGGTCGGACACTCGGCGGAGCCGCGGGCGGCGACGGGCGGGCTGGCGCACCGGCGGCTGGCTCGCTTCCCGGCCGACCCGCCGCGAGTCCGCCTGGTTCATGACGCGGGCTCCCGGCGCAGATCGGCGCGCGTTCCGGGCCGGGTCGGCCGGGAGAAGCCGCCACGCGGGCGATTGCGCACCGGCGGCGTTCGAACGTCCCCGTCGAGGCGCGATTCGGGCGTGACCGCCGGCCCCGCCCACGGCTCGGTCGCCGGTCCTGCGCCTGCTGCCCGTTCTCCGTCGGTGAGGCGGCGCGGCCCCATCCGTCACGCCATCACCTTCGTTCGTCTTCGTTCGTCGGTCGCCCGCAGATGTCCATGGCCACGCCCACACCCATACGGGACCGCGTACGCGTCTTCGCCCCCGCCACCCTGTCCAACCTCGGCCCCGGCTTCGACGTGCTCGGGCTCGCCATCGACGAGCCGGGCGACTTCGTGGACGGGGAGTGGTCGGACCGGCCCGGGGTCGAGATCGCCGGCATGCGGGGCAACGCGGACCGGCTGACGACCGATCCCGCCCGCAACGTGGTCGGCATCTCCGCCGCGGCCGCGCTGCGCCTCGCCGACTCCGGCGCCGCCGGGCCGCGGCCGCCCGGCGTCCGGCTCTGGCTCGACAAGCGCATGCCGCTGGCGAGCGGGCTCGGCAGCTCGGCCGCGAGCAGCGTCGCGGGGGCCCTCGCGGTGAGCGAGCTGCTCGGGGGGGCCTTCGATCGCGACCAGCTCATCGCCTGCGCGCTGGAGGGCGAGCGCGCGGTGTCGGGCGGGATCCACGCCGACAACGTCGCCCCCTGCGTGACCGGCGGGTTCGTCCTGATCCGGAGCTACGACCCGATGGAGCTCCTGTCGCTGCCCGTCCCCGAGGCGTTGCGCGTGGCCGTCGTGCACCCCCACACCGCGGTCTCGACGGCGGAGGCGCGGCGGCTCGTGGCCGAGCGCCGCTTCGCGATCGGCGACGCGGTGGCCAACCTCGGCCAGCTCGCGGCGATGATCACCGCCCTCCACCGGTCGGACCTGGCCCTGCTGGGGCGGTCGATCAGCGATGCCCTGGTCGAGCCGGTCCGCGCCCCGCTCGTGCCGGGGTTCGCCGAGGTAAAGCGGGCTGCCCTCGAGGGCGGGGCGCTCGGCTGCTCGCTGTCCGGATCGGGCCCGTCGGTGTTCGCGTTCGCCGCCTCTGACGACGAGGCCCGCATGCTGGCCGCCCGCATGGCCGACCGGTTCCGCGAGGCGGCCGGCCTCGACTGCGACTGCTATGCGGGCGGGGTGAACCAGCGCGGCGCCTGCCGCGTGGAAGACGGCGCGTGAGCGCGTCGTGGGGAGGGCGGTCGTGGGCGGTGACGCCGGCGGGGTTCGCGGTGCCGGTCCGCAGCCGGCGCGTGGTGGGGAGGGCGGCGGTCGTGGGCGCGGTGATGGCGGCGGGGTTCGCGATGCCGGTCCGCAGCCGGCGCGTGCGGCGGGGAGGGCGGCGGTCGTGGGCGCGGTGA
>JAJEFC010000434.1 GCA_022820675.1 Vicinamibacteria bacterium | reverse complement strand
CCCGCGCGTGTTATTGAGTCGGTTCCGGCCTTCGGCGAACTCAAACTCTCCGGCCTTCGTTCGACGATTCGCGTTTCGCGGACCGGACCGGAGGTGCCGGTCTCCGCGCGCGTTCGGGGCGCTTGCGCGCCTCCGGTTCCGGCGGGCCTCGCCGTACCTGAAGTTCGCGGCCGCGCCACCGTGCCTTGTACTCGAGCTGGCGCAGCATCTCGCCCCGGACGCCCTCGGCGACGATCGTGCCGGCGGCGAGGACGATCCGGGTGGTGAGCTTGTGGTGGCGGTCGCGCTCGCGGTTCCTGACGTTCCTGGCGACGTTGCGGAACCGTTCGAGCAGGCGCGCGCGCCGCTTCGAGCCTTCCGCGCACCGGCTCAGGCGGCGCTGGAGGCGCCGCATGCGCCGCCTGTCGGCGTCGGACCGCTCGTCCGGCCCCGGGACCTCGACGGGCCTGCCGTCGAGTTCGACGGCGACGCGGGGGCCGTCCCCGCGCACCACCGCGACCCCGGCCGTCGGCGCGGGGGCGTCGGCCGGGCCGCACTCGAACACGCACGAGAGCATCCAGCGCTCGCCGGCGTCGCGCCAGACGCGGCCGTACACCATGCCGAGCGTCGTGCGGGTCTTGGGGCCCTCGAGCCGGCGGGCGGGCAGGCTCCCGCCGCGCCAGCGCATCCAGCCGAACTTCGGGAGGCGGACGGTGGCGCCGTCGAAGCGGGTGCCGGCGCTGGCCACGTAGATCCCGGGCGCGCGTCCCTCGGGCTTGAACCTCGGCAGCCCCTGGCGCGCCCGGGGCCTGGCGTGCCAGTTGCGGAACGCGGCGTGCACGTCGGCCGCGACCTGGTAGATGGCGGTGGACGGGAACGGGTCGCGGTTCGCTCTGCGATGGCACCAGTCCTGGGCGGCCGCGCGGAACTCCTTGCCCGTCATGTGCCGCCCCGTCCTGGAATACTTCAGGTTCGAGGCACCGAGCAGCTCGTTGGACAGCTCGCGTAGCCCTTCCCTGCACAGGGCGAGCAGGCGCGCCTGCGGCCGGTTCGGGTACAGGCGGCACTGCCAGCCGACGTAGCGCACGCCCCGGTTCGGCGGGGCCGCGCGCGCGCCGGAGGCGTCCGGTTGCTCGACTGCCACGACGGTCGTCCCTCCCCTAGCGGAAGCTGATCCGTCCGCGGATCCCGACCGCGTGCCGGGCCGCCCCGGGTCCGCTCTCGCGCCTCGTGCCCTCGAGGCGCACCCCGACGCCCGCGCCGAGCTCGTAACGCACGCCGCTCGAGAAGGCGCGCGTGCCAGCCTGGCCCAGGTAGAAGCCGCTGTAGGGCGTGCCGTGGAAGCCGGCGATGCCGTACGCCACCTCGCCGTCCACGTTGGGGCCGATGCCCAGCGCATGGCCGCCCACCGCGCCGGTCACCCCGCGCTCCCAGAGCTGGTTCACCCCGCTCAGGTGGTCGCCGTACGATGGCGCGACCCGGATCGAGAGCCCCTCGCCGCGGGTCGCCGGGTCGAACATCAGCGTGCCGCCGACGCCCCATTCCTCGTAGCCGTCGCGCGCCGAGATCACGAAGCGGCCGCGGCCCTCCGCGGTCAGCCCGAGATTCGAGTTGGTGTAGCGGAGCCCGCCGCCGACTTCCGCGCTGGTGCCGTTGATGCCGTCGCCGTCGTCGTAGCGCATCCCGCCCTCGAGCACGAACGCCATCTCGTTCCCGGTGCCGGTGCTGAAGCCCTGCGTCAGCTCCAGGGCGAGCTTGCCGCGCTGCATGTTCAGCGTGACCGAGTCGATCTGCTGGGTGCCGCCGACCTTGACTTGGCCGTACCAGCCCTCGGCCTTGAGGCGTACGCCGCCCGCGTCGCGCGTGAGCAGCCGGTAGCTCGCGCCCCCCGCCCCCGTCAGCAGGCTCGCGGGGCTGGTGCGCAGTCCCTCGCGCGCGTCGTCGACCTCGATGTCGCCCCGGCCGAGTCCGGCCGAGCCCCACACCGAGGCGGCGCCCGCGCCGGAGAACCATGCCATGTAGGGATGCACGCTGGCCATGGTGGTGCCGTAGGTGCCCCGCACCGGACTGGCGCCGGTCTTGTCGGTGAAGTCGAAGCTGCCCGACGAATACGAGCCCGCGACGCCCGCCAGGATGTCGGGTCCCACGCGCGCGTCGATGCCGGCGTGGGCGCTCACCATGTTGCCCTTCCAGTCGAGGGCGCTCTGGCCGGGCTCGCCGAGGTGGTGGTACTCGCCCGCGCCCCAACTCGCCAACTGCGTGCCCGTCGCGGATTGTTGCTGCGCGCCGGAGGCGCCGAACGGCATCGTAAAGGAGGTGCCGCCGAAGAGGGCGGCGAGGCCGGCCTGGTCGCCTTGGCCGACGCCGAGGCCACCCGCGCCCGGCCGGGACAGGCTCGCGGCCATCGACGAGAGCCCGTTCGTCTCCACGCGCCGCTGCATGCCCATGCCGCTGGCCACCGCATCGACGCGACGGGCAATCGCCGAGACCGTGCTCGACGTCATCGTCGCGGCCACGTGCGGAAGAACCCGGGTGTTGAGCCGCCCCGCGCGCTGCACGGGGTCGTCGGTCGCGGCCGATGCGCTCGCCGACACGGCGCCGACGCCCGCCCGGTTGATCGCCGAGACGCGGTAGTGGCGCACGCTCCCCGGCAGCAGCTCGGTGTGCGAGA
The DNA here is from genome assembly GCA_022820675.1 of Vicinamibacteria bacterium. Classification (GTDB taxonomy): domain Bacteria; phylum Acidobacteriota; class Vicinamibacteria; order Vicinamibacterales; family UBA8438; genus JAJEEA01. The sequence goes on along the minus strand of JAJEFC010000434.1, from coordinate 11,916 downwards.
AGGCGGTGACCGTAGACTCGGTGTTGGTCACCAGATCCGCCCAAGCGGCGCCGGTCTCCGAGACCTCGATGCGGTAGCCGGTGATGGGGGCGCCGCCGTTGTAGTCGGGCGCGAGCCAGAACAGGTCGATCTGCGTGGGTGTGATGTCGTTGGCGACCAGCCCGGTGGGCGGGTCGGGCACGGTCGCGTCGGTGGTGGAGCCCGCGACCCGCGACGGATCGCCCACGCCGATCCGGTTGACCGCCGAGACGCGGTAGTGGCGCGTACTGGCTGGCGCCAGCCCGCTGTGCGTGTAGACTGTGGCGTTGGTGCGGGTGTTCCCAACCAAGTCCTCCCAGCTCCTTCCCCCGTCGGCCGACACCTCGATGCAGTATCCGGTGATGCGCGCACCCCCATCGTCCGAGGGCGCAAGCCAAGAGAGGGTGATCTGCGACGTGCCCACCGCCTCGGCGCTGAGGCGTCGCGGCACCCCCGGCAGGGTCGCGTCGGTGGTCGCCCGCGCCGTGTTCGACCACGGCCCGTCCCCCGCGAGGTTTCTCGCGGCGACCCGGTAGTGCCGCGTGGTAGCGGGCCGGAGGTTCACATCGGAGAACGTCGTCGTCGTCGAGTTGGTGTTGCGGCGGAGGATGGTCCAGGTCGCGCCCCCGTCGTCCGAGGTCTCGATGCGGTAGCCGATGATCGAGACGCCCCCGGTGTAGCGGGGCGCGTTCCACGAAAGGTCGATGCGGGACGTGCCCACCTCCCTGGCCGTCAGCCCGGTCGGGGCCCCGGCCTTGTCGGCGTGCGTGATGACTGTCGCCGGGAGGTCCGGGGGCGACGGCGCGAACTCCCCTCGGCCCCTGCGGTTGATGGCGGCGACCCGGTACTGGTATCGGGTCACCGGCTCCAGTCCGGTGTCCGTGAACGTGGTCGCCGTCGTCCCCGTGTTGGAACGGTGGGTGATCCAGTTGTTGTCGTTGGGCCCGATCCTCTGGATGGCATAGCCGGTGATGCGCTCTCCGCCGTCGGCCTCCGGCCGGTCCCAGGCGAGGAGGATGCTGTGCGGCCCGGTGCTGCGCGCACGCACGTTCTGCGGCGGCCCGGGAGGCGCTGCGTTGGTGGTGCCTTCGGCCACGCTGGAGGGGGGCCCCGGCCCCTTGCCGTTGATCGCCGACACCCGATAGAACCAGGTGGTGGCGGGGCTGAGATTGCCGTCGGTGTAGGCGCGGTCCGCGCTGCCGGTGTTCGTCACGAGGGGCACCCAGCTTCCGAAGCGGGTGGTGGACCTCTCGATGCGGTAGCCGACGATCTCGCTTCCGCCGTCGTCTGCCGGGCGCGACCAGGTGAGGAGGAGCTGGTCGCTTCCCCCCACGCCGCCCGGCCTCACCCTCAGGCCCGTGGGCGCGCCCGGAAAGTCCACTTCGGTGGTCGCATGGTCGGTGTTCGACCAATCGCTCCTCCTGCCCGCCCTGTTGATCGCGAGGACGCGGTAGTGGCGCGTCGTGTTGGGTCTGAGGTCGTCGTCGGTATAGGTGGTGGCCGTGGTGCTGGCCACGAGCACCGTCCAACCGCCAGTTCCCGTGCGCGACCATTCGATCCTGTAGCCGGTGACCGGGCTCCCGCCGTCGGAGGCGGGCGCGGTCCAGTTCAAGATGATTTCCGACGTCCCCCGCGCCCGGGCCGTGAGCCGCCGGGGCGCGTCCGGGCGATCCGCCGCTGTACTGGCGCTGGCGACGTTGGAGGGTGTTCCCTCCCCGTTGAGGTTGATCGCGCGGACCCTGTAGTGGCGCGTGACACCGGCGGTGAGGCCGGTGTGCGTGTAGGTGGTGCTGTCGTTTCGGGTGTTCGCCTCCAGGTCCGACCAGTTCCTGCCCGCGTCGGATGACACTTCGATGCGGTACCCGGTGATGTCGGACCCGCCGTCCTCCTCCGGCTCGTTCCACGCGAGTCTGATACTCGTGGGGCCTTCGGCCGTCGCCGTCAGGTTGCGCGGCGGGCCGGGAACAGCGGCCCCCGCCCGGGTGAGGTTCGGGATCGACCGGCCGATAAAGCCCGGAACGCGATTGCCGACCTCGTCCCGGGCCGCGTTGGCGCCGTCGTCCCTGTAGTCCAGTTCGACTGCGTCCCCGGGAAGGACGGGCTCGGCCAGGGTCAGGACCATCCGATTCCCGTCCACCTCGACGCCGGAAACCCTCTTCGTGTCGTACCTCCTGTCCCGGATGAAGGATAGAGAGAACTTGGCGGGCGCTGGAGCGAATCGCTCGTTCAGGTTCTCGTCGAGGGTCAGGACGACTTGCCTGCCGGTGATGCTGCTGCTCCGAATGCGGGGAGGCTTGTTGTCGACCCGGAAGTGGCGCTCCCTGTAAACGCTCGCCTCGCCTCGCGAGTTGACGGCCGCGCCCGGGAGGACGGCGACGAACACAGAACCCACCAAGTCCGTGAGGGTGTCGAGCGTGAGCGAATAGCTCGAGCCGCTCCCGGTCAGCGAGATCTTGTCCGCGCCGCTGACCCGAATGTCGCTGTCGCCGATGTCGAAGCCTCTCACACTCTCCGAGAAACGGATGGTGACGCGGAATGTCGCGTGCGGAGATCCCGTCGGCCCCGTCGGGGTTTCCCTCAGCGTCGTGATCGTGGGGGGCGCGGCCGCGCGCGTCGCGGCGCGCTCCATGGCCGGTCGGCCTGCTTCGTACCAGGCATCAGGAGCAGTCTCCTGGGCGGCCGCGCGCGTCGATGAAACCATGAACGCGCAGACCGCTGCGGCCAGGACGGAACGGGCAGGCAAGCCAAACTGGTTCGGGATCATCGTGTCTTTCTCCGCGTCAGGTGAACGAGCGTCACCCCCCGCCCGGAGAGTCCCGAACGGGGGGTGCGCCGTCCTGCGACCATCAGCCTGGCTGGTGGCGAGCCGGCCAGGCTGATGGTGTTGAAGGTTGATCAGCTACCGGAAGTCCTCGCAGCGAGGTTGACTGCCGCGGAGCGCTTCCACTTCGGGCCGTCATCCGTCGCATCGGCGGTACCCTGCACCGACTCGACGGCGATGCTGATGACCGCTGCGAGCTCATCTTCGGTTACGGCCCCGGTGCCACCCGTGCCGCTGGGGATGGCTATACTCGCCGATGCAATGCCGCCGGTGATATCCGCCGAGACAAGCTCCCTTTCCGTGCCAGAGCCGGTAGTCGGACCCGCCAGCACCACCCACACTCTGCCACCAAAGGCGGCGGCATCAACTTGGGCAACAACCCGGAAGTCGGAGTTGCCATTCGTCACGGCGGTCCAGCTGGCCTGGATGAAGTCGCCGCTCGTGCTTTCCGCGGTTGCGGTTGCTGTGGCCTGACGCCTCGCACTCACACCGCTGGCCGACGGATCAATCGCGGCAACGTCGTCCCGGCCGCTCGAAATGATCAAGGGATCGCTAGTGCCATCCGTGTGCGTAGCCGTCGCCACGACCCAGACCTTGAAAGCGTCGTCGCTCGGATTGGTGAACGTGTGCGTCCATGTGCCTGCGTCGTCCCCGGTGCCTTCAGTCGGGGTGCCTACGCTTGTGGAATCATCAGTCCCGGCGTCGTGCCAGACGACGTAGGCGGCGTTGCCGTAATCGTCACCCGTGATCTCATCATCGGCCGTGAAGGCGACCGAGATGTTGGCAGTCCAGGTCTGGGTCTCGTCACCGTTCGATGGATCGTCGTCGCTGGTGCCGCGCTGACGCGCCGCGTTTACGCCCAGGGCACCGGCCGTCGTCGACGTGATGGTGCCCATGTCCACGGTCTGGCCCTCGGGGGCGAACACGATGCCGCCCGGGTAGCGCACCGGGTACACAAAGTTGTGACCGGTCAGCGTCAGTTCGACCTTGTAGGAGGCGTTGGACGGCACGTCGAGCATGAATACTCCCGTCCTGCCCGTGGTCATTGTAGCTGCGGGGTCGCTGCCCGGAACGAGCGACGTCGCTGTGACCTCCACACCGCTCAGCGGCCCGCCGCCCGGTGCCGTCACCCGGCCCGAAATCGTGGCCGTCAGGTAGCCGGTGAAGTCGATGCCGGGCTGACTCGACCCTGCGTGCGCGGGAAGATGGGTTCTGGTCGCGGGCTGGAAGCTCATGCCGCGCTTGGTCACCCGGACCGACACGAATTCGCCCAGCGCCTTGGCCGCTACCTGAATCGAATAGGTCCCGTCGGAACCCGTCAGGTAGATGTCGTCGTCGGCGCGCGTGCGCACGGACTTCGCGTTCGGGTTGGCCGGAGCCACCCAGTCGCCGTCGCCGTAGTCCACCTCGACCTTCGCGCCCGAAACCGGAGCGTTGCTGCCGGAGGCCCTGACCGTGCCGCTGATCGTAGCGAACTTGCCGACCGCCGTGAGGTTGAAGTCGTACATCTCGGGGGAGTTCGCGCTGGCGAAGCCCGACGCGACGATGCTATCCGCCTTCGCACTCTGCCCCTCGGCGGCGGCCGAGAAGATGAATCCCCGCTTCCTCTCGTCGTCGTCGTAGTAGTACACCCGGTTGACGCCCTCGAGGATGTAGCGCCCGTACGCGTCGGATGTCGTCGACACACCGTTCACACTCACGGTCACGTCGGGCACGGTTTCGGGGGGATCCGCGTCTCCAGTCGTGACGTAGCCGTAGAAGGTGTACGTCGACGGCCTGATGGCCAGGTGGACATCGCCCGCGAGCGGGTCGACGGTGCTGCTGGTGGTGGTCGCCGCACCGTCCTCTACCTCGTATGCAGTGGCGCCCCATCCGCTCGGACGGCCGACACTGTAGACGCCTCCCGCCACGTCCTCGAACTCGAACGCGGTTCTCGGGTCGGGTGTCTCGTTGTCGTCGTTATACCGCGTGGTGGTGAAGGACACTTGCTCGCCCCCGAAGTTCTCACCTGCTTTCGGGGTCAGGCTAACCGTGATGTCCCTGACGAAGGAGGGATCGTCCGGGGTGTCGACCGTGAAGCCGTCGCCGGAACTCGCCATGCTGACGTCCACCATCGACACGTCGCCGGTCACGGTGTACGTGTTGACGATGGCGAACGACGAGCAGCTGTCGAAGTTCTGCGGGTTCTTTTCCTGCAGCGGGCAGAGGTCGACCCGGGAGCTGAAGCCGCCTTCGTCACCGAAGGCGCCGCCCCTGACGCCGTTGGCATCGAGGTTCCGGAACGTCTCCAGCACGTCGTTGTGCGGGTCCTTGTCCAGGACCTTGTAGCTCGCCCCGTTCATTACGGACGCGGACACGATGATGTCCTTGTCCGCCGGCAGGTGGCGGAACACGACGAGGCGGCTGCTGCCGCGGTGGCCCATGATGAGGACGTCTTCGCCGTTGGAGCCCCGGACCTGTCGGTCGGAGCTGTACTGGGTGTTCATGTCGGCGTCCCACTCGTCGGATTCGAACGAGTGATCCCGCCCGCCTTCCTGGTACTCGACTTCCAGTTCGATTGCGGCGGACCCGGGGTTCATGTTGTGGCCGCCGTCGCTGCCCTGGATGTTGCCGGTGAAGCCGAAGACCTGGTCGCGCTCGTTGTGCACGTAGACTCTGAGAGTCTGGGTCGTGTAGCGCACCTCGATGGTGCCGGCGTCCATCGTACCCGCCAGCGCGAGGCCGGTATGCATGTACTCGACCGCGCTCCCCTCGAAGCTCTCGCCGCCGTCCACGCTGTTGTCCTGGTCGTCGGCGACGTTGAAGGAGTAGGTCACCGGGAGGTCGGCCTTCGCGACGGCCGCCGTGAACGAGGCGTTGCCTGCGGTGTCCAGCTCCGCAGGCGCGCCAGCCACCGCCGCGCCGCCCGACATGACGCTGAGCGCCCAGCCACCGAGCGCGTCGCCGCCGCCGTAGTCCGTGGTGACCGTCGCACCGCTGACGCTCACGTCGACGTTCAGGTTGACGATGTCGTTGCCGTTGGAGCCCGTGGTCGCAAACATCTGCGGATCCCAGGACACGTCGGTCATGCCTTCGGCCACGTCGTAGCCTTCGGCGGACACGCCCGCCTTCACCATGTTCCCGGTGGTGCCGGCACGCGCGACCTTGATCGCGACGGAGCCGTCTTCGCCGGTCATGCCGGTGCCGACCCTGGCGTCGTTCGCCCCGTAGAGCGTTACACTCGCGCCGGGAAGCGCCGCACCCATGTCGTCGCCGTGCTTCAGCGACACCGTGAAGTTCACGGTCGTGTGCGTGATGTCGAATGGGATCGCCTGTGAAGCGGCCTCGCCGACCCCGAGGTTGATCGAGTAGCCCGTCCCCGGTCCGCCGTAGGCCAGGTCGGCGGCCGCGAGCGCCGCCGCGACCGTCATGTCGACGTTCACGACCAGCTGGTAGTGGCCGGAGCGCAGGCCGGTGAAGGAGAACGCGCCGGTGTCGTCGGTCAGGCCGATCCGCTGCTCGTTGACGCCCGGACCCACCAGCGCCACCGGAAGACCGGCGCGCGCCAGCGGATGCTCGCCTTCGTCGTACATGTCGTTCTTGTCCAGCTCGTCGATGAACGCCATGCCCGAGACGCTCGCGGTGCGCGCGTGCTGACCATCGAAGTTCACGATGGCCGACTCGTCGTCGCCGACCGTCACGTCCGAGCTCATCGACTCGAACACGTAGGCGTCGCTGTCGACCGCGATCGAGACCGTGTAGTCTCCCGCCGCCAGACCCGCGAAGGAGTACTGGCCGCCCGCGTCGGTCATCGCCGTGCGGCTATCGTCGCCGCCCGATAGCGTGACCTCGATGCTGTCGAGGCCCATGCCCTCGACGCTCACCCGGCCGCTGATGCCGGAGGTGCGGAGCAGGACGCCGGTGAAGGAGACCGTGCCGGTCTCGTCGAGGTCCACGCTCACGTCCTGAGACGTGGAGGCGAACTCGTAGTCGCGGGTGTCGAAGTCGGAGATCGAGACCGTGTAGTCGCCGGGGCGCAGGTCCTCGAACCGGTACATGCCGTCGGCATCGGTCATCATCGTGTGCCTCTCGTCGGAGGGACCGCCGGCCAGAGTCACCGTAACGCCGGCAAGGCCCTCGCCGTCGATGATCACCTGGCCCTCGACCGCGGAGGTGCGGATGAAGTGGCCCGTGAAGTCGGCCTGGCCGACCTCGCCCACATCGATTTCGACCTCGACGCTCACCGTCTCGAAGGACACGTCCTCGGGATAGTCCGAGATCGTGACCGTGTAGGTGCCGGCGCGGAGCCCGGTGAAGGCGAAGCCGCCGCTCATGTCGGTCTCCATGGTCTCGCCCATGGCGTGCTCGCCGTCGAGCGTGACCGTCACGCCGGCCAGCGTTTCGGGCTGGCCGTCGCCGCCGCTCATCATGGCGTCGGCCGCGACCACGTTGCCGACCACCGCGGAGGACCGGATATACTCACCGGCGAAGTTGAGTTGCACGTTCTGACCATCGGTCGCGATGGTCGCGGACTGTGTCACCTGCGCGAACGTGGCGTCCTCGGGGAAGCCGCTGATGGTGACCGTGTAGGTCCCGGCTTCCACGCCCGAGAATGCGAAGTTTCCGCCCGATCCCGTCGTGGTGGTGGCACCGGACGAGAGGGTGGCGGTAACGCCGCTGGCGGCCGTCCCTTCAATGGTCACCGACCCGGAGATGGTTCCCACGGGAGTCGGCGGCGGGGGGGGCTCCACAGGCGGTGGAGTGCCCTCGTCGCAGGCGGTGAAGGTCAGGACCGCGACAAGCGCAGCCGCTGTGAACTTGGTGAAGCGATTCATGGCTTCTCCCTCGTTTTGGAGGTTTGACGAATCGGGCGGGATCGCCCGCGTGGCGGGATGTAGGGCAAGACCGGTGCCAATGCCAACAGCCCGGTAAATCCAGCGGCCCGGCCGGTTATGAGGCTCCTTTCCCTGCGCCTCGGGGGCGTGGGCACGCAGAATTCTGATGAAGGCATCAGGTTTCCGTGGGATCGGTCGGGGGGATTCGGTTGATGATGCGGGCCGTCGCGTCAGGCCAAGTTGCGGTTTTGACTAAGCCGCGCACTGCGCGGGGTTGCGCGGCGCATTCGCAGCTTGACCGGCATTGTAGCGGGCGCGCCGCGCGCGCGAAAGCCGCTATCGAAGTACCCCCCGGGTGTTCTCGCTGCGGTGTCCAGATCCGTAGGCATGCCCGCGAACCAGCACGCGACAGGCAGGCTACGGTGGCATTGCCCCGCGAGTGGCCGCTCGTCGCAGGTCGTCAATGTCCCAGAGCCACGCGATGGCTTCCTTCCGCGGCACCCAACTACTCTGCAGCTGTCTCGAGACCCGAACCGCTCCGTCCGGCGACGCGGAATCTCGTCGGCGGGACGCTCGTAGCCGTCGCACTTCGGGGGCGACCGGCTCGAGAACCGCGCGGGGCGGGTCGGAGTGCGGCAGGTGCTCGATCCGTTTCGCGACCAGTGCGATGCCGTCCCGGAGCACGAATCGGCGAACAGCCATCCCCTTGCGGCCTCCCGCAGCTCGCCGTTCCCGGCTTCCGCGCCCGCTGCCGCCTGGACATCGGCCCCCGGCGCGACGCTGTAACCCTGCGGCGCGGAGCAGGTGCCGGAGGGCGGTCGCCGCCTGGCGCGCGGCTGCCGGCCCGAGTTCCTGAAGCACGGCTGAAGCCTGCCGGCTCTCGACGCATGTTGCACGCAGACGGCGGCCCATGGCGATCGAAGCGGGGCGCAGGGTTGAGCCTCTTGCCGCCATAAAGCCGACGTGGCGCCCCTCATTCGTCTTGCGCCCCATGGGATTGGAATAACCCCGCTTCGGCTCCGCGGGCAGGACGGAACATCGAGGGAGCCGTCGGTCGACCGCCGCCGTGGCCGTGTCCGCTACATGCGAAGGACCCGCCTCCACGGTCCTCCGCTCCGGCCACTCCGGCCGGATTCCGCCCCGCGGGGACCGACCGTGTGGCCGATCCTCGCATCGCGGCTCCGGGAGTTCCAACGGGGGTGTTTCGCCGCGCCATTGGCGGAGCCGTCCAAAGAGTCCCGTACCTTACCGTGCATCTCCGTACCTTATCGTGCATCTCCGTACCTTATCGTCACTTAGGAAAATTCTTAACAGTTGCGGCCCTTGCATTTGCATCATCACCGTTTTGGCCATGGATACGCTGGATCGGTACGGCCATGGAAACGCTGGAAGGGCGGTTCAAGACGGAAGTGAGCGCATTTCTGGTTCGCACGGGCATGCCGCCGACGACGTTCGGAATGAAAGCCGTGGGCGACCCGAATCTGCTGCGCCAGATCGAGGGCGGACGCTCGGTGACGCTGCGGCTGGCGGACCAGGCTCTGGCGTTCATCAACGAGTACGGCAAGGAGCCGGGCACGGCGCGGGCACCACCACACCGCCGCCGAACCCGAGGACCCGCGCCGGAAGCGAGCAGGACAAGGAGGGATCGAGCGATGAGCGAGGAGTCGACGGAACAGAGGACGAGCCCTCCGATCCGCTTTCTGCGGATGCCGGAGGTGGTGGCCCGAACGGGCTTGGCGGCGAGCACGATTCGCGACCGGGTGGCTGCGGGGCGCTTCCCGCAGCCGGTGTCGCTGGGTTCGCGCGCGAAGGGCTGGATCGAGGCCGAGATCACCGAGTGGAGCCGCGGGCGGATCGCGGCAAGCCGGGGCGCCGCGGAAAGTGGCGCCCGCTGACCCCAAGAGGGAGGAGAACGGAATGAAGAAGCTGATGAGAGCAACCCGCGCGACTGCGTGGGCCGCGATGTGGCTGCTGGTTCCCCGCAGGCTGTGGGCGCAGGGGACGAGTCCGTGGGTGGACGCCGTGAACGAGCTGCAGACGCAGTTTACCGGACCGATCGCGCGCGGGCTGTCGCTGATCGCGATCGTGGTGGGCGGTCTGATGTTCGCGTTCGGCGAGGGCGGGAGCAAGCGCACGCTGGCCGGGATCATCTTCGGGATCGGGATGGCCGTGGGCGCGGTGAACTTCCTGGGCTGGCTGTTCTGATGCGGGGACTGAGGCGCTGGCCGGGCTACGCGGCGCTGAACCGTCCGCTGACGGTGCTGGGCGTGGAGCGGCGGCTGTTCCTGCTGGGCGCGACGCTCGCCGTCGCCGTGTGGAACGCGACGGCTTCGCTCGTGGCGGGCGGCGTGGTTTTCGCCGGCTGCTACGCCGCGGGTTGGCTCGCGGGCCGAAGGGACCCGGCCATGCTCGCGGTGCTCCGGGCGGCGGCGCGCTACCCCGCGCGTTTCGATCCGGGCAAGTGGGCGGACGAGCCGTGGCATGTCCGCATCCGGCTGGGTGACGAATGAGGGTCGCCGAGGAACTCCGGGCCTACGAGGCGGCGGGCTCGCTGGCGGAGGAGCTGCCCTACTGGGGCTGGCTCGACGGTGACCGCACCTGCCTGACCCGTTCGGGCGAGTTGGTGGCGGCTGGCCGGATCCGGCCCGCCGTGACCGACGGCAGGACGCACGAGCAGGTCGACCGGGTGCTGGGACTCTGGCAAAGGCTGCTGTCGGGGCTCGGTCCCGGTACGCGCCTGCAATTCCACCTGCTCCGGCGTCCAGGCCGATCCCCCTGCCACGCCGATGATGCCGATGCCGGCGTCGCGGCGGTCTCGGCGCGGAAGCGGCGCGAATTTCTGGCCGGGCGCGTTCAGCGGCTGAGCGCCTACGCCATCTGGACTCAGGACCCCGGTCTCCGAGCGGTCGCCGAGAGTTCCCGGTCGGGCATACTCGCGCGGCTTGCCGGATGGCGGAAACGCCGCAGGAGCGCGCCCACCTACCTCGCCACGGAGATCGAGGCGGCCGCGGACCGGTTCCGGGCGATGATCGAGGCGGGCCGCGCGCTCGTCGCCGAACACACGCCCATCGAGATGCTGGGCGCGGTGGGAGCGTCCCGGCTTCTCTCCGAGCTGGTCAACCGTCCCGGCACCTTCTGGGACGGCGCGACGGGGAGCGGCATGAACTGGCGTCTCGCGGTCTCCGAGCTCGAGGCCGAGCGCTCGCACCTCCGGCTGGACGGCGAGCCGGTGGTCCTCTACTCGCTCCTGTCGCCGCCCGGCCAGGCGCACGCGAACATCCTCCGCGAGCTGTACTGCCTGGATGCGATGACGACCGTCTCGCTCGAATGGCGGCCCTTCACGGTCGAGGCGGCGCGGAGGCGGATCCGAAGCGCGCAGCGCCACTACTTCTCGCGCCGCTACTCGATGATGGCGCACGCGCAGGACGCGCAGGGCACGGCGGCGGCGATGGTCGATTCCGCCGCGGCGGCAGAGTCGGACCGGCTGGGAGCGGCGCTCGTCGAGCTCGAGGCCGATGGCGTGGCCTACGGCGAGGCGTCGCTGACCGTCGCGCTTCACGGCGACCTGGAAGAGATCGAGCGGCTGGACGGCGACGTGCGCCGCCTCTTCGCCGCGCACGACGCGAAGGTGATCCGGGAGGGCTGGGGCCAACTCGCCGCCTGGTTCGCGCGCCTCCCGGCCCAGCCGCGCAAACGGCAGGTGCGACGGGTGTTCGTTTCGGCCGGGATCGCGGCGTGCCTCGCGCCCGTGTTCGGGCCGCCGAGGGGCGAGAAGAAGAGCCGCCATCTCGGCCGCGAGCCGCTGGCCGCGTTCGAGACGCCGTGGCGCACGGCGTACCGCTACGACCTGTTCGCGGGCGATGTGGGCCACACGCTGATCCTTGGCGCGACGGGATCGGGCAAGAGCTTCGCGCTCAACTTCCTGCTGGTCGAGGCGCTCAAGTACGACCCGCGCGTCCTGATCCTGGACCTGGGTGGCTCGTACCGCTGGTTGACCCGGTTCCTGGGCGGCCGGTACCTGGAGCTTGCGCCCTACGAGACGGAGCCCACGCTCCGGCTCCAGCCGTTCGCGCTGCCCCCGACGACGAGGACGTTCCAGTTCCTGACGGGCTGTGTGCTCCGGCTCCTGAAGCTGGGCGTGTTCGAGGCCGGTGGCGCCGACACGAGCGAGGTCCGTGCGCGGATCGAGGACCTGTACGCGCTGGGACCGGAGCGCCGGACGCTCAGCGTGCTGGCCGGTTCTCTCCCCGTCGCGATGTGGCC
>JAJEFC010000384.1 GCA_022820675.1 Vicinamibacteria bacterium | reverse complement strand
GGCGGTCCACGGACCACAGGATAGACGAGAACCGTCTTGGGCGCCTCGCCGGCACGGCGGCAGTGCCGGTCCATGCGCCCCCCGGCCGGTGGTGGCGCCCAACGCGACGCAGTTGGCGGCGCGGTACGAGCCGCCGTGGTGGCGGCGCGGGTCCACCCCAGCGTCTCGACGAGCCAGGGCTCGAGCTTGTAGTGGCGCGGCCAGTCCACCACCAGGCGCCCGAGACGGCGCGACAGGACCGCGCTGGCGAGGTTCTTCACCGCGACCCACGGCGGCACAGCAGGAAGCGGCTGTTGTTGACCACGCGCTGGAGAATCCGCGCCCGAGTTGCGTCGTCCCAGCCGACCCACCAGTCCCGCGCCGCCATGCGCCATGCCGGGCTGGAGAACTGCAGGCAGTCGACTACGGCGCGGGCCGGCCTCGACGCGAACACCCAGATAGCGCAGGTGGGCACCGAACGGGACCTTGTGCCCGAGGTAGTGGTAGCGTCCGACCAACTCCCGGAACAGCAGGCGCTCGGCGGGCTCGGACACCAACTCGACCTCGAGCGGCCTGACGTCGCGCACGGTGCCGCCGAGCGGGCGTCCCGGCTCTCCCGCCGCCGTCCGGGTCACGCGGGTGACGGAGCCGGCCGCGCGACCCCGGCGCTTGTCCGGTAGCACCAGCGGGCCGTCCGGGGCGAGCCGCTCCAGGAACTCCCGGCACTCGCGGGCCTTCAGCCGCCCGTTGGGGCGGCGCCAACGCAGCAGCTCGCACACGGTGCTCGCCAGCTCCATCCGACTGAAGCCCGAACAGTCCCGCACGATCTCGCGTACCAGCGCCATCTCCCGCGCACTGAGGGCACGTCCAGAGAACCTCGTCGTCGCCACGGCCATACGGGGGCGTCTCCCTTCCCAAGGCACCGTACCAAACGCAGCGGGAATGTCCAAGGGGGCGCGGGAGGCGACAGAGCGGCGTGCCGGCGTCGTGATGATCAGGTCGGGCGCCCCGAGAGAGGCGGGTGGAGGCGGCGGCCGGATACTGTCCCCTTGACCGTCAAGAGCCGAGGCACCTCCTGTCGTCGTGGCACGCTGCCCGGCCCGACGTTGAGGCGGATGGAGCTCGTCCTCGTCGCCGCGATCCCGAGGCAGGCTGGCGGCGTATGCGTGTATGTACCGAAAATGGATCAGGGTCACGAGTCCAGCAAAGTGCCAGTTCGTCTTGGGGGGCGGTATACTTTCCAGTGTGATGACCATCGATTTCACCGAGGCGGTCCGGCGTCGGCTCGCGGAAACAGGACAATCCCGGTACCGGGCCGCCGTCAACAGCGGTCTCCCGCAAGACGCCATCCGGTCGGTCTTGAACGGGCACGTCCCCCGCCTGAACCGCGCAGAGCAGATCTGCCGCGCCCTCGGCCTGGAGCTCTACATCGGCCCGTCGCGGGATGTTCAGGTCGAGGCCGACGGCGCAGAACCCTCCCGCCCGCTGTCGCGCTTCGACCCGAGCGTCCAACTGCCGGTGCGGGTGTTGTTGCCGCCGTCGCCGGAGGTCTTCCTGATGGAGAGCGAGGAGCAGGATCAGACGAGGCCGGCGCCGGTGGATCTCGACGACCCGCAGGCGTTCTACGCGCTGTTCCACGGCTACTCGATGGTCCCGGCCGGCATCGGGTCGGCTGATCTCTGCCTCGTCTCTCCGTGCGCGAAGCTCGAACCCGGTCAGCGCATCTGGCTCCGGGACCGGAAGGAGCGCGAAGGGCTGCGGTGGCTGATCAGGATGACGGCGACCACCTACGAGGTGGCCGCCTGGGACGCGCCCAAGCCGAACGGCCACCAGGATCTGGTCCCCGAGCGGTGGGAGCGCAAGGACGTCGACGACCGCGGCGTCATCCTGGCCGTGTACCGCGGTTGGCTCGTACCGTCGGACCCGGTGTACCGGCTTCCCGACTGGCACCCTGGCCGACTCACCGGCTTGTGGCGGGCGCTGTTCGACGAGGAACCCGAGCTCCAGGCCGCGGTGGCGGAGCATCTGGAAGAGACGATCTCCTCCTTCGACCGGCGGATCACGGGCTGGCTCAAGCAGGGTTCGGCCCAGCGCTCCGACATGCAGGATCTCCTCCAGCAGGTCGAGAACGTGAAGCAGTTGGCGCAGTTGCTGTCCCGGCGCTCGGAAGCGTCCCGCAACGAGTCCGGAGCGCCTGGCGACCGGTTGGCCGACCCACCGGCGGGCGTGGGGACGAGGGAGCGGTGACGGATCCTGCCCTCGCGTCACGGCGCCCGCCGGCCGATTCCTCGTCCTCGACGACCTGCCATTCCGCTCACTTCCCACCACCGGCTCGACAACTGACGACCCCTCACGAAATGACGGCTGCCCGGCGACAGCGGCCGGCCGCACGAGTCGTCATCGTTCATTGGGCGGCGTCTGCGCGTTGACGCGGTCGACCATCGCGCCGATCAGGGAGGTCGCCTTCGCCTTGCCGAGCTTCTCCAGCTCGGGCTCGTCGGGGTCGACGCCGAGCTCCCGCGCGAGCCGGGGATGCTCCTCGACGAGCTTGGCCAACAGCTTCTTCTGCCGGGAGGTGATCGGCACCGGGCGCGCGGCTGCCGTCTCGGCCTTGTCCGCGTCGGTGGCGTCGGCGGACGGCTCCGCATCGAGACCGAAGAGCGCACGGTCGTCGGGCCGCGTCAGGGCCTGGATCTGCTCTTCGAGCCAGCGGAGGCTGATGTCGGTCCGCGATGTCTGCGCCGCGCGGACGAGGGCCCCGACGATGATCTTGCGCCGGGTCTCCCGCTTGCGCTCGCTCTTCATTTCGTGCGACTGGAGTCGACGCAGCCGATCCGCGAGGAGCTTGTCGGCGTCCCTCGTTTTGGCCGCCAGCTCCTGCCGCCGCTTCTTGATCTTCGCGATCTGGGTTGCACGCCTTGACGCCTCCATTGGTCAAGCATATATCATGAACCCAGGCGATCCGAAAAATGGACAAATACGTACAAAACCGGACACGAGTACCGGGGATCCACAGCGCCGACTGAAAAACCCCCGAAACCCGAAGGGCGCACTTACCGGTTTCGCTGTGCGAAACCGACGTGCGACGAGACGCTTTTGGCGTAAAGGCACGGGCGCATGTATTGCCACGTCAACGTGAAGACGGGCAGCCGCGGCACCGGCCAGTCGGCGGCGGCGAAGTACGACTACATCAGCCGCGCCGGCAAGTACGAGGCGGATTGCCAGGACGAGGTGGTGCACCTGGAGTCGGGTTGCATGCCGTCGTTCGCGTCGTCGGACGCGCGCCTGTACTGGGCGGCGGCCGACAGCCACGAGCGGAGCAACGGGCGGCTTTTTCGATCGCTGACGGCGGCGCTGCCCAACTCGCTGGACTTCGCGGGGCGGCTCGATCTGGCGCGGAGCTTCGCGGCGCACGTGACCGCGGGTGAGTTGCCGTACACGCTCGTTCTGCACGCGGGGCTGTCGAAGGTGGAGGGCAAGCCGGACAACCCGCACCTCCACCTGGTGTTCTCGGAGCGGGTGAACGACGGGGTGGAGCGGGCGGCGGAGCAGTGGTTCCGGCGCGCGGCTCCGAAGGGGGGCGATCCGGCGGCGGGCGGTGCGAAGAAGAGCGGGCGCACGAAGCCGAAAGCGTGGCTGGAGGAGACGCGGGAAGCGTGGGCGGCGGAGATGAACGTGGCGTTCGACCGGGCCGGCGTGGCGGACCGGGTGACGTCGGACAGCCACGCCACGCAACTGGCGCAGGCGTGCGAGGCTGGGGATGCGGCGGAGGAGGAACGTCTTCTGCTGAACCCGCCGTCAGTGCACATCGGGCCGGCGGCGAAGCACCGCTGGGAGGACCGGTCGCCGAAGCTGAAGCCGGACCGGGTTGTCGAGTACGAGGAGGTGTCGGCCGCTGCACGGGAGGCCCGGTCGGCGTACGCGCGGGACGCGGCGGAAGCGGCGGAGGCGAGGCGGAGGGTCGAGGTGCTCGACGCGGAGCTCGCGGCTCTGGAGGCGGAGCAGCGGCGAGCCGACGCGGCGGCCCGGCATCGGCAGGAGGCCGCCGCGCGGCGCGAAGCGGAGCAGCGCCGGGCGAAGGAGGCCGCTGCACGACGCGAAGCGGAGCAGCGCCGGCAGGAGGCCGCCGCACGACGCGAAGCCGAGCAGCGCCGGGCCGACGCGGAGTGGGACGAGAAGCGAAACGTCCGCGATACTGCGCTCCGCCGCGTGCCCGGGGGCGTGGAGCTGTACCTCGCGCACCTGGCGGACCTCGATCCGACGTGGAACGCGAACGGCAACAACACGACGACGCGCGAGAACGTCGATGCGGCCCTGGACGCCGCCGAGTCGGACGACACGCGCCGCGACCGGCTTCGCGACGTGCTGTCGGACGAGGCCGCCGCCGCCCGGTACCGTCAGGAGCTCGGCGAGGGTGCCGGCCGGTTCAACACGGCGGACCTCGACCGCGCCCTCGCGGTGGCCGAGCGCGATCGGGAAGAGCGGCGTCAGGCCGAGGCCGCGCAGCGCCAGCGGCGGGCGGCCACCGGGCGGCGCGTCTCTCGCCTGGAGCGGCTGTTCGACGCCCCCGGGGGAAACGAGGCGTTCTTCGCGGCCCTCGACGCGCAGAATCCGTCGTGGCGGCGGACAGGGACTCGCCCGAGCGACATCGACCGCGCGCTCGATGTCGCCGAGCGCGGCCGTGACCCCGACCAGCCGCCGCCGTGGCGGCATCGGCTGGTCCTCGAGGCGGAACGGGCCTTCCCCGGCGCCGCCAGCACGGCGTGGCAGGACGCGGGCGCCGGCTTCAACCGGTCGACCGAGATCGGGCGGCGGGCCGGGAGCGTGTCGCAGACGCTCTCGGATCGCGCCCGCGCCCGGGCGCACGCGGCCGAGCGGACCGAGCCGGTGGCGCCACGCGGCAGGGTGAAGCGGCTGTTCGAGTGGTTGCGGGAGCGAGTACAGAAGATGCTGGGCAGGTTTCGCCCGTCGAGAGCGGCGCACCATCAGGATCGTTCTCCGGGCGGCGATGTCGAAGCGGCATGGTCCGTCGCGGCCGAGCGGGCAGGGCGAGAGTGGCGTCCGGCCGGCATGCTGATCACGGCCGCTCAGGCAGCCGCCCGGGAGTGGGGAGACATCCCGCTGGCCACGAACACCATCGTCTCCGTTGCCGAGTCGATCAGGGCCCGGCCGGCGACGTCGGCGGCTCAGCGGGCGGTCCTCGAGCAGATCAACTGGGAGACGGCACCCGTGGTCGGTCGCTCGACCGAGGCCGCGGGATTGAGAGGCCGCTGCCTGGGTGAGAGGAAGGCGGCGGCCGACGAACGCCATCAGCAGGCCCTCGGCGAGTGGAGCGCCCTGCCGCGGCGGCGGCGGTGGATGACCCGAAAGCCGGAACGAGAGCGTCCGGGCCTGCCGAGCCAGAGAGAAGTCGCGGCGGCTCGTGACGAGCTGGTCGGCGTCGTCAGGGCCGCCATGGCCGCCGAGCTCGAGCGGGTCGTGCCGAGGCCGCGGCCGCCATTGGCGCCCGCCCGAACCCCGCAGGCCGAGACCGTGCGGCGCCACGACGCGCCCTCGCCGCCTTTGAGGGTGCCCGGGAGCGATGGCGAGGTCGAGCGTCCCGCCGAGGAGAAGCGGCCGGCTCCGGTCCCGACCCGGGACACGTCGTCCAGGCCGGCGCCGGCAACGTCGCCGCCTGGGCGCCGTCCGCCGCGGCGGGACCGGGGACACGAGCCGAGCTTCTGACCCGACGACGCGGGCGGCTCGTGGGCGTCGGTCCCCCGTGGGTGAGCCGTTCGAGCAGGCAGACGGCGAACGAGCGCCGGCGGGGCCGCCATCCCGACCTCCCGGAATACGGCGCATGGGCGGGCACAGGCGGGGGGCAGGGTCAGCGGTACGATCGGCCATCATGTGAACCCGACCCCTTGCCCCACGCCCACCGGTCCACCCGGCCGCCTGTCTTCGACAGGCGGCCGGGACAGGAAAATTCGCGCGCTATGCGCGCTTGATTTTGCCCCGCTGTGCGGGGCAATGACGAAGACCCCGGCCAGCAGGGGCCGCCACGAACTTCCCCAGGAAGGAGAACGCGATGAACGAGGTAGGGCTCGACCCGCGGCAGGCCCCGGCGCGCGCCGAGCTGCTGCTGGCCGCCGACTTCGGGCAGGAGGCCAGAGGCGGCCCGATCCACGGCCGGCTCGAGAGCGAGGACGACGGCGCCGACGACGAGCCTGGGCCCAGGCTGAAGCTCGGCGCGGTCCGGACGCGCCGGCTCGCGGTGAGCGAAGGCACCGACAGGCCCTCGGGCAGCGCGTACGGCAACCCGCTCGGCGGCACGCGGGACAACGCCCCGGTGGTCCCCATCGGCGCACCCGTGATCGCGAGGGTCGACATCCCCGACGCCCACGGCTGGCGCCTCTACCGGGCGGCGCCGAACGGGGCCGTCATCTACGACGGGTGGATCGAGCACGACCCGGCCAACGCGGAGCTGGCGCTCGCCGATCTGCACGCGGCCGCGACGGCGAACCCCGAGGCGGCGCTGCGCCGCGCCGTCGAGAGGCAGCCCGGC
>JAJEFC010000244.1 GCA_022820675.1 Vicinamibacteria bacterium | reverse complement strand
GCGGCTGATGACCGAGAACGGCCTCGGCCGCATCTACAAGGAGCGGGCGCACGCCATCGAGCCCGACGCCCTGGCCACCATCATCTACACGTCGGGCACGACCGGGCACCCCAAGGGGGTGATGCTGTCCCACCGCAACTTCCTGGCCAACGTCGCCGACGTCAACCAGGTCATCGGCGTCTCCGACGACGACACCGCCCTGTCGTTCCTGCCGCTGAGCCACGCGTTCGAGCGCACCACCGTCTACATGTACCTCTACAACGGCGCGACGTTCATCTTCGCCGAGTCCCTGGAGACGATCGGCAGGGACATGCAGCAGGTCCGTCCGACCGTGATGACGGGCGTGCCGCGGGTCTTCGAGAAGGTTCGCGCCAGGGTCGTCGCGGCCGTCGCGGAGGCGCCGCGGCTGCGGCAGGCGCTGTTCGCGTGGGCCACCGGAGTGGGCCATGCCGCGGCCAGCGCGCGGTTGGGAGGGCGGAAGCCAGGCCTCCTGACCCGGCTCAAGGCGCCGATCGCCGACAAGCTCGTGCTCTCGAAGATCCGTGCCCGGACCGGCGGGCGCCTTCGGTTCGTCTGCTCCGGCAGCGCCCCCCTGAGCCGGGAGGTGGCGGAGTTCCTGTACGCGATCGGGCTGCCGGTGCTCGAGGGCTACGGCCTGACCGAGACCGCGCCGGTGCTGACCGTCAATCCTCTGGGGGCGGCCCGGATCGGCACCGTCGGGCCGGCCCTGCCCCGGGTGGAGCTGCGCATCGCCGACGACGGCGAGGTGCTCGCGCGCGGGCCGAACATCATGATGGGGTACTACCAGAACCCCGAGGCGACGGCCGAGTGCATCCGGGAGGGGTGGTTCCACACCGGCGACATCGGCCGCATCGACGAGGACGGTTACCTGTCGATCACCGACCGCAAGAAGGAGATCCTGGTCACCGCGGGCGGCAAGAACGTCGCGCCGCAGCCGATCGAGGCGCTGCTGAAGCGCGACCCCGTCGTCGCCGAGGCGATGCTCGTCGGCGACCGGCGGCCCTACGTGTCCGCCGTGCTGGTGCCGGATGCGGCGACCCTGGAGCAGCGTCTCGCCGCGTCGGGCATCGCGCCCGGCGACCTCGACGACCTCGTCGGGCGCGACGACGTGCGGGCGTTGTTCCAGCCCATCGTCGACGAGGCCAACGCCGAGCTCGCCAGCTTCGAGCAGGTCAAGCGGTTCGCGCTCCTGCCGGCGCAGTTCTCCATCGACGGCGGCGAGCTGACCCCCACCCTGAAGCTCAAGCGCCGCGTCGTCATGGAGCGCTGGCAGGACGTCATCGAGGGGATCTACCGGGACGCCTGACGCGCGCCCGGCCGGATTCGGCCCGTCCCGGGGGCGCGCGCCGCTCCCCGAAGGCCGGCCGGGTCGACGGCTCCTGCCTGCACGGGGGCGCTTGCGCTCCGCAGCCGCTCCGGGGGGTGCACGTCAGGAAGTCGTAGATTCGCGATTGCGACCATTTCCGGGCCAGGCTGGCACGCATTTCCGGGCCTGGTTGGCGCGCGAACGGGTGGCTTCAGCGAAGTGCTCGTGGCGGCAGAGGCGGCTCTCACGAATCTGACGTGCACCCCGCCCGCTTCAGGGCGCCGTTTGCCCGCCCGCAGAATCCCGGTTAAGCTGACACATCGATGATGGTGCTTCCCAGGAGGACCCATGCACACGGGGCTCGCCCGGCGTAGCCCCGGCTGGCGCGTCTGGATCGCCGCACTGGCGATTGCGCTGGTCGGTGCCGCGTCCGCCGCAACCGCTTGGCACGGGGACCACGCCGGCGACCAGGACTGCGCGGTCTGCCAGTTGCGTCACCAGCCCGTGGCCGAGCTGTCCGGCGATCTCGAGATCGGACCCGCCGACGTCGCGGAGCGGGTGGAACCGCTTCCCCGCGACGGATGGACCGCATCCGATCGGTTCTCCCGCCTCCCCGCCCGCGCTCCCCCCGCCTAGCCGCCCAAGGGCGAACGTCCCCGCTGCATTCGAGCGGCGATGAATCCCGCCTGACTGCGTCGTTCGTTGGTTGCAGATGCCCGATTCGTGCCCTCCTGCGTCTTGTCAGGGGGGCGCCTCGGCGGTTCGCCGGCGCCCTGCGGGCGCGATGCAAAGCGGGTCTCACCACGGGCGGCCAGCTCTCGTCACTGGCTGAAATCGTCGATCGCGTAGCGGTCGCCTTGTCTTTCGCTCGTGCTCGTGGCGTACGGCGGCGTACTCCGTGTCGCGGGCGTCGGTGCCGGGTACCGTCCCGGCGCGTGCAGCTCCGGCCGCGCGGCCGGCTGCCCGCCGCAACCGAACAGTCTGCTGGAACAGGTCTGAAAAACGAGGAGAGTCTCGATGTACCGATTGACTGCAACACGCTTGGCGGCCGCCCTGGCGGCGGTCGCGCTGCTGGCGCTGCCGGCCCGGGCGCAGGAGACCGGCGCCGTCGGCGGCCGGGTCACGTTGGAGGAAAGCGGCGGGCCCGTCCACGGCGCGGTGATCGTGGTCGTCGGCGCGGGCGCGGTGGGCCTGACCGACGAGGACGGCGTGTTCGAGATCGACCCGGTTCCCGCCGGCGCCTACGAGGTGCTCGCTCAGCGCGAGCACCTCACCGCCGGCCGCCAGGCCGTCACCGTCGCCCCGGGGGAGACGGCGATGGTGGACTTCACGCTCGGCCTGTCGGCGGTCCACGAGGAGCTGACCGTGACCGCCTCGGCCGGCGGGGCGGTGACGACGCTCGAGGCGTTCAACGCGGTGACGACCCTCGACTCGTTCGACGTCGCGGTGCAGGGCGCCAACACGATCGGCGAGGCGTTGCGCGACGAGCCGGGCATCGCGGTCCGGAGCTTCGGACCGGGCACGAGCCGGCCCATCGTCCGCGGCTTCGACGGCGACCGGGTGCTCATTCTCGAGGACGGCATCCGCACCGGCGACCTCTCCAGTCAGTCGGGCGACCACGGGGTCACCGTCGACCCCAACGGGGCCGAGCGCATCGAGGTCGTCCGCGGCCCGGCGGCGCTGCTCTACGGGTCGAACGCGGTCGGCGGCCTCGTCAACGTGATCACCCCGCACGAGAGCTACCGCGACTCGCAGTTCCAGGGCACGCGGGGGCAGTTCACCATCGACGCTGGGAGCGCGAACGCCCAGGCGGGCACCGCGGCGAGCTTCCAGCACGCGCAGGGCAACGTCCTCTTCTGGGGCGGCGGCAGCCTGCGGCAGACGGGTGACTACGATACCCCGGACGGCCCCGTCGAGAACTCCGCGACGGAGCTGACGAACGCGCAGGCCGGGGTCGGCTGGTTCGGCGACCGGGCGTTCGTGAGCGGCGGGGTCAGGGCGGAGGACGGCCGCTACGGCGTTCCGTTCGCCGGCGAGTTCCACGGGGCGCATGGCGACGAGGACGACCACGGCGACGAGGACGACCACGGCGACGAGGACGACCACGGCGACGAGGACGACCACGGCGACGAGGACGACCACGAGGACGAGGACGACCACGAGGACGAGGAAGGACACGAGGACGAGACCCACATCCAGCTCGCCTCGCGGCGTCGCGTCGGCCGTTTCGACGTCGGCCTGCGCAACCTCACCAACCGGGCCATCGAGGGCGTCCGTCTGACCGCCAACGTCATCGACTGGGGCCACGACGAGCTGGAGGTCGCCGAGGGCATCGAGAGCATCGGCACCCGGTTCACCAACCGGACCACCATCCTGCGCGCCGAGGTCGACCAGCAGCAGACGGCGCGGCTGTCAGGCCGGTTCGGGGCGTGGGCCAAGATGCGCGACTTCGAGGCGGTCGGGGCCGAGGCGCTGGCGCCGAGGACGGACCAGACCGCGTTCGCCGCGTTCGCCTACGAAGAGGTCGACTTCGGGCGCTACCGGCTGCAGTTCGGGGGGCGGGTCGAACGGAACGACTACCGGCCCGACGAACGTCCCGGGGGAGGGCACGGCCACGACGACGAAGACGATCACGATGACGACGGCGACGACCATGACGACGATCATGACGACGACGATCATGACGACGGCGACGACCATGACGACGACGACCACGACGACGAGCACGGCGAGCTCGTGGCGCCCGACCCGCGGGACCGGCAGTTCCTGGGGAGCTCGGCGTCCTTCGGCCTGCACGCCGACCTCGGCGCCGGCAGCGCTTTCGTCGCCAACCTCACGTCGTCGCACCGCGCCCCCGCCCTCGAGGAGCTGTACAACTTCGGCCCGCACGTCGGGAACCTCGCCTTCGAGGTCGGCAACCCCGATCTCGACGCCGAGACGACCCTCGGCCTCGACCTGAGCCTGCGGCATCAGTCCGAGCGCGCGCGGGCCGACGTGAACGTCTACCTCTACGAGATCGACAACTTCATCTTCGGCGAGGTCACCGGCGACGAGGCCGACGGCCTCACCGTTTTCGACTTCCACCAGGGCGACAGCCGGTTCCGGGGCTGGGACGCCCGTGCGAGCCTGCGGCTGGGGGGGCGCGCCTGGGCGACCGTCGGCATGGGCTACGTCGACGCGAGGCTCACCGGCAGCAACGAGCCGCTGCCGCGCATTCCGCCGTTGCGCGGGACGCTGAGCCTCGACCTGCCGTACGGCGGGTTCACCGTCAGCCCGGAGCTGGAGTTCGCGGGCGCCCAGGACCGCGTGTTCCACGAAGAGACGGCGACCGACGGCTACTCGGTCGTCAACCTGCGTGCGTCCTACGTCTGGCCGCGCGAGCACGCGGCGCACATCCTGACGTTCACGGGTTACAACCTGACCAACGCCCTCTACCGGAACCACACGTCCTTCATCAAGGACCTGGCTCCCGAGATGGGCCGCGGCGTCAAGGTGGGCTACTCGGTGCGGTTCTTCTAGCGCGGTTGGGAATCGGAGAGGCTCCCTTGCGGCGGGGCGCCGCGAGGGAGCCTGAACGTGTCAGAAGATGGTGGCGTTGTTCGGGGGCCACCAGCGGAGCTGCACCTTGCCGATGACGTACTTCTCCGGCACCTGGCCCCAGTGGCGGCTGTCGGAGCTGCTGTTCCGGTGGTCGCCCATGACGAAGTAGTGGGCGTCCCGGACCCGTTCGGGGCCGAGGTTCTCGTGGCTCCGGAACCGCGGCGGCACGTACTCGTCGGGCAGGAGGACGTCGTTCACGTAGACGTTCCCTTGCTCGATCCGAACCTCGTCGCCCGCCTGCGCGATGACCCGCTTGACGAACGACTTGTCGGGGTCGAGCGGGTACGAGAGCATCACGATGTCGCCGGGCTCGGGCCGGCCGAAGAACTTGTACAGCGCCTTGTTGACGATCAGCCGGTCCTGGTTCTCCAGCGTCGGCTCCATGCTGCGGCCCTCGACCCGGGCCACCTGGAACCCGAAGGTGACGATGAGGGTCGCGTAGACCGCGGCGGACGCAAAGGTCTTGATCCACGCCACGATCTCCTCGCGGGCGCGCGCGGCCAGGGCCGATCGATAGGCCCTCCGCTCGGCCTCGTAGGCCTCGCTGGGCGAGAGTCCGTCCTCCCACCTGCTCGGATCTACAGGCTCAGGTACTCCCGGAGCCGCTTGGTCTGGGTGCGGCTGACCGGAATCTCCGTGCCTTTCCCGTCCTTCATCCTCAGGATGTAGTTGCGGCTGAACCAGGGGACTATCTCCTTGATCTTGTTGATGTTGACGACGTGCGACCGATGCACGCGCCAGAATACGGCGGGGTCGAGGTGCGAATGCAGCTCATCGAGCGTCCGATAGTTCGACGTGCCGGACACGGTGCCGGTCACGATCGTGATGACGTCGTCGGCCAGCGAGGCGTAGACCACATCGTCGGACCGAACGAGCAGGAAGCGGTCGCCCGCCCTGATGGCCAGACGTTCCCGCCGGTGCTGCCGTTCCGCTACGTACTGGACGATCCGTTCGAGCTCGCGGTTCGCCGTGCCGCCCGGCTGCCCGGCCGGCGTCGCCAGCAGCCGCCGGACCCGCTCGATCGACCGGGCGAGCCGCGACGACTCGACCGGCTTCAGGAGGTAGTCGACCGCGCTCACCTCGAACGCCTCGATCGCGTACTGATCGTAGGCGGTCACGAAGACGACCCGGCTCCTGACGCCGCGATCCAGCAGCCGGCGGGCCACCTCGAACCCGGTCATGCCCGGCATCTGGATGTCGAGCAGCACCAGATCGGGATCGAGCGACTCGGCCAGCGACACCGCCTGCGGCCCGTCCGCCGCCTGCTCGACCACCTCGACGTCGTCGAGCTGACCGAGCTGGAAGCAGAGCTCGCTGCGGGCGGGCTGCTCGTCGTCGGCGACCAAAACTCGAAGGGGCATTCTATCAGGACCGCGGATCGCCGGCCACCGCGCCAGCCCGCCCATCGGCGCCCGGCGGCTCCGCCGGGCGCCCGACCAACCCTCCGGGAGTCCGCGTCGTTCCACGACGGAGACTCCCGGCCCGCCCGTCGTCGCCTTCGGCTCCGCGGGGCTCCCAACCGACCCGGGAGGAGCCTCCGCCGTTCGATGAGGCGGATTCCCGGTCCGCGGCGGTCCGCGGCGTCGCCAGCTCGGGAATCTCGATGCGGGCGCGGGTTCCCTCTCCCGGCGCGCTGTGCAGCTTCAGATGGTAGTTGGCGCCGTAGATGACCCGGAGGCGCTCGTCCACGTTCTTCAGGCCGATGCCGCGCCGCCCGCCGGGGTCGGGGGCCTCGGTCACCATGCCCAGGCCGTCGTCGACGACCTCGATCACGGTGTGGCCGCGGACGCGCCGGCTCGAGATGGTGACGCGGCCCCCGCCGACCTTGCGCGAGATGCCGTGCTTGATGGAGTTCTCCACCAGGGGCTGCAGCAGCATGCTGGGCACCAGTTGGTCGAGGGTCTCGGGGGCGATGCGCTTCTCGACGACCAGCGTCTCGCCGAAGCGGACCGTCTCGATGTCGAGGTACTCGTCGATCGACTCGATCTCCTCCCGCAGGGTGACGAAGTGCTCCTGGCTCCGCAGCAGCCGGCGCAACAGCCCGGAGAGCTTGCCGATCAGCATGCGGGCGGTTTCGGGCTGGGAGCGGATCAGGTACGAGATGGACGTCAGCGTGTTGAACAGGAAGTGGGGGTTGATCTGGCTCGCGAGGGCCTCGACCCGGGCCTGCATGAGCAGCTTCTCCTGCTCCTGCAGCCGGTGCTCGATGCGCGCCGTGTTCCAGATCTTGATGGGGATGGCGACCGACATGACCGTCGTCAGCACGATGACCGCCATCAGCCAGACGTTTGCCGGCTCGAGGGCGAAGAGCCGCTGGGCGCCGAACCGGTCGGTGAGCGCCTGCCGGAGCAGCTCGAGGGAGACCGGCCCCGCCATCAGGGTGAACTGCCAGTCGACGCGGAACCGGCCCGCGAGCCGCCACGTGTGCCGCCGCAGGGCCGTGACCAGCAGCGGGCTCACGTGCCAGATCGCCTCCTTGGGGCACAGCTCTCGCAGCCCGCCGCCGGCGAATCCGCAGCCGACCATGACGATGATCGCGATCCACTCGCCGGCCATCAGGGCCGGGAGCCCCACGAGGCCCCCGACGATCGCGCCCGCGTAGGGGCCGGCGATGAGCCCCGCGAGGAACGAGCCGGCGAGGGACAGGTCGGCCGCCGCGTAGTCGAGCAGCAGCCGCGAGATGACCCCGATGCTGACGGGGATGCCGAACGCGAACGCGAACGTCAGCCGCTCGCGCCACGCGCGCTTCTCGGTGAGGAGAATCCGGCGGAACTGGCCGAACCGCACCAGCATGGTGGCGAGCGTCGCCGCCACCGCGATCTTGACCACCAGGGTGGTCAGCAGCGCCCGCTCGGGCGTGAGGAACCTGACTTCCTCGGGCATGGTCGGGGCGGGGGAGCCGGCCGGCGCCGCGGGGCGCCGCCACCGACCGGCTCGCGCCACTATACCGGCGCCGCCGGCCGCCTGTCAAACCGCGCGATGACGGCCAAAGCTCTGGCAGCAAATGAGTTAGCGACCGGCTGGGCGCTGCTGCGCCTCGGTCTCCGGCCGGTCCGGCCCGGCTTCTCTCCTTGCCGTCACGTCGGCGAAACGGTATAGTCGCACGGTTGTCGTCTCGGGGCGACCGCGGGTCCACGCCGCACGGCCGCCCTTCGAGGCTGTCCGCCCGACCGCCACGCGGAGCGCGATTGCATGTCCCTACAGCTTCAGGAGCCGGAGTCCAAGAAGGCGGTTGCGCCTCCGGACGCCGCGACGCGCACGCTCTCCGTCGCATCCGTGGAGACCGACTTCGTCGAGGAGGTCTACGAGAAGATCGCCTCGGTGTACGACTTCACCTTCGGTCCGACCCTCCACGCGGGGCGGCTGGAGTCGATTGGGCGGCTCGGCATCTCGCCCGGCGACCGGGTGCTCGAGGTCGGGGTCGGCACCGGCATCAACGCGGTGCTCTATCCGCGCGACTGCCACGTCACCGGCATCGACCTGTCGGCGTCGATGCTCGAGAAGGCGGAGCGGCGCATCGCCCGGCGCCGGCGGACCAACGTCCGGCTGCTGCAGATGGACGCCGAGGCGCTGACGTTCCCCGACGACTCGTTCGACGTCGTCTACGCGCCGTACACCATCAGCGTCGTCTCCGATCCCATCAGGACCGTGCACGAGATGCGGCGCGTCTGCCGGCCCGGCGGCCGGTTCGTGTTCCTCAACCACTTCATGAGCAGGAGCCGGCTGGGGGCGAAGATCGAGCGGTGGATCTCTCCCGTCACCGTGCACCTCGGCTTCAAGGCGGATCTGGACCTGCCGGCGTTCCTGGCCCAGGCCGGCCTCGAGCCGGTGTCGATCGAGAAGGTCAACATTCCCCGCATCTGGTCTCTCGTCACCTGCATCAAGGACGCCTGAGCCGTCGCCGGGGCGCACGCGGATCGCGGGCGCCGGCGTTCCCGGTCCGGCCCCGGCCATCGTCACCATGGCACGCCACGAGCGCGACTTCTTCAACGAACGCGAGGAGCGGAAGCCGGCCACGTTCACCTGCCCCAAGTGCCGGCACCGGGCCGAGTACCAGGTGCGCTGGATCCGGCGCCTGAAGAAGGACCGCCCGCCGCGGGGGGCCGACGCCGAGGACCGCGAGATGCACCGCAAGCTCCGCGACTACATGGTGCGCGTCGACGACATGCTCTCCTGCCCCCGGTGCCGCCGCCGCTTCGAGATTCCCTCGCACCAGTCGATCGCCTTCCTGTGATCGTGCCGGGGGCGCCGTCGCGTCCCTAGCAGCGCTCCCCCAACGCCTCAATCCGTCTTCGTTGCGTCGCGACTCTTCGTCACCTCGACTCTCGTCGGTCCAGTGTAGGCGTAGCGCGAGCTCCCCGGAAGTCACTAAAATGTAACTACTTGGCTATGAAGTCGCCAAAATATAACCCCGAATCACCTATAGTGGTGGCGTTGCGCTGAGACGATCACCCGGCTGCCCCGGGCACCATCTTGCGCGAGCCGGCCGCGCAACGTCGCCGACACCCCGGGCCGCGGTGGCGGGGGCCGAACATCCGCTTGAGGCCGCCCCACAGTTTGCCCGACACCTGGGCCGCGGCGGCGAGGGACGGCGACGTGACCTTCACCGACAGGACTGGCCAGTGCATGTTCACGGGGCTCGCCGCGACCTGCGGGATGATGTTCTCGCGGCCCGGTTTCAAGGCGCCCGCCCAGCTCGTCCAGGTCTCGCGGCCGGCGCTCCCGACATGACTGGCCGCCGCTCCTGCCGCAGACTGCCGTCGCTGCTGCTCGCTGTGGGTGCTCTCTGGGCAGGCTTGACTGTCGATGCCGCCGCCCAGGGGAGCGCCGCGACGGACCGTGCGGCCCTCGAGGCACTCTACGACGCGACGGGCGGCCCGAGCTGGGCGAACCGCACGAACTGGAAGACGGCGTCGCCGCTCGGCGAGTGGCACGGGGTGAGGACCGACGACGACGGCCGCGTCACTCGGCTGCGTCTCGATCGTAACCGGCTGACCGGTCCGCTCCCGGGAGCATTGGGCGACCTGGCCCGTCTCGAGGAGTTGTCGCTACGGGAGAACCGCCTGACCGGGTCCATCCCGGCTGCGCTTGGCCGCTTGACCAACCTGGACTGGCTGCGTCTGGACCGCAACGATCTGACCGGGTCCATTCCGGCCGGGCTGGGCCGTCTCGCCAACCTCCGCGGGCTGTATCTCGCGCGCAACGACTTCGACGCGGGGCCGGTGCCGTCCTGGTTGGGAGATCTCGACCGACTCGAACGGCTCGAGCTCTGGGAGACCAACCGAACCGGATCGATTCCCCCGGCGTTGGGCCGCCTGACCAACCTCCGCTCGCTCTCCCTCGACGGCAACGACTTGACGGCAGGGCCCATCCCCCGATGGGTGCGCGAGCTGGTCGACCTCGAGTCTCTGTCACTCCGGCGGACAAACCGGACGGGCTCGATCCCGCCCTGGCTGGGGAATCTGCCTGGACTTCAGTGGCTGAATCTGGGACGCAACGACCTGACCGGGCCGCTGCCGGCCGAACTGGGCCGGTTGGCCAACCTCCGGGCCCTGTATCTGGACGACAACGACCTGACGGCAGGGCCGATCCCGTTGTGGCTCGGCGGCCTCACCAACCTCGAACGGCTGCATCTCCGGCGGACGAACCGAACCGGGCCGATCCCGGCCGCCCTGAACCGCTTGACGAGTCTCCGTCGACTCGACCTCGGCGGCAACGACCTGACGGCGGGGCCGATCCCGGCGTGGCTGGGTGGCCTCGCCAACCTCGAACGGCTCATGCTCTGGGAGACCAACCGTACCGGACCACTGCCGGACGGGTTGGGAAGTCTGACCAATCTCCGATGGCTGGCGCTCGGGGGCAACGATCTGACGGCAGGACCGATCCCGGCGTGGGCGAGTGACCTGTCCGAGGTCGAAGAGCTGTCGCTCTGGGGCACCAACCGGACGGGACCGATCCCGGGCCGGCTGGGGGAACTGACCAACCTCCGTTGGGTGCATCTCGGGCATAACGACCTGACCGGACCGCTGCCGCCCGAACTGGGCCGTCTGGCCAATCTCGAGGCGCTGAATCTCCGCGACAACCGCCTGACCGGACCGGTCCCTGTGGCGCTGACGGACCTCGGCGGGCTCGTGATATTCGACGTGTCTCAGACCGACGTCTGCGTTCCATCTGATCCCGCGTTTCAGCGGTGGAAGGCGGGGATCGAGGCCCGCGGGGGAAGGTTCTCGGGCGCCGCGTGTGACGACCACGCGGGCGACCGGGCGGTGCTGGCGGCTCTCTACGATGCGACCGGCGGCCCCGACTGGACGATCAATACGAACTGGAAGACGGACGCGCCGCTGCGCGAGTGGCACGGGGTGACGACGGACGCGGATGGCCGGGTCAGTCGGGTACGTCTCGGCGGCAACGGGTTGATCGACCAGTTGCCGGCCGCGCTGGGCGATCTGGCTCATCTCGTCGAGCTGTCACTCGGGCACAACCGCCTGAGCGGGCCTGTCCCAGCCGCGCTGGGCCGCCTCGCCAACCTCGACTGGCTAAGCCTACAGGGCAACGACCTGACGGGGACCATGCCGGACCTGGCCGGTCTCGGCAGCACCCTCCGGGGTCTCTCCTTGGGCGGCAACGACTTCGCGGCTGGCCCCGTCCCGGCGTGGGTGGGCAACCTGACCCGCCTGGAACGACTAGAGCTCTGGGAGTCCAACCGCACGGGGCCGATCCCGGCCGCGCTGGGCGGCCTTGCCGAACTCCGCTCGCTCGAGCTCCAGAACAACGCCCTGACCGGGGAGACCCCCTCGGCTCTCACGAACCTGAGGCAGCTCGACTACTTCGACGCGTCCGGGAACGCGGTCTGCGTGCCGTCCGATGATGCGTTCCGGGCGTGGCGCGAGGCCATCGAGGCGCGGGGAGGGACATTCCGGGCTTCCTCATGCGAGGACCACGCGGGTGACCGCGCGGCGCTCGCGGCGTTCTACGACGCGACCGGGGGCCCCAACTGGACGGACGACACGAACTGGAAGTCCGACGAGCCGCTCTACACGTGGCTCGGGGTGATCACCGACGCAGAGGGCCGGGTCGCGGGGCTGTCGTTGCCGGACAATGAATTGACGGGGCCAATTCCAGCGGTCCTCGCGGACTTGGCGAACCTCAGGATTCTGCAGCTCGACGGTAACCAGTTCAGCGGCTCCATCCCGGCCAGTCTGGGGAATCTGGCCAACCTCGAGGAGCTGTTACTGCGGCATGGCGGCGACGACTACCTGGATTCCTCCGACAACGGCTTGACCGGGGCCATACCGGCCGAGTTCGGAAACCTGAGCAGCCTCGAACGGCTGAACCTGTCGCGCCATGAACTCACCGGCCAGATCCCGGCCGCGCTGGGCAATCTGACCAACCTCCGGGATCTGGATCTCGGCGGAAACGGGCTGATCGGAGCAGTCCCAGCCGCGCTGGGGAACCTGACCAGCCTCCGCTGGCTGAGCCTCGGCGGTAACTGGTTGACCGGGCCGCTTCCGGTCGGACTGGGGCGGCTCACCGGCCTCAACGGGCTGGATCTCAGCCGTAACAACTGGACGGCGGGACCGATTCCGGAAGCGTGGAGCAACTTGTCCAACCTCTCACGACTGTGGCTGTCTCGCGCCAACGTGACCGGGCCGCTCCCGATCTGGCTGGAGAACCTGACGGAACTTCGGCTGCTGGATCTCTCCTACAACTGGGGCGTTTCGGGACCGCTGCCGCCGAGACTGAACCTCTCGCATCTCGACGAGATCGACATCTTCGCCACGCGCGCCTGTGCACCTCCCGCTTGGCTGTTGTGGCCGCTCGACTTCCGGGGGGCGCAGTGCGGGTCGGCGCCCGAGACGGTTGACGCGGCAGTCTTCTATACACCTGCGGCTCGAGACGCCGCCGGTGGACCCAGCGCAATCGAGGCGGCGATTGACCTCATGGTGGCCGAGACCAACAGGGCGTACGAAGTAGCCGCGGTGAGCCACCGCCTCGCGCTGGTAGCTCGGGAGGAGGTGGAGTACGACGAGACGGCCGAGAGCGAAACGGACTTGGGGCGCTTCCGCGACCCGTCTGACGGCCACATGGACGGGGTCCACGACGTGCGAGACCGGGTCGGGGCGGACCTGATGCACCTGATCGTCGAGGAGTCGGACGTGGGCGGCGTGACCAGCTTGGGCGGATCCTTCGGCCTGACCACCCGCAGGGGCGGCGGCTACATCTTCGCGCACGAGTTGGGACACAACCTGGGGCTGCGCCACGACCGCTACACAGAGCTCGATGACGGGCAACGGGGCGGATTGTCGTTGTATCCCGGCTACGGCTACGTGAACCAGCGCAGGTTCGGTCCCGATGCCCTGCCGGACAGCGCGTGGCGTACGGTCATGTCCTACCCAACTCAGTGCAGCGACAACGGCGTGGACTGTACTTGGTTGGTTCGCTATTCCAATCCACGGGACAGCCGGCGTGGGGGACCGATGGGCGTGCCCGCCGACGTCGACTCGATGGGCGTCGATGGCCCAGCTGACGCGGCAGCCGTGCTCAACGCTACAGGTCCCGCGGTAGCGCGGTGGCGTGACCGTCCCCCTGGCGCCAACCGCCCACCGATGGCGTCGGCCATCCTGCCGGATCGGGCGCTGCCGCTGCACGGCACCCTCACCGTGGACGTGTCGCCAGCGTTCGCCGACCCCGACGGCGACCCCCTGACGTACGACGTGTCGTCGTCGGCGCCCGACGTTGTGACGATGCTGGCGGCGGGCGCTCGGGTGACCCTCACGGCGGCTGGCGTCGGCGCCGCGACGGTTCGGGTGACGGCGACCGACCCCGGCGGCCTGAGCGCCAGCCAGTCGTTCACGGTGACCGTGAGCTCCCCCTTGAACCGCCCCCCTGAGCCTGTGGGCATGTTGAATCCGCTGGTGCTGGAAGTCGGCGGGGCGGCGGAGACGGTGGCCGTCGGTGGCGCGTTCGTGGACCCTGACGGGGACGTGCTGACGTATGAAGCGTCGTCATCGCCGCCGGGCGTGGTTTCCGTCTCGGTGTCCGGAAGCACGGTGACGGTGACGCCAACGG
This sequence comes from Vicinamibacteria bacterium, assembly GCA_022820675.1. GTDB lineage: Bacteria > Acidobacteriota > Vicinamibacteria > Vicinamibacterales > UBA8438 > JAJEEA01. The sequence goes on along the minus strand of JAJEFC010000244.1, from coordinate 6,610 downwards.
GTGAGGGTACGGCGACGGTGACGGTGACGGCGACCGACGCGGCCGGCGCCAACGGGACGGCGACGCAGACGTTCGCGGCGACGGTGGGCCCGGCCGGGGCGCGCCGTTTCACCGACGACCCCATCGTGCCCGGGGTGACGCCGGTCAGGGCCGTCCACTTCACGGAGCTACGGGTGCGCATCGACGTCCTTCGGGGTGAGGCGGGTCTGGCGCCATTCGGCTGGACGGACCCGGTCCTGCTGGCGGGGGTGACGCCGGTCAGGCTCGTGCACCTGACGGAGCTGCGGTCGGCACTGGCCGAGGCGTACGCGGCGGCGAGACGTGCGGCCCCGCGCTGGGCGGACGCGTCGGCGGCGTCGACCCCGATCCGGGCGGCGCACGTGACGGAGCTTCGCGCCGCGGTGCTGGCGCTGGAGTGAGAAGACCTCGATTGCCAGCGTCTCACGGCCGCGGCTCACGGACGCGGATATAATCGGACCGTTCACGACCTGATGCAGGGAGGCAGTGTGACGAACAGACGTCTCCGTGTCGGAGTGCTCTGCGCCGCGGTCGCGCTCGGCGTCGCGTGCGCGTGGCCGGCCGCGGCGGCCCAGGAGCGGTACACGCGGGCGGAGGAGGACGAGTTCCACCGTGCCGCCACCCGCGCGCTGGCCCACGGCGACCACGACGAGGCGCGGGACCTGGCCGAGGCGCGGGACGCGGCCGACCCGTCGGCGGCGGCCCTGCTGGCGCGGCTCGATGTCCTGCGCGGCGAGTACGAGGCAGCCGAGGCGCGGCTCGCCCCGGTCGCGGAGGCGAACCCCGTCAGTGCGGCGGGGCTCGAGCTGGCTCTGCTGCAGCAGTACCTGGGCCGGCGGGACGAGGCGGCGGCGAGGTTCCGGGTGCTCGTCGACCGGCTGCAGCGCTCGCCCGACGCCGTCGACCTGTACCGGGCCGCCCAGGCCGCGCGGGCCCTCGACCGTTATCGGCAGGCCAACGCGCTACTGCGGAACGCGGCCGGCATCGCCCCCGACGACCCCGCGATTCAGACGTTGTGGGGCGACCTGTTCGGCGAGAAGTACGACCAGGCGGAGGCCTCGCAGTCGTACATCGCGGCGCTGGAGATCGACGAGGACTGGGCCCCCGCGCTCCTGGGGATGGCCCGCGCCCTCGCCGACACGAACCCCCCGGCCGCGAGCGCCTCGGCGAGCCGGGCCATCGAGATCGACCCCGACTACCTGGAAGCCCATCTCTTCCTGGCCCAGCGCAGCCTCGACGACCGCGACCACGAGGCGGGCCGCGCGTCGCTCGAGCGCGCCCTCGCCATCAACGACCGGAGCCTCGAGGCGCGGTCGCTGCTCGCCGCTGTCGCCTACGTCGAGGACCGGCTGGACGACTTCGAGGCCGAGGTCGCGCGCGTTCTCGACATCAATCCGACCTGGGGCGACGTGTACCGGGTCGCGGGCAACCTCACCGCCCGCAACTACCGCTTCGAGGAGGCGGCGGCGCTGGTGCGCCGGGGGCTCGAGATCGACCCCGCCAACACGCGCGCCTACGCCGAGCTGGGCATGCACCTGCTGCGCACCGGCGACGAGCCGGGGGCGCGGCGGGCCCTGGAGCGTTCTTTCGAGGACGACCCCTACGACGTCATCACGTTCAACCTGCTGGAGATGCTCGACACCCTCGACGGGTTCGAGACGTTCGAGGAGGGCGACCTCGTCGTCAAGCTCCATCCCGACGAGGCCCCGGTGCTGAAGGACTACGTGATCGACATCGGCCAGCGGGCCCTGGACGAGATGTCGGCCCGCTACGGCATCGAGCCCGAGGTGCCGATCCTCATCGAGGTGTTCCCGCAGCACGACCACTTCGCGGTGCGGACGCTGGGCCTGCCCGGCATGATCGGGGCGCTCGGGGCCTGCTTCGGCAAGGTCGTGACCCTCGACTCGCCCCGCGCCCGCAGCCCCGGCGAGTTCAACTGGGAGTCGACGCTGTGGCACGAGATGGCCCACGTCGTCGCCCTGCAGCTTTCGAACCAGCGCGTGCCGCGGTGGCTGACCGAGGGGCTGTCGACGTACGAGGAGAAGCGGGCGCGCGCCGACTGGGCTCGCGACCAGGACCTCGAGTTCGCGACCAACCTCAACCGGGGCGACGTGCTGTCGCTGCGCGACCTGAACGGCGGCTTCTCGCGGCCCGAGACCATCTCCATCGCCTACTTCCAGGCCTCGGTGCTCGTCGAGCACATGATCGACGAGTACGGCGAGTCGACCATCTACGACCTCCTGCGGGCCTACGGCGACGGCCTCGACACCGACGCGGCCCTCGACCGGGTCGGGCTGGACTTCGACATGCTGCAGGCGTCGTTCGACGCCTTCCTCGACGCGCGGTTCGGCGCGCTCCGTCGGGCCATGGAGAACCCGGAGGAGCCGAGCCGGGGAACCGCGGGCGCGCTCGTGCGCCGGCTGGGCGACCCCGACCAGCCCGCGAGCCCGCCGCCGGGCCGGGAGCTGGAGGGGGAGGCCCGGCTCGACCACCTGCGCGAGCTGGGCGAGGAGCATCCCGGCAGCTATCCCGTCCAGATGTCGCTGGGCCACGCCCTGTGGGCGGACGGCGACGCCGAGGGGGCGCGGGCCGCGTTCGAGCGGGCGGCGGCGCTCGCGCCGATGGCCACCGGCGACGGCAGCGCCCACCTGCCGCTGGCCGCCATCGCCCTCGAGCAGGAGGACCGCGAACGGGCGATGGGGCATCTCGAGGCTCATCTGGAGCACGACCATCGCGCCCTCGGGGCGGCCCGGCAGCTCGCGGTGCTCGCCGAGGAGGCGGGCGACGACCGCCTCCGGCGCCGCGCCTACGGGCTCGTCGCGGCCCTCGACCCGTTCGACGCCGAGCCCCACCAGTCGCTCGGCCGCCTCGCGATGGCCGCCGGCGACACTGCGACGGCGGTGCGGGAGTTCTCGATCGCCCTTGCGGCGGGGCCCATCGATCGGGTGTCGGCCCACGTCGATCTCGCGAACAGCCACCTGGCCGCCGGCGACATGGACGCCGCGAGGCGGCAGGTCATCGCCGCCCTCGAGATCGCCCCGACCTACGAGCGGGCCCAGGAGATGCTGCTGGACATCGTGGAGGCCGGCCTGTGACGACGGGCTCCGCGCTCCTCGCGGCGTCCCCGGTCGCCATGTCGCCGCCAGCGGATCGTGGAAGCGGGCCGCCGACGGGACCCCCGCGATCGCACCGCGACGCGGGGCTCAAGGCCGGCGGGGGCCGCGGGGGCGGCCTCGCATTGGGTCCGCGGACCGGGGGGGCGGTGCGGCCCCGTCCGGCGCCCGCGGTTCGCCTCGCGCTGTTCCTGGTCGGCCTGACACTCGCGGGCGGGGCTCCGGCCGCCGCCCAGCCGCCGGGCGCGGTCATCACCGACATCGACGCGGCGCCGCCGACGCCCCAGCTCGACGGCCTGGAGTGGACGTTCGTGCGCATCCGCTACAGCTCGTGGGAAGAGCAGTTGCGGGCCTTCCGGGCGCGGTACTGGAGCGACCCGTGGGCCATCGACGGCCCCGCGGCCGAGCAGAACCTGTCGCGGCGGCTCGGGCGGGTCACCTCGATTCGGGTCAAGGACCCGGTGGTGCTCACCCTCGCGGACGAGCGGCTCTGGGAGTATCCCTGGATCTACTTCGTCGAGCCCGGGAACCTGCGGCTGAAGCCGGACGAGGTCGGGGTGCTGCGGGAGTTCCTGCTGCGGGGGGGGACCGCGACCTTCGACGACTTCCACGGGCCCGTCGAGTTCGCCACCGTGCAGAAGGAGCTCCGACGGGTGTTCCCGGAGCGGGAGATCGTGAAGCTCCCGCTCGACCACCCCGTGTTCAGCGCCTTCTACCGGCTGACCGAGTATCCGCAGATTCCGGGGCTCGGGTCGTTCTTCAACGGGGTCACCTGGGAGAAGGGGGGCGTCGAGGCGGGGCTGCACGCGATTCTCGACGACGACGGCCGCGCCATGGTCCTCCTCAACTTCAACACCGACATGGGCGACGGCTGGGAGTGGTCGAACGCCGAGGACTACCCCGGCTACATCCAGTACACCGCCCGGGCCTACCGCATGATGATCAACGAGGTCGTCTATGCGCTCACCCACTGACGCGATGTCTCGCTCCCGGAGGCGGAGGGCCCCGCGGCATTCGACAGGCTTCCGCCCGACGGCGCCGCGCCTCGGCCCCATGGGCCGCGCGTGCTCCCTCCTCGGGGCCCGTCCGGACGGCGCTTCGCCGATGCCGGTGCGATGCGGGTCCCTGCCACCGGCTGCCGCCTTCGGGGCGGCGCCGTTCCGGGCGCATGGCTGACGTGCCGACGGAAGACCTCGACGCCGTCGGGACCGCTCCCGCCCCACCGGCCGGCCTCTCCGCCGAGGCCGAGGCGGCGGCGGCCGGGGCGCGGGACCTCGCGCGCAGCCGCGAGCGCATCCTGGGCGAGCTCCGGCGCGTGATCGTGGGCCAGGACGAGGCCATCGACCTCGTGCTGACGGCCCTGTTCACCGGCGGGCACTGCCTGATCACGGGGGTGCCGGGGCTCGCCAAGACCCGGCTCATCAAGGCCCTCGCCGACATCCTCGACCTGCCGTTCAAGCGCATCCAGTTCACGCCGGACCTGATGCCGGCCGACATCACCGGCACCGAGATCCTCGACGAGTCGGGCGGCCACCGCACACTGACCTTCAGCGAGGGGCCGATCTTCGCGCAGATCATCCTCGCCGACGAGATCAACCGCACGCCGCCCAAGACGCAGGCGGCGCTGCTCGAGGCGATGCAGGAGCACCACGTGACGGTGGCGGGGCACAGCTATCCGCTGCAGCGCCCGTTCTTCGTCCTCGCCACCCAGAACCCGATCGAGCTCGAGGGTACCTACCCGCTTCCCGAGGCGCAGCTCGATCGTTTCATGTTCAACGTCGTCATCCGCTACCTGTCGGAGGACGACGAGGTGAGCGTGGTGACCGCGACCACCGGCGACGAGGAGCCCCGGCTCGTGCGGGTGCTGAACGGGGACGACATCCTCGCCGTGCAGCATCTCGTGCGGCGTGTGCCGGTGGCGGAGGAGGTGGCGCGCTACGCGGTGCGGCTCGTCGACGCGTCGCGGCCCGGGCAGCCCAACGCGCCGCCCTTCGTCGAGAAGTGGGTCCGCTGGGGGGCGAGCCTGCGGGCGTCGCAGGCCCTCGTCCTCGGCGGCAAGGCCCGGGCCCTGGTGCGTGGGCGCTACCATGTCTCGGTGGCCGACGTGCGGGCCCTCGCCCATCCCATCCTCAGGCACCGCATCGTCACCAACTTCTACGCCGAGTCGGACGGCGTCGACGCCGACGACGTCGTCGACCGTCTGCTCGAGACCGTGCCCGCGCCGGCCAGCGGGATGTGAGCACGGCCATGCCCGGCCCGCCAATCGCCGCCTTCGGCTCCGCTCGGCGCCCAACCAATCCTGCAGGAGCCCGCGCCGCTCCCACGGCGCAGACTCCCGGCGCGGCGTCCCCCGAGCTGTCGCTGCTCGACCCCGCCGTCGTGGCCCGCATCGGGTCGCTCGAGATGATTGCCCGCGCCGTCGTCGAGGGGTTCCTGGTGGGCCTCCACCGCAGCCCGTTCAAGGGGTTCAGCGTCGAGTTCAGCGAGTTCCGCCCGTACGTGCCGGGCGACGACACGACCACCATCGACTGGAAGCTCGCCGCCCGCCGCGACCGCTACTACGTCAAGAAGTTCGAGGAGGAGACGAACCTCGAGTGCCATCTCCTGCTCGACGTCAGCGCGTCGATGGCCTTCGGCTCCCACGCCGTCAGCAAGCTCCGGTACGGGTGCTTCGTGCTCGCCGCCCTCGCCTACCTCATGCACCGCCAGCGGGACGCGGTCGCCCTCACCCTCTTCGACCACGAGGTGGTCGACGCGCTGCCCGCGGGGGCCCGGAGCGGTCATCTGCGCCGGATCCTGGCGCGGCTGAGCCGGGCCGAGGCGGGGGCGCGATCGGACGTGGCCATGCCCCTCCACCGGCTCGCGGCGCGGATGCGGCGCCGCGGCCTCGTGGTGCTGGTCTCGGACCTCCTCGACGACCCCGCGGGCATCATCGAGGGGCTGAAGCACCTGCGGTTCAGGGGATCGGACGTCCTGGTGTTCCAGGTCCTCGATCCGGCCGAGCTGACGTTTCCGTTCGAGGAGACGGCGAGGTTCCACGATCTGGAGTCGGCCGACGAGGTGCCGGTGGTGCCGGCCCGGGCGCGCCGGCGCTACCTCGCGGAGATCGAGGGCCTCGTCGCGCGCTACCGCGACGCGCTCCGCCCCGCCGACGTCGACCACCACCTGCTGCGCACCGACCGTTCGCTGGACGCGGCCCTCCTCGCGTTCCTCGCGGCGCGCGGGCGGAGGCGGTGAAGTGACGTTCCTCACGCCGGCGTTTCTGCTCGGCGCCCTGGCCGCCGCGGTGCCCATCGTTTTGCACCTGCTGCGGCGTGAGCGGCTGCCGCGGGTGCCGTTCAGCGACGTGCGGCTGCTGCGGGGCGCGCGGGTCGAGCAGACCCGCCGGCAGCGCCTGCGCGAGCTCCTGCTCCTCGCTCTCCGCGTCGCCGCCCTGGTGCTGCTCGCGCTGGCGTTCGCGCGGCCGTTCGTCCCCGACC
>JAJEFC010000324.1 GCA_022820675.1 Vicinamibacteria bacterium | reverse complement strand
GACGACTGTTCCCGCTTCCGCCTTTTCAGGGTGTCACGACACGCGCGTCGACCACCAAAGAGTCGCGCTTCGGCAGGGCGCCAACCTGGTCGCGTTTCATGACCTCGGGGCGAGCGGCGCCCCGGTCATGACGGTTTGGCGGGAATCTACGGCTACCAAGCCCCGGAAGCGCAGCAGCCCTGTAGTCCAGCGTACCACTTCGGCGCGGCCGAGACGGCTCACTATCCGGAACCGGCGCGGTCACCGTCTCGGCCGCTGTCGACGGTCGAGCCGACAGCCGCCCGGCAGGGTCGGGAGGGAACCGCCGCAGAACGGAACGATGCCTGCAGCCGCCGTTCGAGCCTCGTCGTCCTCGCGGCGACCCTGCTGGCCGGCCTTGCGCCCCCGGCCGCCGCACAGACGGCGGCCCCGCCCGAGGTGTACCGGTGGCTCGCGCCGGATGCCGCCGCCCAGGCCGCCGCGGACGCGACCGCGATTCCCCCCGGGGCCGGGGCCATCCTGGTGCCCGCCATGTCCGAGACGGACAACGAGCCGCAGGCGCTGGTGTTCCGGGGCGGCGACCAGGTCGCCAGCGGACCCAACGGCGCCCGAATCGTCGTCGAGCCCGGCGCCTACACCGTGCGGGTGGGCAGCGGGCCGACGCCCCAGATGGTCTCGGTCGCCGTCGACGTGCAGGCCGGCGCGACCACCCTGGTCCCCGTGCGGTGGAGCGGGCTGCGCATCGAGGTCGTGGACGAGAGCAACCTGCCGCACCGCGGCGCCTACGAGCTCATCCGGGTGACGGACCGCCAACCCTTCACCGTCGGCTTCGGCGCCGACACGCTGCAGGGCGAGCAACTGAGAACCCTGCTGCTGCCGCCCGGGCTCTATCGCATCGTGCAGCCGGGCGCGAACTACCGCGCGCGCACCGACTTCGCGACGGTGCTGGCGCCGGAGGGCGGGCTCGTCCACTACAAGCTGGTCATCAATCCCGACGACGGCCGGTTCCGGGGCGCCGGCGTGGTGCTGCCCGAGGAGCTGGGCGCGGTGCCCGAGCTCTCTCCCTGGAGCCGGCGCTACCTGCTCGGCCTGTCGGCGCCCTTCGACTCGACCCGCAACGTAATCGGCGAGAGCAACGAGACCACTTTCGGCACGGATCTGTTCTTCGACACCTACGTCACCTACCAGCGCGACCGCGACCTGTTCAGCAGCGTCCTCGAGCTGGAGTCGGGCTTCGAGAAGATCAAGCCGGAGGCGTCGGCCGCGACACCCTGGCGGAAGACCCACGACCGGCTCCGGATCGACGTGCTGTACTCCCGGTTCGTCAATGCGCGGGTGGGGCCCTACGCCCGCTTCGGATTGCGGACCAGTCTCTTCGAGTCGAACATGCTGGTGACCGAGGACACGCTGATCTCCCGGCGGTTCAGGGACGGGCGGCGGGAGACGATCGTCGTGCCGGCCAACTCGACCTTCCCGACCGGCGACGCGTTCAGCCCGCCGGAGTATCGCGAGGGCGTGGGCCTGAACACCCGCCTCCTGCAGGGGCGCGCGGCGCGGCTCGACTGGCGGGTCGGGGCCGGCCTGCGGCAGAACCGGTTCGCGGGCGCCTTCTTCCTGGACGACGACGAGGCGACTCCCGCGCTCGAGTACGTGGAAGGCGACAACTTCAACGAGATCGGGTTGGAGACGACGCTCGTCGCGACCGTTCGGTACCGGTCTCTGATCTACAACGCGAACCTCGACCTGTTCAGCGAGCTCGCGGCGTCGGATCCTTCTATCGACTGGCGCAGCACGTTGAGCTGGCGGTTGACCCGCGAGCTGTCGCTCGACTACAAGGTCGACCTGTTGCGGCTGCCCCGGGTGAGCGACACGATTCAGGCGGCCCAGCGGGTTCTGTTTCGCTACGCCATCGGCTCGTGAGGAGCTCGAGCCGGGCTGGACGGAGTGAACATGGAGATGTACCTGTTGAGCGTGATCATCGGCGGCGTGCCAGGACAGGGTCGTGCTCGATCAACGAGCACGTCGCCATCCTTGGTGACGAGTCCGAGGCTGAACGAGGGTGTCCTGAACACGAGACTGACTACAGGAACGGGAGGAAGAACGTCGCCAGCCCGAGAAAGGCGAAGAAGCCGAGCACGTCGGTCAGCGTCGTGATGAACACCGCCGAGGCGAGAGCCGGGTCGGCCCTGAGCGCCCTCAGGACCATCGGGATGAGGGTGGCGGCGAACGCGGCGACGAGCAGGTTGATGACCATGGCCAGGGCCAGGACACCGCCGAAGTACGGGTTGCCCACGGACCACCAGGCGACGCCCGCCCCGACGACCCCGAACAACACGCCGTTGGCGAGGCCGACCACCACCTCCTTGCCGAGCGCCCGCCACGAGCTGCCCCAGGTGAGCTCCCCGAGCGCCATCCCCCGGACGATGACGGTCAGGGTCTGGATGGCGGCGTTGCCCCCCATGCTGGCGACGATGGTCATGAACGCCGCGAGCGCCACCACGCGATCGATGGTGGCCTGGAACCGCTGCACGACCATCGCGGCGAGCACCGCGGTCGCGAGGTTGATGGCCAGCCACGGGAGCCGCTTGCGCCACGCGACGAACGGCGACGTCGACACGCTCTCGTCCGCGGCCACCCCGGCCAGCCGCAGCATGTCCTCCGTCGCCTCGTCCTTGATGACGTCGATGACGTCGTCGACGGTGATGACCCCGGCCAGCTTGTCGTCCGCGTCCACCACCGGAATGGCCAGCAGGTTGTAGTCGGCGACCTCGCGGGCCGCGTCTTCCTGATGGGTCTCGACCCGGGTGCGGATGGGCTCCTTCGTCATGATCGCCCTGAGCGGCGTCTCGGCAGGCACGAGCAGCAGCCGCCGCAGCGAGACGACCCCGACGAGACGGTTCTCCTCGTCGACGACGTAGAGGTAGAAGACCATCTCGACGTTCCGCGATCCCTGGAGGGCCGCGATCGCGCCGCCGACCGACAGGCTCTCCGGCAGCGCGAAGACCTCGGGGTTCATGATGCGGCCGGCCGTGCGCTCGTCATGCTCGAGGAGCTGCTGGACGTCGTCCGCCTCCCGCTGACGCATCAGATCGAGGACGCTCGCGGAGAGCTCCTCGGGAAGCCGGTCGATCAGGGCCGCCGCGTCGTCCGGCTGCAGTTGCGGAAAGAGGCGCGCCAGCTCGTCCGCCGGGCGGTCGCCGAGCAGCTCCGCCCCGAGCTCGCGGTCGATCTCGGCGGCCGCCCGCATGGCCATGCCGCCGTCGTGCTCGATGAGGGTGGCGAAGGCGGACCGGCGTTCCACGGGCGGCAGGTCGCCGAGGACCTGGGCGAGGTCCGCCGGATGCTGCTTCCGCAGGACGTTCAACAGGTTGGCGGTCGCGCCGATCCGCTGCAGCCGCTTGACGGAATCCAGCACGATGTCGACTCGACGGCGGCGCGGCATGTCTTCAGCTCCACAGGCGATGGACAGTCATCGACAGGCACCGGCGGAATCCGCCCCGTCGGACGCGCTCGGGGCGGTCGCCGGCGTGAATCGCCCCCGGGGGGCGGGCCGGATCGCCCTCGCCGCTCCGCTGGGTACCGGTGAGCTGCCGCGGCGGCCATCCGTGTCGTCGGGGACCCGGCAGGTCGAGCGGCACTCTTTGACCGGCCGGGCAGCGGAGAGCCGGCTGAGCACTCCGCTTCGGCGGAGAGCGGGGCCCGTGGTCTCCGGTCCGACGGCGGAATCCGGACGGTCGCCGCTTCTTGTGGCGTCGCTCCATGATCGCATACAGTCGATGTGCAACTCCCGCCGACCCGCAGAGCCTCCTCCCGCATCGCGATGGGGGCGGGTCGCGGCCGAGAGTACGGTCGCGGCGCGCCGTACCCCGCGCCCATCGAGGGGATCATCGATAGGTCATGAGAGATGGTGGTCGGGACGGCTCGCGGCGGGAGCACGGTCGCAGCGCGTCGTACCCGGCGCCCGTCGGAGGAATCGAGCATGAGGATCGCCGTCGTCTACAACCGCGGGACGGGCAACGTCATCAACCTGTTCGGCATGCCCAACCGCGAGAAGATCGGCATGAAGACCATCGCGCGCATCGCGGCCGCGCTGAAGGCCGGCGGGCATCAGGTGGTCTCCATGGAGGCGGGGAAGGACCTGGTCGAGCGGATCGAGCGATTCATGCCGCGCGTGGTCAAGGGCGAGCGGCCGGGGCTGGTCTTCAACGTCTCGTACGGCGTGCAGGGGCAGGCGCGCTACACGCACGTGCCGAGCATCCTCGAGATGGTGGGCATCCCCTACGTCGCGTCCGGCCCGCTGGCGCACTCGCTGTGCCTGGACAAGGTCGTGACCAAGATGATCCTGCGGCAGCACGGCCTGCCGACCCCCGACTTCGCCGTGCTCAACACGCCCGACGATCCGGTCTCCGACCTGACCTACCCGCTCATCGTCAAGCCGAAGAACGAGTCGGTCTCCTTCGGGCTCAAGGTCGTCGAGGACGAGGCGGAGATGCGGGCGGCGGCCAGGGTCATCTTCGACGAGTTCCGGCAGCCGGTGCTGGTCGAGCAGTTCATCGCGGGCCGCGAGGTCAACGTGGGGCTGCTCGGCAACGGTCCCCCCGACGCGTTTCCGCCGGTGGAGCTGCTCTTCGGCGAGGAGGGCCCGGCCATCTACACCTACGAGGACAAGACGGGCCAGAGCGGGAGGTCCATCTCGCACGCGTGCCCCGCTCCCATCGGCGACGGGCTCGTCGCCGAGGCGCAGGAGATCGCGAAGCGGGCGTTCACCGCCGTCGGCTGCCACGACTGCGCGCGCGTCGACATGCGTCTCGACGGCGACGGCAAGCTGTACATCCTCGAGATCAACAGCCTGCCGAGCATCGGCGAGCACGGCTCGTACCTGGTCGGGGCCGAGCACGTCGGCCTCGACTTCACCGCGTTCATCAACCGGCTGGTCGAGGTGGCGAGCGCCCGCTACTACGGCACGCCCAGTCCCCCGACGCTGACGCCCTCGGCGGCGGACCCGAGCGCGCACGTCTCGGTGTTCATCACCGCGCGCCGGGACCGCATGGAGAAGAGGCTCGCCGACTGGGTGAGGCTCCGGAGCCGGACGGGCGATCCGCTGGGCCTGCAGAAGGCGTTCGGGGAGCTCTCGACCCTGTTCGAGGATCTCGGCCTGCGGGCGGCGCCGGAGCTGTCCGACGAGGGCGTGGTGGCCACGTGGCAGACCCGGGCGGGCCTGAACGACGGCGTCCTGCTCATCGGCAATCTCGACGTGCCGGTGGAGCAACAGTTTCCGGCCCAGACGTTCCGCCGGGACCCCGAGTGGCTGTACGGCGAGGGCATCGGGTCGTCGCGGGCTTCCCTCGTCATGCTCGAGTACGCGTTGCGCGCGCTGCGGAGCCTGCGGCGCCTGCCGCGGATTCCGCTCGGCGTCCTCTACTATGCCGACGAGGGCCAGGACGCCCGCTACAGCGCCGACGAGATACGGGCCGCGGCGGCCCGGGCGCGCGAGGTGCTGATTCTGCAGCCGGGCCTGGATCCCGACAAGGTGGTGGTGGGGCGGCGCGGCCACCGGACGTTCCGGCTCGAGGTCGAGACCGAGTCGATGTGGCTCGGCCGGTCGTTCAGGAAGCCGGACGCCCTGCGGTGGACCTGGCGGAAGCTCGAGGAGGTCGCCGACCTGTCGTCGCAGGCGGATCGCATCGCGGTGGCGACCCTCGGCCTGAGGACGGAGCGGCACCCCCTGCACCTGCCGCATCGGGTGACCGCGGACATCGTCGAGACGTTCCCGACGACCGCCGCCGGCGACACGGTGGCCCGCAAGGTACGGAGCATTCTGGGCAAGGGGGGGCCGCGCTGGGAGCTGGCGACGGCCGCCACGCGGCCGCCGTTCGTCGAGCGTCCGGCGGGTCGGAAGCTGGCCGCCGAGCTGATTCGGCGGGCCGGCGAGCTCGACGTCGCGCTCGAGCGGGGCACGTCGGCCGGGCCCTCGGTCGCGGGGCTGGTGCCCGCCGACAAGGCCTGCGTGTGCGCGGTCGGCCCCGTGGCCCGCGACCTCCGCACGCCGCAGGAGGCCGTGAAGCGCATCACCCTGGTGCAGCGCAGCCTGCTTCTCGCGGAGTTCCTCGCGAGCCGGCTGCCGGATCGGGAATCGCGGTGACCCGGTGGCTGTGAAGGCGCCAGGGGGCGACGCCGGCCGTCGGACGCGGCGGGGCGGCCCGACCCCCGCCACCGCGGTGTCGCGCAGGACGACGCGGGGCGGGCGGCAGGGGGTCGAGGCGATCGACACCGACCTGCTCACGCTGGGCGACCGGCTCATCCACGAGCCGCAGCGCATCGCCGTCTCTCGGGCCGGCATGGTCGCGACGGCGCATCACTGCGCCACCGCCGCCGGCGTGGAGATGCTCGAGGCGGGCGGCAACGCCTTCGACGCCGCCGTCGCCGCGGCGTTCGCGCTCGGCGTCTGCGAGCCGGCCGCGTCGGGTCTCGGCGGGCAGACGATGATGCTCGTCCACGAGGCGGCGTCGCGTCGCACGTTCGCGCTCGACGGCTCGTCGCGGGCGCCGAACCGGGCCACGACGGAGGCGTTCGCGGACCCGCGCGCGGAGGGGCGCCGGGGCTACCGCGCCACCACCGTGCCGAGCACGCCGGCCGTGCTCGACTACGCCCGCGCCACCTACGGCAGCCTTCCCCTCGCCGACGTGCTTGGGCCCGCGATCCGGCTCGCCGCGGACGGCTACGAGGTGAGCCTGCTGCAGCACGCGCTCGCCCGCCGCGAGGCGAAGTTCCTCCGGGCCGGCACCGCCGCGCCGTTCTTCCTGCGCGACGGCAAGCGGCCGCATCGCGCCGGCGAGGTCTTCCGGCAGCCGGTCCTGGCCGCGACGCTGGGCCGCCTCGCCGCGCACGGCGTCGCCGACTTCTACCAGGGCGAGATAGCGGCCGCGATCGAGGCGGACATGGAGCGCCACGACGGCTTCCTGCGCCGGGACGACCTGGCTCAGGTCCCGATGCCGATCGAGCGCCGGCCGCTGACCGGCCGCTTCTTCGGGCACCGCATCTTCACCATGCCGCCGCCCGGCGCGGGCAGCGCCCTGGTCGAGATGATGAACATCCACCAGCACCTGCCGGAGGCCCGCCGCCGAATCGACACGCGCGACGGCGCCGTCCTGCTCGCCGAGACGATTCGGCGCGCGTTCCTCGACCGCGCGGACCGGCCGTTCGACCCCAACTACTATTCGCAGGTCACCGAGAAGCGGATGCTGCGGGACGACTACGCCCGGGAGCTGGCCGCCGCCATCGCCAGGCGCTATCTCGGCCGGGGCGAGACGACCCATCTGTCGGTGATGGACGCGGCGGGCAACGCGGTGGCGCTGACGCAGTCGATAGAGAACGTCTACGGCGCGTGCGCGGCCACCGCCGAGCTGGGGTTCCTCTACAACAACTACATGAGCGCGTTCGAGCACAAGGACATCTCGCACCCGTACCACATGCGGCCGAACGCGGTTCCGTGGGCCAGCGTGGCGCCGACCATCGTGTTCCGGGGGCGCAGGCCGTGGCTGGTCATCGGCTCGCCGGGCAGCGAGCGCATCGCGCCGTCGATTCTGCAGGTGCTGATTCGGATGCTGCAGGGCGCTTCCCCGCTCGACGCGGTGACCTCGCCGCGCCTCTTCTGCTCGCTCTCGGGCCGCGTGTCCCTCGAGGCTTCGCGCATGCGGGACGACCTGCCCCGCGCCCTCGAGAAGCGCGGCTTCACGGTCGACCGGCGCGAGCCGTTCTCGTTCTACATGGGCTGCGTGCAGCTCGTGGCGCGGGACCGGAAGGAGCTCGTCGGCGTCGCCGATCCGCGGCGGGACGGCGCCGCGGGCGGGCCCCGGGGGCGGCCGGGCAAGGCCGGAGGGGCGTCGTGAGCGGCGTCCTTCCCATCCTCGTGTCGGTGCCGCACGCCGGGCTGCGCGTCCCGGCGGAGGTCGCGCCGCGCTGCCGGCTCACGCCGCAGCAGATCGCTGAGGACGGCGACGAGCACGCGGCCGAGATCTACGACATCGCGGCCGAGGTGAGGCACTACGTCTCGACCGACGTCGCGCGGGCCGTCGTCGACCTGAATCGCGGCGAGGGGGACCGGCGGCCGGACGGCGTGGTCAAGACCCACACCTGCTTCAACGTACCCGTCTGGCGGGAGCCGCTCCGCGACGACGACGTGGAGGCGCTCCTCGCCCGGCACTACCGGCCGTATCACGCCCGGCTCAGCGCGCTCGCGGGGCGGGGCGTCCGTCTGGCCGTCGACTGTCACACGATGCTCGCGGTGGGGCCGCCCATCGGGCCGGGCCCGGGCCTCGAACGCCCCCACGTGTGCCTCGGCCACGCGGACGGCATGTGCCCCGCGGACTGGATGGCCTGTCTCGAGGAGAGCTTCCGCGAACAGTTCGGCCCTCGGGTGACCGTGAACGAGCCCTTCCGGGGAGGCTTCATCACCCGTTCTCACGCGCCGGAGATGCCCTGGGTGCAGCTCGAACTCTCGCGGGCCGCGTTCGCGAGCAATGCGGAGAAGCGGCGGCGCGTCGTGCGAGCGCTCAGCGCCGCGGTGGAACGAATCGTCGCGCTCTCGTAGCGGAAGAGCTCGATCGTGGACCTGCAGACCGTCGTCGACCTGCAGTGGAGTGGAGTAGATGCGGACGTTGGCGACGAAGAGGCCGACCCGGCGTCGGCTCCGCTTCGGCGTCGCGCTGGCGGTTGCCGTGTCGCTCGGCGCGATTCTGCTGACCCCGCTGCCGGGCCGCCTCCTGCACGATCCGCTGCTCGCGATTCTCGAGCAGCGGTATAGCGCGGTCGTGACGGTCGGCCGGCTCGACGTGGACCTGTTGCGGCTGCGGTTGACCGCGGCCGGCCTGGAAGTCGCCGCGCGCGGCCATGTCGGCGAGCCGTTCCTGACCGTCGACGAGGCGGTCGTCGACCTCGCCTGGAGCTCGGCCTGGGGGGGGCCGTCCATCGACGGCCTGACCCTGGGCGGCGCGTCCGTTTCCGTCCTGCGACGCGCCGACGGGAGCTCGAACCTTCCGGGCGCCTCCGCCGGGGGGGATGCCCCGGCGGAGGCGCGTCGGCGGGAGCCGGATCCTGCGGCACGCGGGGGGACGGAGAGCGGACCGCCCTTCGAGCTGCCGATCCGCCGGCTCGATGTCCGCGATCTCACGGCGAGCTGGCGGGACGAGGGGTCGGGCTTCGTTCTCCATCTTCCGGCCACTACGGTTCGCTTGGGCGCCGACCAGGGGCCGTTTCCGGACCGCGTCCCCGGGCGGCTGCGCACCCGGGGCGTCGTCCGCGTGTCGGGGCGCGGAATCACGACCTCGATATCGGGAATCGACGGCGACATCGCGTACGACGGGACCTCGCTCTTCGTCGACCGCCTGCACCTGCAGGCGGCCGGAGCCGAGCTCGCGCTGCGGGGCCGCGTCGACGCGTTGTTCGGACGCCCGCGGCTGGCGCTGGACTACGAGGCGAGCCTCGACCTCCCGCAGTTGACCTCCCGGCTTGCGACTCTCGCCGCCGGTTCGCTGTCCGCGGCCGGCGGCCTGCACGGGCCGGCGGCGGACCCCGAGGCTTCCGTGGTGGTGAGCGGCACGGGGCTGAGATGGGGCGGGGCGGCGGTCGACCGGCTGGACGCCGCCCTGCGACTGACGTCCCGCGCGATGACTCTCGACACCCTGGGACTGGAAACGGCCGGGGGGTCGGTGGCCGCTTCCGGCGCGCTGGAGCTCGCAGCCGGCTGGCCCGGTGAGGTGGAAGCGACGTGGACAGGGCTTCGTCTCGATGAGCTGGTGGCCGGGGGTGCGCCCGCCTTGCCGCCGGTTCCGGACGCGGTCGTCGAAGGCGCGCTGTCGGCTCACTGGTCCGCGCTGGCGCCGCATGCGGTGGAGCTGTCCGCCCGGAACCGCATCTCGTCCGACGCGGGCTCCGGAAGCGCGCGCCTCGAGGGGGTCGGCGGTCGCTGGCGGCTGACCGTGGACCACGCCGTCGGCGGTGCTGGCCGTCTCACCGGGGTCGTGGGAGCCCGGATGGCCGAGAGCGAGACGGCGGGCTTCGCCGACTGGCGCGCCACGCGCCTGACCGGCCGCATCGAGGCGTCGTGCCGGCAGCTCGACGCCTGCGTCGGTCGGTTGTCCGGCCCGCGGGACGCGGGGGCGCTGTTCCGCGGTCCCGCCACCGCACGCCTGTCCGTCGGCGGGTCCCTCGGCCGGCCGGAAGTGACGGGTGTGGCGGAGTTGCCGGCGCAGGCTGTGGGTAGCGAGTCGCTGCACGGCCTCGTGGCGCGGGTGGAGGCCGATCCCGAGGCGGTCCGCATCACGGTACCCGGCCTCGCGCTGGGGCGCAACGAGGTTGCGGGCAGCTTGAGGATTCGGCTGGCCGACGGCGCCCTCGATGGGCGGGTGGAGGGGAATCTCGCCGACCTCGCGTCCCTGGAGCCCCTGCTGCCGGCGGCCCTGGCGCCGTCCGGGCAGGGAACGATCGAGGCGACCGTGGCCGGGCGTCCAGGCCGATTGCGGGTGGACGCCGTCGTCGGCTTCGACGCGGTCGAGATTGGCGGCCGGCGCCTCGGCTCGGGGACGGGTCGGGCCGAGCTCGACCCCACCGGACTCCTGCGGGCCTCCCTCGCCGTCCCCGAGCTCGGCGCCCGGCTCGACGCCGAGCACCGCCGGTCCGGCGCGGGCTCCTTCGCGATTCGCGCCCAGGTGGACGATGCCCATCTCGACCGGCTGGCTCCTCGCGCGCTACCGCTGGCCGGCAGCGTGACGGGGGAGGCGTCGGCCGCCGGCGACCTGGCCGATCTGGCGTCCACGCGCGTGGAGGTACGAATTGCCGAGGCCGCCGGGGCGTTCGGGTCCGTACCGGTGGGCGTCGTCCGCCCCGCGATCGTCGTCTACGACGCCGGCGAGCTGTGGGTTTCCGGCCTCGAGGTTGCGCTGGGAGGCACTCGACTGGAGATCGACGGCGGCCTGAGCCGGCACGGCGGCGCGGCCATGACGGCGCACCTGCGGGGCGACGCGACCGACGTCGCCGACCTGCTTGCCGCGGCAGGCGGACCCGGGGCGGCACTTGGGGCGGTGGCGGCGGCGGGAGATCTGTCTCTCGCGCTGACTGCCGCCGGCACCCTCGACGCCGTGGAACTGACCGGCTGGGCGGAGGTGGACGACGGGTCGATCGCCGTCGGTGATCACCCGCCGGTCACCGGGCTCTCCGCGCGCGCGAGCGTCCGCGAGGGGATGGTACGGCTGGACGAGCTGCGCGCGGCCTGGGGGGAGGGAATGGTCCGCGGGTGGGCCGAGCTGCCGCTCGCGCACGCCGGCGCCCGACTGCCCGCCGCAATCGCCGGCAGGCTGTCCGCGCGCGACGCTCCCGCCGTCGTGCATGCATCCATCGACGGGCTCACTCCGGCGGGGCTCACCGCGTACGTCCCGCCGACGGTGCTCGAGAACGCCTCCGGCCGGCTGTCGGCGAGCCTCGATCTCGCGGTGCCCCGGTCCGGCGTCGGGGAGAGCCGCGGCCGGCTGATCCTGACCGAGGCCGCGTTCGAAGTCTCCGGAATCGCCGTCGCGCAGCGCCGGCCGACGGTGGTCGACGTCGCTGGCGGGACGGCGACGCTGGCCGCGTTCGATTGGGGGAACGAGAGCAACCGGCTGGCGATGGGCGGAAGCCTGGCGCTGCGGGACGGGTTCCGGACCGACGGTTGGCTGGAGGGCGATCTGGACCTGCGGCAGGTGGCCGCGGTGACCCCGGCCCTTGCCGCGGCCCGGGTGGACGCCGCCGGATCGGCCCGTGTTCGCGCGACGCTCACGGGTCCGCTCGGCTCGACGATGGTGCGCGGCTCGGTCGAGGTCGCCGACGCCGAGCTTCGAATCGCCACGCCGCCTCTCGTGCTCACGGACCTCGACGGGGCGTTCTCCCTGGACGGCGACACGCTCACCGTCGACCGGCTGCGGGGCGGCGCCAACGGCGGCCGGCTCGCGATCGGCGGCGGCTGGACGTTGGGGGCCGACCCCGAGGGAAAGCACCTGACGCTCCGCGGAACCGGGGTCGCCCTGGACTATCCCGGCGGTCTGAGAACCGAGACGGACGTCGCGCTGGCCGTCCGCCAGGACGAGTCAGGGCCGGTGCTGGTCGGCGCCATCGACATCCTTCGCGGCGCGTACCGGGAACCGATCACGCTGGCCGGCGGCCTGCTCGAGGCCCTCGGACAGGGCACGTCGGCCGCGCTCCCGGCTCCCGACGCTGGGAGCGCCGGCGGCATGCGCCTGGACGTTCGGCTGGCGACCCGCGAGGAGTTGGTCGTCGACAACAACTACGTCGAGGCGGCGGTGGGCGGGGACCTTCGCGTCAGCGGGACGGCGCCGGCGCCGGTGCTGACCGGTCGCGTGACGGTGCGGGAGGGGGGCCGCGTCCGGCTGGGCAATCACACCTACGAGATCGACACGGGCACCCTGGACTTCGCCGGCTCGGAGGTCGCGGCTGCCGAGCTCGATCTGCGGGCGCGAACGCGCGCGGGCGGCTACGACGTCACCCTCGAGCTGCAGGGGAGCCGAGGCGAGCTCACCACGAGCCTGCAGTCGGAGCCGCCGCTCCCCGAAGCCGAAATCGCGTCCGTCCTCCTGACGGGGCGGCGGACCGGGCCGGCGGACGCCCTGCTGGCGGTCGCGCGCGATCAGGTGCTGGGCCTCGCGTCCGCCGATCTGCTGGCCCAGGCCGGCCGCGGCGTCGGCCTCGACCTCCGGATCGGGCCCGCGGCACCCGACGCGGGGGCGCAGATCCGCTTCGATCCGAGCCTGGTGTCGACCGACCTGAACCCCGCCTCGCGGCTCACGGTCGGGCGCGACCTCCGGGACGACGTGCGGCTGGTCTTCTCGCGCAGCCTCCGCGAGGACGACCTCGTCTGGTTCCTCGACTACCTGCCGCGGCGCGACGTCGAGCTGCGGATGCTGTTCGACGACGACCGCGCCCGGACCTACGAGTTCAGGCATGCGATTACGGCCGGCGCGGGCCTCGACCGCGTCGCGAGCCCGGATACGCCGGCCCCGCGGGTGTCGGAGGTCGTGGTTCGCGGCGATCCCGGAACCGATACCGCCGCGCTCCGGGACCTGGTCTCGCTCCGGGTCGGTGACCGGTTCGACTTCGACCGCCAGCAGCGCGACCGCGACCGCCTCCTCGCCGAGCTGCGCGGGCGCGGCTTCCTGGAAGCACGGGTGCGGACCCGGCGGGCGCCCGGCGACGACGCCGGCGCCGTGGACCTCGCCTACGAGGTCGTCCGCGGGCCCGCGACCGAGCTCACCGTCAGCGGCTATCGCCTGCCCGGGACGGTGCGTCGAGACCTCGAGGCCATCTGGGCGCGCGCGGTCTTCGACGCGTTTCTGGCCGAGGAGATCGAGGCTCGCGTCGTCGCGCACCTCGCCGACGCCGGATACCTGCGGGCGGCCGTGCAGGTCCGCATCGCGGTCGAGCCCGGCGCGGGGGTAACGCGGCCGAGGGATGCGCCGGTGGAGGTCTCCCGGATCGTGAAGCGCGTCGTCGTCCGCATCGACCCCGGTCAGCGCACCGGCGAGCGTCGCCTGACGTTCGAGGGGGCGTCGGCGGAGGACCAGAGCGGTCTGCGCGGGATGGTCCGCGCGCGAGAGCTCGATCGAGCGGCGTGGACCGATCCCGAGTCGCTGGCGGACGCGGTGGTCTCCTGGTACCGCAACCGGGGACACCTGCGCGCGGCCGCGTCGGTCGGCGAGCCGAGGTTCGCGGGCGCCCTGGCCGAGCTTCCCGTGCACGTCGCGTCGGGACCGTCGTTCCGCGTCGGGAGCGTCGAGGCCGCGGGGACGTCGGCGCGCCCCGCCGCGGAAGTACGGGCCGCGGCCGAGCTGGAAGAGGGCGCCGCGTACACCGAGCGCGCCGTGGCTGCCGCGCGAGCGCGCATCCGGGCCTTCTATCGGCGGGCCGGCTACGCGGCCGTCGACGTCGCGCTTCGGCAAGGCATCGACGACGTGACGGCGACCGTGGACGTTCGGTTCGACGTGTCCGAGGGTCCGCGCCAAGTGGTCCAGGCCGTGGTGGTGGAGGGCGCGGCGCGAACGCATCCGGCTCTCGTGCGGGCGGCGCTCGACATCGAGCCGGGGGCGACGGTCGACCCCGAGGCGTGGAGCCGGGCGCGGACGCGGCTCTACGACACGGGCGTGTTCCGCAGGGTCGACATCGAGGCGACGCAAGCGGAAGCTGCCGACGTCGACGTCGGCGGGGGCGCGGTCCCCGTCACCGCGCGGGTCCGGCTCGAGGAGTGGCCGCCCTACGAGCTCCGCTACGGCCTCCGCGTCATCGACGACGCCGCGGCCCTCGGCGAGGTGACCGGGCGTGCGCTGCGCCTGGGCGCCGTCGGCGACCTCAGTCGGCGCAATCTCCTGGGACGGGGCCTGACCGGCGGCCTGTCGGCGCGCGCCGACCGCGAGCAGCAGGCGGTCAGGGCGTTTCTGACCCTTCCGACCCCGCACGGCCGCCGCACCGCGACGAACCTGTTCGTTTCGCGCCGGCGCGAGTCCGCGCGTTCGACCCTCGTCGGGCCCGTCGACGTCACCACCGTGACCGCGGAGCGACGATTGCGCCCGGGGGCGGGAACCATGCTGGCCGTCAGCGCCAATCTCGATTTCGGACGGAGCGCCGCGGCGCCTCTCGACGCCGGCCCGCTCTCGGCCGACCGATGGAAGCTCGCCCGCATCGACGGGAGCGCCGTGGTCGACACCAGGGACGACCTCTTCGATGCCACGCGCGGCTTCTACCACTCGTCCAACGTGGAGTACGGCGCCGAGCTCGGCGGCCCGCGCACGTTCTTCAAGTACCTGGGCCAGCAGTTCGCCTACCGGCGGCTCGGGGGCGTCGTGCTGGCCTCCGCCGCGCGGGTCGGCCTGGCGACCGGGCTTCCCCGGTGGTTGGCGTCGGAGCGCTTCTTCGCCGGGGGAGGGAATACGGTGCGCGGATATGCGCAGGACAGCCTCGGCCCCCTCGACTCCCTCGGAATCTCGGTGGGAGGGAACGCGCTGGTCGTCCTGAACCAGGAGATCCGGGTCCCGGTCGGGGCCGGTCTCAGCGGGGTCGGGTTCGTCGACTTCGGCAATGTGTTCGAGTCGACGCGGGGCATCTCGCTGCACCGGCTCAGGACGGCGGTCGGCCTGGGGCTGCGTCTGGAGACCCCCGTCGGACTCGTCCGGCTCGACTACGGGCTTCCCGTCGGAAATCGACCGGACGGGCCGCGAGGCCGGTTCTTCGCTTCTCTCGGTCAGGCGTTCTGAGGCGGAAGTGGCGTTTGCCGGGAATTAGAGTGGTGAGCCGCCAGGGACTCGAACCCCGAACCCGCAGATTAAGAGTCTGCTGCTCTACCAGTTGAGCTAGCGGCCCACTGTCCGACCCTATAGCGTAGCACGCATCGGTTCCTGACATCACGAGCGCCACGAGCGCCACGAGCGCCCCGGTCCTCACGTTTGGCCGCGGGACTGATCCCTTCGGGGGATTTATGTGTATATTACGTGTGCATGCACATGAAAGGTACCCCGGTGGTGCAATGGCCAGAGTACACCTGCTGATTCCGGACGAGGAGCACGCCAGGTTCGTGCATCAGGCGCGGACCGAAGGGTTGTCGTTGAGCGCGTGGCTGCGGGCCGCGGCCGGCGAACGTCTCGACCGCCGGTCGTCGACCGAACGGTTCGGGTCGCGTTCGGACGTCGAGCGCTTCTTCGCGTCGTGCGACGCGCGAGAGGGCCCGGATCCGGAACCCGATTGGGAGCAGCACGTCACGGTGATCGGGGCGTCGCGCGGTCGCGGCGCGGCGGTGGAATGACCTTCGTCGACACCAACGTCGTCATGTACGCGGTCGGCCGGCCGCATCCGCTGCGCGAGCCGGCCCGCGAGTTCTTCGCGGACGCGGCGCGCCGTCGACGGGCGCTGTGCACGTCGGCGGAGGTCCTGCAGGAGCTGGTGCACGCGTATCTGCCGGTCCAGCGGGAATCGACGCTGGACTCGGCCATGGCCCTGGTCGCGCGGTCGAGCGTCGACGTCTGGCCGCTGGAGGCCGACGACGTCCACCTGGCCTGGCGGCTGCGCACCCGGTTTCCCGCCCTCGCGGCCCGGGACCTCTGTCATCTGGCGAGCTGCCGTCGTCGCGGCGTGAGCGACATCAGGACCTTCGATCGCGCCTTCGCGGCTGCGTTGCGCACCCGGCGTTGATGCCGACCACGGACGGCGTCCGGGTCGGCGAGCCGGCGCTGCGCCGCAGCCTTCTTGCCGAGTGCGCGGGGACGCCTGCGCCCGACTGGTCCCGGCTCACCGTGCCGACGATCGCGGCTTTCGTGCGGACGCGGGCCAACCGGCTCGGTCCATCGACGCGGCGGAGCCCGGTCACCGCCCCTCCCGGTGCTTCTGCGCTTCGTCGCCACCCGCGGTGTGATTCCGGCCGGCCGACGCAGTCCGGGGGGCGGCCCGCCGGTCACCGCTCATCCCGATAGAGCCTGATACTTGACTCTGTCCAGAATACGTGATGCACTGGGGGTGGTGAACGAGGACGCCATGCGGCTCCTGAGGCGGCACGGGCTGCAGGTCACCGCGCAGCGGCTCGCCGTGCTGCGGGCGGTGTCGGCCCACCCGCACGCCACCGCCGACGAGCTCGCCGACGACGTGCGGGGGAGCATCGGGTCGATCTCCCGCCAGGCGGTGTACGACACGCTGGGCACGCTGGTCGGGAAGGGCCTCGCCCGGCGGATTCAGCCGGCGGGGTCGCCCGCGCGCTACGAGGACCGCGTCGGCGACAATCACCATCACCTGGTGTGCCGCGCCTGCGGCGTCATGGTCGACGTTGACTGCGCCGTCGGCGAGGCGCCCTGCCTCACCGCCGCGGACGATCACGGCTTCGCGATCGACGAGGCCGAGGTCGTCTACTGGGGGTACTGCCCCGGCTGCCGCCGCGGGCGCGCGGCCGCGAACGGAACCACGGGAACAGAGAGGATGGAGGGACATGCACGACACGGCTGACGACAAGACCGCGAGCCAGGGCCGGTGCCCGGTGCTGCACACGGCGGCGGGCGCCGCCGCGAATTTGCGCTGGTGGCCGGATCAACTGAACCTGAAGGTGCTCCACCAGAGCTCGCCGGCGTCCGACCCGATGGGCGAGGCGTTCGACTATGCCGAGGCGTTCAGGTCGCTCGACCTGGCCGCGGTGAAGAAGGACATCGAGGCGGTGATGACGACGTCGCAGGACTGGTGGCCCGCCGACTACGGCCACTACGGTCCGCTGTTCATCCGCATGGCGTGGCACAGCGCCGGCACCTACCGCATCCACGACGGCCGCGGCGGCGGCGCCTCGGGCACGCAGCGCTTCGCCCCCCTCAACCGTTGGCCCGACAACGGGAACCTCGACAAGGCGCGCCGGCTGCTGTGGCCGGTCAAGCAGAAGTACGGCCGGAAGCTCTCGTGGGCCGACCTGATGATCCTCGCCGGCAACTGCGCCATCGAGTCGATGGGTCTGAAGACGTTCGGCTTCGCCGGCGGGCGCGAGGACGTCTGGGAGCCCGAGGAGGACATCGACTGGGGCTCCGAGACCGAGTGGCTCGGCGACGAGCGCTACAGCGGCGACCGGGACCTCGCCACGCCGTTCGGCGCGGTGCAGATGGGCCTGATCTACGTGAACCCCGAGGGGCCCAACGGCGAGCCGGACCCGGTCGCTGCGGGCCGCGACATCCGCGAGACGTTCGGCCGGATGGCGATGAACGACGAGGAGACGGTGGCCCTCGTCGCCGGGGGGCACACGTTCGGCAAGACCCACGGCGCCGCTCCCGACTCGCACCTCGGCCCCGAGCCCGAGGGCGCCTCCCTGGCCGAGCAGGGCCTCGGCTGGAAGAACGCCTTCGGCAGCGGCAAGGCCGGCGACGCGATCACGAGCGGGCTGGAGGGCACCTGGACGCCCACCCCGACCACCTGGGACAACAGCTTCTTCGACACCCTGTTCGGCTACGAGTGGGAGCTGACGAAGAGCCCCGCGGGGGCGCACCAGTGGGTGCCGGCGAACGGCGGGGGCGCGGGCACGGTCCCGGACGCCCACGATCCGTCGAAGAAGCACCCCCCGGTCATGCTGACGACGGACCTCGCGCTGCGGATGGACCCGATCTACGCGCCGATCTCGAAGCGCTTCCACGAGAACCCCGACGAGTTCGCCGACGCCTTCGCCCGCGCGTGGTTCAAGCTGACCCACCGCGACATGGGGCCGGTGTCGCGCTACCTCGGCCCCGAGGTGCCCGACGAGCAGCTCCTGTGGCAGGACCCGGTGCCCCCCGTCGACCACGAGCTGATCGACGCGCAGGACGCCGCCGCCCTCAAGGGCCGGATCCTCGGCTCGGGGCTGACGGTCTCCCAGCTCGTCTCGACCGCGTGGGCGTCGGCCTCGACCTTCCGCGGCAGCGACAAGCGCGGCGGCGCCAACGGGGCGCGCATCCGCCTCGCCCCCCAGAAGGACTGGGCGGTCAACCAGCCGGCCGAGCTGGCGAAGGTGCTGGGCGTCCTGGAGGGCATTCAGGGCGACTTCAACCGCGCGCAGGCCGGGGGGAAGAAGGTCTCCCTCGCGGACGTGATCGTGCTGGGCGGGTGCGCCGCCGTCGAGCAGGCCGCGAAGAGCGCCGGGCACGACGTCGAGGTGCCCTTCTCGCCGGGGCGGACCGACGCGGTGCAGGAGCAGACCGACGTGGAGTCGTTCGCGGTGCTGGAGCCGACCGCCGACGGGTTCCGCAACTACCTCGGGAACGGACACCGGCAGGCCGCGGAGGCGCTGCTGGTGGACCGGGCGCAGTTGCTGACCCTGAGCGCGCCCGAGATGACGGTGCTCGTAGGCGGCCTGCGGGTCCTGAACGCGAACGTGGGGCAGTCCGACCAGGGTGTCTTCACGAAGCGGCCGGGGACGCTGACCAACGACTTCTTCGTCAACCTGCTCGACATGAACACCGCCTGGGCGGCGAACGGCGACGGGTTCGAGGGGCGCGACCGCGGGACCGGCGAGGTCAGGTGGACGGGCACCGCCGTCGATCTCGTCTTCGGCTCCAACTCCCAGCTCCGGGCCATCGCCGAGGTCTACGCCTGCGACGACGCGCAGCCGGCGTTCGTGCGCGACTTCGTGGCCGCGTGGAACAAGGTGATGAACCTCGATCGCTTCGATCTGGCGTGATTCCGGGGCGGCAATCGCGCCGTCGCGATCGGTCTCGTCGGGCCTGCGGGGGGGTGTCCGCCAAGCGCGGGCACGCATCTCCCGCAGGCCCGCGGCGCCTTTGTCTTGACGAACTGAAGCAGGCGGCTACGCCGGCCGTCAACCGCGGCCGGGGGCGCCGAAGAAGCGGCGCCAGCTCATCGCGACGCCGGTCCAGACCATGACGGCGGCGCCCGCGGACACGGCGCCGGCGATCGACTGCCCGATGACGCCGTACACCTCCCCGGTGTGCGCGTACCGCAGCCACCGGCGGACCTTGAAGCCGCGGCTGAAGGCGGGATAGCCGGCCCGCTCCACGAGCTCGCCGGTGGCGCGGTCGAACAGCAGGTCCTAGCTCATCGACGGCTGGCGGCCGTTGCCGCGGTCGACCGCGACGAGGACGGGGGCGTGACTCGACTCCGGCAGCTCGACCGTGATCGTGCGCCACCCCGGCGCCCCGGC
>JAJEFC010000079.1 GCA_022820675.1 Vicinamibacteria bacterium | reverse complement strand
GCCGGGGCGGGCGCGGCCCGCGCCTCCGCCGCCGCGGGCGGCGGCTCGGGGCGCTGGCTCCAGACGATCCAACCCATGAGGCCGACCGCGAGCACGAGGGACACGGCGAGAGGTAGCGGCTCGGTTCGATTCATCTGGACCTGACGGGCCAAGGAACGGAATCGTCCGATCATAGCAACGCGCCGTCACGCCGTCCACAGACGGCTCGCCCTAGGTGCACACGACAAGAAAGTGGTGCGCCGCCACGCAAGCGGCACGCAGACCTCGTGTGTGAGCGCCGAAGCCCCCACGGCGGCGTGTTCGCAAGCGCCGGCCAGGCCACCCCGTGAAATCGAGCGACCGACAGGGCCGGAGGCCGTCACCTCACGTGCCCCCTCGCCCCGGCGACGAAGCCCGCGCGGCGCGGGCGGTTCCGGATCGGATCGCCGGCGGCGCCGACCGGAGACGGGCGCGCCGGCCGCCGCTTTCCGCGCACGGGCCGAGCCCGCAACGGAGCCGCAACCCGCGGGCGCCGACCGGCCACGGGGCCCGCTTCCAATGAGCGCCCCCCAGGTCACCCGCGGACGCCCGGCTCGATGCCGATCTCGGCCCGTGCGCGTTCGGCGATCGCCTCGGCGAGGCCGCGAATCCGCGCCTCGTCGGGCCCCTCGATCATGATCCTGAGCAGCGGCTCGGTGCCCGAGTAGCGCACCAGCACCCGGCCGTCGCGACCGAGCTCCCGGGCCGCCGCGTCGACGAGCGCGGACACCCGCGGCAGCTCGTCGAGCCGCGCGCGGCGGCGCACCTCCACGTTCAGCAGCACCTGGGGCCGCAGCACGAGGTCGGCGGCCAGATCGGCGAGCGGTCGACCGCTGTCGAGCATCGCCCGCAGGATCATGAGGGCGGTGGCGAGCCCGTCTCCCGTCGGCAGGTGATCGCCGAAGATGACGTGCCCCGACTGCTCTCCCCCCAGGGCGAGCCCGCGCCGCCGCATCTCCTCCCGCACGAGCCGATCGCCCACCGCGCAGCGATGCAGCGCGACGGCTTCGGCGTCCAGGACCTGCTCGAGGGCGATGTTGCTCATCACCGTGGCCACGACCCCCCGATGCGGAAGGCGGCCCCGCGCCGCGAGCCAGCGCGCGGCGACGAGCAGCACCGCGTCGCCCGGGACCGCCGCCCCCCGGTGGTCCACCAGCACGACGCGGTCGCCGTCGCCGTCGAAGGCGGCCCCGAGGTCGCATCCCTGCTCGACGACGGCGCGGCCGAGGGGGGCTGGATGGGTCGAGCCGCATCCGCGGTTGATGTTTCGCCCGTCCGGCCGATCGTGCAGGACCACGGGGGCTAGCCCGAGGCGGCGGAGGACGGCGGGCGCGAGGCGGCTCGTGGCGCCGTTGGCGCAGTCGATCGCCATCCGGAACGCGGCCGGAACCTCGACCCCCCGGAGAATCGCGGCCGTGTGATCGAGGTAGGCCTCGGCGATGGAGACCCGCTCGACCGGCGGAGACGACGCGGCCGGCGGCACCGGGTCGGCCTCGGCGACCGACGCGGCGATCCGGGCCTCGAGGTCCGCGCCGGCCTTCTCTCCGCCGGCCGTGAACACCTTGACGCCGTTGTCCTGGTAGGGATTGTGCGAGGCCGAGACGACGAGACCGGCGGCGTAGCCCCCGTCCCGGGTCAGGAACGACACCGCGGGCGTGGACAGCACCCCCGCGTCCACCGGCCCCGCCGCCGCGCCGGCCACGCCCTCGGCCAGCGCTTCGGTCATCCACGCTCCGGACTCGCGCGTGTCGCGGCCGATGAGGACCCGGCGCGGGCTCGCACCGCCGCGGCCCGCCGCGGCGACCGCGGCCCCCAGGCGAATCAGGGTCGATCGGTCCAGCGGCGGCTCGCCGGGGGTGCCCCGCACCCCGTCGGTCCCGAACAGGCGGCCGGCCATCGATGCAGGAACCGCTCAGTCCCGGGCGCCCAACCCGGTCCGGGCGGCGCCGGTCGCGGTGCGGGCGGCACCGCCGCCCGGGACCCGGACGATGGGAATCGTCACCCGGGCGGACCCCGGCGTCACCAGCCGCAGGTACGGGTCGTCGACGCCGACCGTGACCATCCGACGCATCGGCACCGACATGCCGGTCACGTCGATCGGCTCGGTCATCGCCTCGACCAGGTCGTGCAGCCGGCTCTCGGGGCCCTCCACCTCCACGCTGGCCGGCTCCACCTCGACCGCGCCCACCATGAAGCCGGCCGCCGGCGCCCCTCGGACCTCCGGGACGATGGGCACCACCCGGCTCGACGACACGTCCAGGGTCAAGGAGATGGTCGACGGAATCACCTGGGTCACGTCGATGCCCAGGGGCGCCCGCACGCGATCGGAGCTCATGTCGAACATCCTCGTCCCGGCATGCTCCGCTTCGAGATCGATGATCGCGGCCATGTCGCCCGCCCCGAGGCGCCGCAGGGTCCCCGAGGGGCCACGCAGGCGCACCTCGACGCTCGTCGGCGGATCGCCGAGAATCTCCATGGACTCGGGCAGGTTCTCGAACGCCACGGGAATCCGCACTCCGCGCTCGGCGATGGGCTCGCCCGAGACGGCGAGCCACAACCCCACCGCGAGGGCGACGGAGAAGAGCTTGAGCCCCAGCTTTCGGAGGGTCGTCACGACTCCCCTCCGACCGCGGCCCGGCGCCCGCGCCCGAACGGCCAATGCTGCATGAGGGCCTCGATGCGATAGCGCAGCCGCTCCGGCTGCAGGTCCGGCTCCATCTGCCCGTCGACCACCAGCGACACCAGCCCCGTCTCCTCGGACACGACCAGCACGATGGCGTCGGTCTCCTCGCTCAGTCCGATGGCGGCCCGGTGGCGGGTCCCGAACTTCCGGGCGACCGGCGTGTCGACGCTCAGGGGAAGGAAGCAGGCGGCGGCGGCGATGCGATCCTGCTGGATGAGGACCGCCCCGTCGTGCAGCGGCGAACCGGGCTGGAACAGCGTCACCAGCAGGTCGTAGCTGACCCTGGCGTCGACGGGGATTCCGCTCTCGACGTAGTTGCGCAGGCCGACGGCCCGCTCGATGGCCACGATGGCGCCGGTCTTCCGCTCGGCCAGCATGCGCAGGGCGACCACCACCTCGTCGATGGTCTCGTCGATCGCGGCCGGCCGGTTCACGTAGCGGAAGAACGGCGCGCGTCCGAGACGGGCGAGGGCGCGGCGAATGTCGCCCTGAAACAGGACGATCACCGCGAAGACCGCATAGCCGAACATGTCGCCGATCAGCCAGTTGAGGGTCTGCAGGGGCGTGAACTGGGCGGCGTAGTAGAGCAGCACGACGAGCCCGCCCCCGATGAGAATCTGGACGGCGTGGGTGCGGCGGAGCAGCTTCAGGAGCTCGTAGATCAGCACGGACACGATCGCGATGTCCAGCAGATCCCACCACCCGATCCGGCCCGGCGGCAACAGCCCGGTGAGGCTCTCGATCACACCGACCTCGGCGTTTCGGCGAGCGCGGGGGCCTGCGCCCCCGCCGTCCCCGCCGCAAGGACCCGCCGGCGGGCCTCGAGGGCGGCCCGGCACCGGTCCGCCACCTCGGCCACCTGCCGCATCTCGCGGACCCGATGCACCCGGACCACGTGGGCGCCCTCGAGAATCGCCGCGGTCACCGCGGCGGCGGTCGCCCAGTCGCGATCCGCGGGCCCGCCGTCGGCGCGCCCGGCGAGGAACGACTTGCGCGACGGCCCCACGAGGATGGGCCGGTCGAGCGCCGCGAGCCGGCCGAGGGCGGCCAGGGCGGCATAGGACTGCCCGGTCCGCTTGGCGAAGCCGAGGCCGGGGTCGACGAGTATCCGCGACCGGTCCGCGCCGCCCGCGACGGCCGCCGCGATCGACGCCTGCAGCTCGCGCGCCACCTCGGCCCCGACGTCGCCGTAGCACGCGTCGCGGTACATGTCGCGCGAAAACCCGCGGCTGTGCATGATGACGAGGGCGGCGCCGCTCTCCGCCACCACCCCGACGAGACCCGGGTCGCGCCGCAGGCCCGACACGTCGTTGACCACCGCGGCGCCGGCTCCGACGGCGGCCCGCGCGACCGCCGCCCTGGAGGTGTCGACGGACAGCGGCGCCCGGAGCCGTCCCGCCAGCCGCTCCAGCACCGGAACGACGCGCCGCAGCTCCTCCGCCGCCGGGACCGGATCGGCGCCGGGCCGCGTCGACTCGCCGCCGACGTCGAGCAGGTCGGCGCCGGCCGCTTCCAGCGCGAGGGCGTGGTCGGCCGCCCGTCCCGGATCCTGCCAGCGCCCGCCGTCCGAGAACGAGTCGGGGGTCACGTTGACCACCCCCATCACCAGCGTCCGCGCTCCGAGAACGAGCGGCGGGCCGGCGGGCAGCGGCAGCGTGTAGCAGCGGCGGGCCTGCATCGCGGACTGGTCCCCTCGACGGCGCGGACAGGCCCCACGAGGTCGCGGCGGAAACCTGTCTCGATGGACGGAGCAGCGGACCCCCTGCCCGATGCGGCAGGGTGCGGGCGACCCGCGGATGGCGTGGCGGACCGCCGGATGCCGTTATTCCTGCGGCAGCGGCTTGCCGAGCGGCGGCACCACCGGCGGCCGCGCCGCCTCCGGGTTGGCGGGCTTGTCCGAGACGAAAGGCGCGGCGGGAGCCACCGGCTCTTCGAGCGTCTGGCCGGCGACGATGCGCCGGACCTGATCGCCGGACAACACCTCGCGCGTCAACAGCTCTTCGGCGATGCGCAGCAGCTCGTTCTTCTTGCCCTCGAGAATCGACCGCGCCCGCTCGTAGTTGTCGGTGACGATGCGCTTGATCTCCTGGTCGATCCGGATCGCGGTCTCCTCGCTGTAGTCCTTGTGCTGCGCGAAGTCGCGGCCCAGGAAGATCTCCTCGTCCTTGCGGCCGAACGTGAGGGGCCCCACCGTCTCGCTCATCCCCCACTCGCAGACCATCCGGCGGGCCAGATCCGTCACCCGATCGAGGTCGTTGCCGGCCCCGGTGGTGACCGTCGTGTTGGTGATCTCCTCGGCGATGCGCCCGCCCAGGAGCACCGCGACCTGGTCGTGCAGGTACTCCGCCGAGTAGTTGTGCTTGTCGTCGAGGGGCAACTGCTGGGTGACGCCGAGGGCCATTCCGCGGGGAATGATGGTCACCTTGTGGACGGGGTCGGCGTTCTCGAGCTCGACGCCGAGGAGGGCGTGGCCCGCCTCGTGCACCGCCGTCACCTTCTTCTCCTCGTCGCTGATGATGAGGGAGCGGCGCTCCGACCCCATCATCACCTTGTCCTTGGCGAACTCGAAGTCCTGCATCGCCACCGTCTTCTGGTTGTAGCGGGCGGCGTTGAGGGCGGCCTCGTTGACGAGGTTGGCGAGGTCCGCCCCGCAGAAGCCGGAGGTCCCCCGGGCGAGCACGTGCACGTCGACGTCGTCGGAGAGCGGGATCTTGCGCGTATGGACGCCGAGTATGCCCTCGCGCCCCTTGACGTCGGGGCGGTTCACCACGATGCGGCGGTCGAAGCGGCCGGGCCGCAGGAGGGCCGGGTCGAGCACGTCGGGGCGGTTGGTGGCGGAGACGAGGATGACCCCCTCGTTCGACTCGAACCCGTCCATCTCGACGAGAAGCTGGTTCAGCGTCTGCTCCCGCTCGTCGTGCCCGCCGCCGAGGCCGGCCCCCCGGTGACGCCCGACCGCGTCGATCTCGTCGATGAACACGATGCAGGGCGCGTTCTTCTTCCCCTGCTCGAAGAGGTCGCGGACCCGGGACGCCCCCACGCCGACGAACATCTCGACGAAGTCGGACCCGCTGATCGAGAAGAACGGCACGTTGGCCTCGCCGGCCACGGCCCGCGCGAGCAGGGTCTTGCCGGTTCCCGGAGGCCCCATCAGGAGGACGCCCTTGGGAATGCGGCCGCCGAGCTTCTGGAACTTCTGGGGCTCGCGCAGGAACTCGATGATCTCCTGCAGCTCTTCCTTGGGCTCGTCGACGCCCGCGACGTCCTTGAAGGTGACCTTCTTCTGCGCGCTCGACGACAGCTTCGCCCGGCTCTTGCCGAAGGACAGCGCCTTGTTGCCGCCGCTCTGGACCTGGCGCATGAAGAAGACCCAGAAGCCGATGACGAGCAGGATCGGGGCCCACGAGTACAGCAGCGTCGCCCACGGGCTGCCCGCCGCCTCCCGGGCCTCGAGTCGCACGTCGCGCTCGAGGAGCTGGTTGACCAGCCCCTCGTACTGCGGCGGCGCATAGGTGCGGAACTGCTCGCCGCTCGAGTCGGTTCCGGTGACTTCGTTGCCCGACAACTCGACCCGGTCGACCTGGCCGGTCTCCACCCACCGAATGAACTCGCTGAACGCGACGTCGTCGTCGCCGGCCCGGAACTGGGACGACAGGTTCCAGATCGCCAGGACCACGACCACGAGAAGCATCCAGAAGAGCAGGCTGCGTGTCGTCGAGTTCACAGAATCTCCCCCAAACCGCTGACCTTCAAGAATAACACGCTTTCGTCACCCTTGCCGGCGCGAAAATCGTGGCCGATTCCGAAGCCCACGACCCAGACGACGCGCCCGTCGGCGGCGAGCACGAGCGGGATGCGGGTGCGCTCGTCGCGGGGGACCTTGCGGTCCACGAACAGGTCCTGGAGCTTCCGGCTGCGCCCGCCGAGGCCCAGCGGTCGGTACCGGTCGCCGAACCGCCAGCTCCTCACCACGAGCGGCGCCGCCGGCAACGCGACGACCGCCGTCCGCTCGCCCGCACCGGCCTCGGCCAAGCGGTCGCGTGCGCTCGCCGCGGCCGGCTCGACGACCTCGGCCCGGATTCGCAGGTTGGCTTCCGGCACCGAAACCTCGCCGGGAATGGCCAAACGATAGGCGAATCCGGGCCGGGGCGCCGGCCGGAGACGGCCCTGGTGGGGGACGAGGCGCATGCGCCCGGCCATCCGCTCCACCCGGCAACCCGGCACGTCGGTGCGCGCGGGACCGCCCTCCGCCGCCATCCGCAGCACCCGTTCGATGGCGTCGAACCCGATCTCTCGCCGGCCGGAGACGGCCCGGGCGAGGGCGTCACGCGTGACACGTCGGGCGAGAGCCGGCGGCAGCGCGGCGAGGCCGGCCGCGTCCAGCTCCACGAAACCCCTGTTCAGTGAGACGAGATCGGCGGCCGCTTCGTTTGCCCGGCAACTCAACCAGGCCTCGTCGGCCCGCGCGATGTCCGCCTGACGCGCCAGCGCCTCGACGATGCGCGGCGAGTAGGTCCGAAGCTGCGGCAGCAGCTCGTGCCGCACGCGGTTCCGGGGCACGCGCAGGTCGGCGTTGGACGCATCCTCGCGGAACGGGATCCCGCCGGCCGCGAGATAGCGGCGCAGCTCGGCCCGGCCGACCCCCAGCAACGGCCGGACCAGGACCCCGGCCCGCGGCCGCATCCCCGAGAGCCCGGCCGCCCCGGCGCCGCGGATGAGGCGGAGCAGCACCGTCTCCGCCTGGTCGTCGATGGTGTGCCCCAGCGCCACCCGACCGGCCCCCAGCTCGGCCGCCGCCCGTGCGAAGAAGGCGTGGCGCACGTGATGGCCGGCCCGCTCGACCGAGACGCGGCGCGACCGCGCCACGTCGGCCACCGCCGCCGACTCGACCAGGCAGGGCACACGGAACCGGCGCGCGAGGTCGCGACAGAAGCGCTCGTCCTCGTCCGCCGCCGGGCGCAACCGGTGATTCACGTGGGCCACGCCGGCCAGGGTCACGAGGGAACGCTCGGCCAGCTCCGCGAGGAGATGGAGCAACGCGACCGAGTCGCCGCCGCCCGACACCGCCGCCACGACCCGCCCCCCGCGCGGGATCAACGCCTGCCGTTCTACCGACGCGGCTACGCGGTCGGCGAGTGACACGGGCGGATCCCGGGGGCCGGCCTGGGAACGGTCAGATTCGGGCTCCCCTGTGCCGTTGACCGAAGGGCCGGAAGAAATGGTGCCGGTGCAGGGACTTGAACCCCGGACGCCGCGGATATGAGCCGCGTGCTCTAACCAACTGAGCTACACCGGCGTAACTGGCGCCGACCATTGTATCAGGATTCGGCGGACGCCCGCCGCATCCCGCCCCCGCCGCCGTCGCCGGATCAGCTCACCGGCGTGCCCGACGGCTTCGGCGAGCGCCTGACCCTCCCGGGCGGGACGGCGCCGGCCGGGCGCAGCAGGGACCGTTCCGCGGCCTGCTACAGGATGAGCATCGCGTCGCCGTAGCTGTAGAACCGGTAGCCGGCGCGCAGCGCCTCGGCGTACGCCCCGCGGATCCGTTCCCACCCCGCGAACGCGCTGACCAGCATGAGCAGCGAGGACCGGGGCAGGTGGAAGTTCGTCAGCAGCCCCCCGACGACGTGGAACGCGGCGCCCGGGTACAGGTAGAGATCGCTGACGCCGTCGCCGGCCAGCACGTCGCCGCCCCCGGCCCGGGCCGCGGTCTCGAGGGTCCGCGTCGTGGTGGTCCCCACCGCAACCACCCGCCGGCCGGCGGCGCGGGCCCGGCGCACCGCCGCCGCGGTCTCCGGCGGGACGCGGTAGGGCTCGGGATCGACCCGATGCGCCTCGACCTCGTCCACGCGGATCGGGGCGAAAGTGCCGTAGCCGACGTGCAGGGTCACCCGGGCCACCCCGACCTCCCGTTGCCGAAGCTGCTCCAGCAGGTCGGTGGTCAGATGCAGGCCGGCCGTCGGCGCCGCCACCGAGCCGCGCTCCGTCGCGTACACCGTCTGGTAGCGCTCGGCGTCGACGGGGGTGTCGCCGCGCCGGATGTACGGCGGCAGGGGAACGTGCCCCACGCGGTCGATCGCCTCGTCGACGGCGGCGCCGCCCTCGGTCCACAGGCGGATCGTGCGGCGGCCGTGAAACCGGCGGGCGAGCACCTCCCCGCACAGCCGGCGCCCGCCGCGCTCGAAGACGACGCGGGCGCCGGGGCGAAGCCGCTGCCCGGGATGCATGAGGGCATCCCAGCACCCCTCTCCGCGAGGGGACAGGAGCAGGCACTCGACCGCCCCCCCGCTCGGCACCCGCCGTCCCAGCAGTCTCGCGGGCACCACCCGCGTGTCGTTGACGACGAGCAGATCGCCCGGCGCGAGGAGGGCGGGAAGCGCCCCGACGGTGTGGTGCTCGAGGCCGCCGGTGGCGCGGTCGAGGACGAGCAGGCGGGCAGCCTGGCGCTCGGCCGCCGGGGTCTGGGCGATTCGATCGGCGGGGAGGTCGAAGTCGAAGTCGGCAACGCGCATGGCGGCGGCGCGACCTTCGGTCGCGTTGGAAGTTTCGCTCGCCCGCCCATCGTCGCCTTCGGCTCCGCCGGGCGCCAGCCAATCCCTACAGGAGTCCGCGCCGTACAACGGCGCGGACTCCTGGCGCGAAACTCCGATTGTCGCAAGCAACTAGCGGACTGTCCCAGAGCAGCCCGTGGCGAAAGTCCCCACTGCATGCGAGCCGCGACGCATCCCGCCTGACTGCGTCGTTCGTCGGTTGCGTATACCCGCCGTGCGCCCTCCTCACGCCTTGTTCAGGCGGGCACCTCGGCTAGCCGCGGGCGCCCTCCGGGTGCGGTGCAACGCCGTGCTTTCACCACGGGCTGGAGCGGACCCTGCCGCCCTGTCGCTGACCTTCGTCGGCAACCGCTGCGGAAAGGGGGCACGCCATGGGCAGCTTTCCTCCAGAAAGTCCACTAGCACGCCCACCGCAGCAGCACCGCGCCGACGGTGAACCCGGCGCCCACCGACGCGAGCAGCACGAGGTCGCCCTTCTTCAGGCGCCCCTCCGCTATCGCGTCGGCCAGGGCGAGGGGAATCGTGGCGGCGGTGGTGTTGCCGTACCGGTCGATGTTGATCATGACCTTCTCCTCCGGCAGGCCGAGCTGATCGGCCGCGGCCATGATGATGCGGCGGTTCGCCTGGTGCGACACGAAGAGGTCGACGTCGCCGGGCCCGAGCCCGTTGCGCTCGAGCACGCGCCGGCTGATGTCCCGGGTCTTGCGGACCGCGAACTTGTAGACGGCGGCGCCGTCCTGATGGACGAAGTGCAGGCGCCGATCGACGGTCTCCCGCGTCGCCGGCATCCGGCTGCCCCCGGCCGGCATGCGCAGGGCGGGGGCCCCGCTGCCGTCCACCTCGTGGGCGAAGTCGATGACCCGGAGCTCCGGGTCCGCCGCCGGCGACACCACCACCGCCCCCGCGCCATCTCCGAAGAGCACGCAGGTGGCGCGGTCCTGGTAGTCGATGATGCGGGACATGACGTCGGCCCCGATGGCGAGCGCGTGGTCGTGGGTGCCGCCGGCCACCAGTTGCACCGCGGTGGTGACCGCGTAGGTGAAGCCCGAGCACGCCGCCCCGAGGTCGAAGCCCCAGGCCCCGGCGGCGCCGATGCGGTCCTGGACGAGACACGCGGTGCTCGGAAAGAACATGTCCGGGGTGGTCGTGCCGACCACCAGGAAGCCGATGTCCCGGGGCGTCAGCCCCGCCCCGTCGATGGCCCGGTTCGCGGCCTCGACCGCGAGGTCGGACGTGGCGGCGTCGGCGTCGGCGATGTGGCGGGTGCGGATGCCGGTCCGCTTCAGGATCCACGCGTCGGACGTGTCGACGAGCTTCTCCAGATCCTGGTTGGTCATGACGCGGGGCGGCACGTAGGTGCCGAGGGAGGCGATGCGGACCGGCCGAAGGGCGCCCGGCCGGCGGCTGGCGGTGGCGTTGCTCATCTGGTGTCCCGTTCGGGAGCCCGCGGCCAGGAGACCCGCGGCGAACTCCCCGCTGCGTTCGACCGGCGATGCATCCCACGTGGCTGCGTTGCTCCCCGGTTGCCTATGCCTGACATGCGCCCTCGTCGCGCCTTGCGGGGCGTCCCGGCGATTCGCTGGCGCCCTCCAGGCGCGATGCAACGCGTGGCCTTCGTCACGGGTTCCTGGCTCCGTTTCCCTCGAAGCGGCGTGCGAGCCCGCCACGGCCCCCCGGCGATGCGCGCGGATGACCCCGGTGCCGCGTCTACCACAACCGGCCACCGCGGCTCGGCGCCGGCACCCCGAAGTAGTCGTAGGCGCGGGCGGTCGCCACGCGCCCGCGCGGCGTCCGGTCGAGGAACCCGATCTGGATCAGAAAGGGCTCGTAGATGTCCTCGATGGCTTCCTTCTCCTCGCTGATCGCGGCCGCGATGCTGTTCAGCCCCACCGGGCCGCCGCCGAACTTGTCGATGATGGCGTGCAGCAGCCGGCGGTCCGCCTCGTCGAACCCGTTGGTGTCGACGTCGAGCATCTTCAGCGCGGCGAGGGCGACGTCGCGCGTGATCCGCCCCTCCGCCCGCACCTGGGCGAAGTCGCGCACGCGGCGCAGCAACCGGTTGGCGACCCGCGGGGTGCCGCGCGACCGGCCGGCGATCTCGACCGCCGCCGCGTCCTCGATCGGCACGTCGAAGATGCCGGCCGACCGCCGGACGATCTCCTGCAGGTCCTCGGCGCGGTAGAAGTCGAGCCGGTGCACGATGCCGAACCGCGCCCGCAGCGGGGACGTCAACAACCCCGCGCGGGTCGTGGCCCCGATGAGCGTGAAGGGCTTCAGCGGCACCTTCACGGACCGCGCGCCCGGGCCCTGGCCGATGACGATGTCGAGCTCGTAGTCCTCCATCGCCGGGTACAGAATCTCCTCGACGACGGGGCTCATGCGGTGGATCTCGTCGATGAAGAGCACCTCGCGCTCCCCGAGGTTGGTCAGGATGCCGGCGAGGTCGCCCGGCTTCTCGAGCACCGGCCCGGCCGTGGTCCGCACCGCCACCCCCAGCTCGTGGCCGACGACGAGGGCCAGGGTCGTCTTGCCGAGGCCCTGCGGGCCGTACAGCAGGACGTGGTCGAGGGCCTCGCCGCGCTGCCGCGCCGCCGCGATGGCGATGCCGAGGTTCTCGCGCAGGCGGTCCTGGCCGATGTACGCGTCGAGGCTGCGCGGGCGCAGGCCCGCCTCGAACCGATCGTCGTCGCCCAGCCGGGCCGAGCTGACCACGCGCGGCGGCGCGTCTTCGGCGGTCACCGCGCGATCTCCTTCAGGGCCCGCCTGAGGGCAGGCTCGAACGAGCCGTCCCCGGCGCCGAGCGCGGCGTCCACCGCCCGCTCCGCCGACGGCCGGCCGTAGCCCAGGTTCACCAGCGCCGACACCAGGTCGCCGCGGGCCGCCCCCGGCTCGCCCGCGGCCTCCGCCCCCCGATCCGGCTCGAGGACCGGCGGCAGCCGATCCCGCAGCTCCAGCCCCATGCGCTCCGCCGTCTTCTTGCCGATGCCGGGGATGCCCGTCAGCCGCCGCACATCGCCGCGGCCCACCGCCTGCACCAGCTCGGCCGGCTCGATGCCCGAGAGCACCGCCAGGGCCAGCCGCGGGCCGATGCCCGAGATGCCGATCAACTGCTCGAAGATCCGCAGCTCGAGGGCGGTCGCGAAGCCGAACAGGGCCAGGGTGTCCTCGCGGACGTGCGTATGGACCTGGAACACCGCATCGGCCCCCGGCTCGCCCAGGCCGTAATAGGTCGACAGGGGGATGTGCAGCTCGTAGCCGACGCCGTGCACGTCCACGGTCACGCGATGGGGGCGCTTTTCGGCGATCCGACCGCGAAGCCGCGCAATCATCCGTCACCCCGGCACCCGGAACCGGCGCCAGGACGTCACCCCGGCGTTGGCGCCGTCCGCCGATGCGGTGGACGCGGCCGGCGCGCCGGCGTAGGCGTGACAGACGGCGACGGCGAGCGCGTCCGACGCGTCGTGCGGCGTGGGAGGCTCGTCCATGCCCAGCAGCAGCCCCACCATCCGCTGCACCTGCCTCTTCTCGGCGCGCCCGTAACCGACCACCGCCTGCTTGACCGACGCCGTCGCGTACTCGGCCACGGGCAGCCCGGCCCGGGCGGCGGCGAGCAGGGCGACCCCCCGGACCTGACCGAGCTTCAGCGCGCTGCGCGCGTTGCGCCCGTGGAACACCTCCTCGACGGCGACGCAGGCCGGCCGGTGCTCGGCCAGCATCGCGGCCAGCGTATCGAAGATGCGGGCGAGCCTGTCGGGAAACGGGCAACCGGAGGGCACCGTGATCGCTCCATACGCCACCAGCCCGCACCGACTGCCGTCGGAGTCGATGCAGCCGTAGCCGGTGCGCTCGGAGCCGGGGTCTATCCCGAAGATCCTCACGCCAATGAGGCCTCGATCTCCTGCTCGCTGACGTCGAAGTTCGACCAGACGTGGCGGGTGTCGTCGAGATCCTCGAGCGCGCCCATCAGCTTCATCATCTGCTGGGCCGGCTTCCCCTCGAGGACCACCGAGTTCTGCGGCAGCATCGCCACCTGCGCCGACGCAGGCTCGACCCCGAGGGCCCGGACCGCGGCGGCGATCGCGTCGAACGACTCCGGCGCGCTGATGATCTCCCAGTGGCTGCCGTCGTCGCGGAAGTCGTCGGCGCCGGCGTCGATGGCCGCGGTCATCAGCGACTCCTCGTCGACCGCCTCCCGGTCCACCAGCACGTACCCCCGCTTGTCGAAGAGCCAGGCCACGCTGTTGGTCGAACCGAGATTGCCGCCGTGCTTGGTCAGCAGGTGGCGTACCTCGCCGACGGCGCGGTTCTTGTTGTCGGTCAGCACCTCGACCATCAGGGCCACGCCGCCGGGGCCGTAGCCCTCGTAGGTCACTTCCTCGTAGTGGACGCCCGGCTCCTCGCCGGTCCCGCGCCGGATGGCCCGCTTGATGTTGTCGGCGGGCATGTTGGCGGCCTTGGCGTCGGCGATGACCGTCCGCAGGCGCGGGTTGCTGTCGGGGTCGCCGCCGCCGTCACGCGCGGCGACCGTCAGCTCCTTGATGATGCGGGTGAACAGCTTGCCGCGCTTCGCGTCGGCCGCGCCCTTCTTGTGCTTGATCGAGTGCCACTTGGAATGGCCGGACATCGGCGAGACTCCGTGAATGCGCCAACAGGCGGTAGCGCAGAGTCTATCACGACGCGGGGACCGGCGAGCCGGCCGGAGCAGGCCGGAAGAGTTCCCGCACCGATGCACCCGGCCGGGCGGCCCCGACCCGCGGCGGGGGGCGGTGTATCATGGGCGCCGTCGCCACCCCCGAGCCCCATGCCGGACTGGGCGCCCAACCCGCACCCGTTCCTCGTCCACTTTCCGATCGCGCTGCTCGCCGCGGCCGCCGCCGCCGATCTGCTGAGCCTGCTCCGGCCGGCCCGCCCGGTCGCCCGCGACACCGCCACCTGGCTCTACTGCGCGGGGGCGTTCACCGCGATGGCGGCCTACTTCAGCGGGCTGAGCGCGGCCGCGGCGGTCCGGGTCACCCCCGAGGCCGGTCTCGCCGTCACGGCCCATTTCGCCTGGGCCGACCGTACGACGTGGTTCTTCGTCTTCTTCGCCTCGCTTCGCCTCGCGATGTCCTACATCTGGCGCACGACGGCCCGGTGGGCCCTCGCAGCGTCCTGCGCGCTCTCCCTCGTCGGACTCGTCCTCCTGGCCGCGACCGCCCTGCACGGCGGCCGGCTCGTGTTCCGGTACGGGCTCGGGGTGGAGGAGTCCGTACCCCCCGCCGGAGCGCCCTGGACCCTGCCCGGCCGGGCGCCGGCGGAAACCGGTGAGCCCGACCCGGGGGTTCCCTGAGGGCCACGCCGGGCACGCGATCACGTGGTCGCCAGGGACGAGCTCTCCATCGCGCCAGCGGGGCGACGGTGCCGGCGATCGCAGGACTCGCCACGGGCCTCGTCTTTCGCCGTCCCCGGGCGCCGTCGGTGCAGGAATCTGCGCGGCAGAACGGCGCGGACTTCCCGGCGGTTGATTGGGCGCCACGCCGAGCCGA
Source organism: Vicinamibacteria bacterium (assembly GCA_022820675.1). Taxonomy (GTDB): domain Bacteria; phylum Acidobacteriota; class Vicinamibacteria; order Vicinamibacterales; family UBA8438; genus JAJEEA01. The sequence goes on along the minus strand of JAJEFC010000079.1, from coordinate 5,370 downwards.
AGGCGACGGCGGGCGGGCCAGATGCCGACCAGCCGGTAGCGGGCGGCGCCAGCCCCCGTCGTCTCAGGGCTCGCCGGTTTCGAGCCGATGGGCCATGGGAATGAAGACGATGCCGTTGACCGTGCGCTCGGGTCCGGTCTGGCGAAACCCCAGACGCTCGTAGGCGGGAACGCCGAAACGGGAGGAGTTGACGGTCACCCGGTCGAGACCGGGCTTGGCGGGGCGGGCGATGGCCAGCGCGCGCTCGAGCAGCTCGCGCGCGACGCCGTGCCGCTGGTGCCGGGTGTCGACGAACAGCAGCGACACGTGATCGTTGTCGCGCAGCTCGATGACGCCCGCGGGCTGCTCGCCCGCCATCGCCACCAGCAGCAGGTGGTTGGACCGCATCCGCTCGACGAGGGCCGCCGGCTCCACGTGGCGCAGGAACTCGGCCCGGCCCTCCTCGGTGTACTCGGGTCCGATGAACTCGCTGAACGAATCGGCGATCAACCGCGACACCGCCTCGGCGTCGGCCGGCTCCATGGGACGGTAGACGATCGGGCTGGACATCGTCTCGGGCGGCGGACGGCCGGGCTCGCCCCGGCGGCCGGACCGCGCCACGCGCCACCGCCTCAGCGGCGGTCGGCGAGCGTCCTCAGGTAGTTGACGACGTGCCAGATGTCCTCGTCGTCGAGCCGGTCCGCGTAGGGCTGCATGTCGGCCGTCACCCCTTCCTTGATGACGCGGAAGAGATCCCCGTCGCGCGAGCCGTGGAGCCACACGTCGTCGGTGAAGTCCGGGATGTCGCCGCCCGCGTGGGCCATGTCGCCGTCGCCGAGGCCGGTGTTGCCGTGGCACTCGCGGCACATGAACACGTACCACTGGCGGCCGGTGGCGACGGAGTCGGCGGTCGCGGGCACGGGGTTCTCCAGCACCTGCCGCTCGGTCTGCCGGTGGGGCTCGGGCGGGCGGAGCGGCTGGGCAAACGCGGCCCCGGCGAGGACGCCGGCGGTCGCGGCGGCGAGCCACCCCAGGCATGCGAATCGGGTCATGGCTGAATTCTCCGTTATTGGCCGGTTCGTCGGTCGTGGACGGCCCCCCAGGGAGCCCCGTGTCGGCGACCGGCGACGTCCCGGCGGCGGTGCGGTTCTCCGCCGCCCGCCACCGGGCGCCGGACCCGCGGCGAAGAGCCCCGCTGCATTCGGACGGCGCGGCATCCCGCGTCGGGTTCCGGCGCCGCTCCGGGCGCGGTGCGACGCCGGTTTCACCACGGGCCGCCGACTCATTCTTCCGGCGCCGCGAAGTTCGCCCAGAGGTACTCGGGCCGGTACTCCTGGAGATACAGATAAATCTCGTGGACGAGGTTGACGACCCGATTCACCCCGTAGTCGTGAAAGTTCCGGGTCGCGACCAGCTCGACGGACACGGCGCCCCGGGCGGCGACGCAACGAACGCGGGCGCGGCGCCGGTCGACCCGCCGGTGCTCCGGCAGGCGGGTCGACGACCGCCCCGCCACGAACGCTTCGATGTCCGAGTACAGGGCGGACCGGGTCGCGATGTTGGGCAGCAACGCCCGGAAGACGAAGGTCCCGCTCGCCGGCGTGTAGTCGAGCGTGAGCGGCTCCGTCCCCAGCCACGAGAAGCGGAACCGGTGGCGGCCCGCCACCGGCCGGCCCTCGCTGAACCCGCTGAAGACCCGGCGATCGGCGTAGGCCTGCAACTGCTGCCGCACGACCGCCAGCGACTGCTCCGGCGTCCTCCGGACCCTCGGCGCCCGAGTGGCCCGCCCTGTCCCTCCGACCGCTTCGGACGGTCGGGGTTCCGCCGCCCTCGGCCCGCGACGTCGTACCCGTGACGTCGCAGCGCCACGCCCCGATTCCCGCCCCACGATCTGCCCGTCCTCCGACCCGCCGGGCGGAGCGTCGCGGCGCCGCCCACCGCCCGGCCAATCCTGCCGACGCGCTCCCGCGCAACACGATGTCCTGGTCCGCCAATCGTCGCCCGCGGCCCCGCCCGGCGCCCAACCAACCCTCCAGGAGCCCGCGCCGTTCTACGGCGCAGGCTCCCGGCGTCCAAACCGCCCCCGACGAGTCCGCGCCGCGCCACGGCGCAGCCCCTAGTGGTAGTACGACATCACCCCCGGCTCGATCTTGCCGAGGAAGCCCGGCGCGTACTGGTCACGCAGCCAGAACTCCTTTTTCGCCTGGACGTTGACCACCGACGGGCGGCTCTCGTCGAGGGCGACCTGGTAGGCCCGCTCGAGGGCGGGTCGGAACTCCGACGGCCGGGTCACGTACTCGCCGTGCGCGCCGAGGGCCTCGCCCATCTTGTCGTAGCGCAGGTTCTCCTGGAACAGGTGCACGGGCAGCCCCACCTGGTTGTTGCGCTGCCCCTGCCACGTGCCCCAGGCGTTGTTGTTGTAGACGACGATCACGGCCGGCATGCGGTACTTGGACAGGGTCTCCATCTCCATGCCCGTGTAGCCGAAGCCCGCGTCCCCGGTGACGGCGATGACCGGATGCCCCTGGTAGTCGGCCTGGGGGCCGGCGCCCTGCCGGACCGCGGCGGCCACGCCGACGGTATAGCCGACGTCGGGACCGATGGCGCCGTACTGGTACGCGCCGTTCATGATCTGCCCGGGGCGGAACGCCCGGAGGTACCGCCGCGTGTAACGGGCGATGCCGTAGCCCCCCTGCACGAGGGTGGTGCGGTCGGGCGGCAGCGGGCCGTGGTGGACGAAGTCGGCCAGCTCCTTCCCGATGACGGCGGGATGCACCGCGTCGTCGTAGCCGAGCCCGGTCCGGTAGTACTCGTCGTTCTGGGCCTCGAACTGCGCCCGGGCCTCCGCCACCTCCGCCACCCACGCGTCGTGGCGCATGCGGGAGACGCCGTCGGCGAGGGCCTCGAGGGCGGCCCGCTCGTCGCTGACGATGCCGAGGTCGATGGGCAGGTTGCGGCCGATGTCCTCGGCGCAGGGGTCGATGCGAATGTAGCGCGTATCCGGCCCGAACGCGAACTCGCCCAGGGTCGGCATGCAGTACTGGCCGACGAGCAGGACGAGGTCGGCGCTCGCCAGCGCGCGCGGCGCGGTGTCCACCGACAGCTCGTGATCGGCGGGGAACTGCCCCTTCGTGGCGCCCGACTCGACCACCGGGATGTGGGCGCGCTCGGCGAGCCGGCGCAGCGCGTCCCAGGCCCGGCTGTGGAAGACGCCGTTGCTCGAGACGATGATGGGCCGCTCGGCCTCGGCGAGCATCGCGACGGCCCGGTCGATGGCCCGGGGGTCGGGATGCGGCCGGGTCTCGGTGCGGTACTTCGCCTTGTCGAAGTAGTACTCGATCTCGCTCGGGTCGCGGAACCGGGCGTTGGCGATCTCGGCCGGGAAGTCGAGGTGGACCGGCTTGGGCACGCCGCTGCGGAGCTGCCGGAACGCGTAGCCGGCGTACTCGTGGATGCGGGCCGGCGTGATCATCCGCTTGCCGTACTTGCGCATGCCCTCGGTCGTCGGCTGCTGGTAGGCGTCCTGGATGCCGCGCTCGGTGTCCTCCGCGAAGATCGTCTTGTTGCTCGCCAGGACCAGGATCGGCGACCGCGCCGAGTTGGCGGCGGCGATGCCGCAGATCATGTCGGTGAAGCCGGGGCCCTCGGTCCCCGACGTCGCCGCGATCTCCCCGGTGACCCGGGTGAACGCGTCGGCGGCGTGGCACATGGCCCCCTCGTGCCGGCCCCCGTAGGTGGAGATGCCGGTGTCGGACATCGAGTGCACCACCGAGTAGTTGCCGGGGCAGCAGAACAGGGCCGCCACCCCTTCCGCCTTGCAGGCGCGGGCGAACACCTGGGCGCCGGTCATGGGGAAGTCGACCTCCGGCAGCGCCGCGTGCTTCGCCGTCTCGAACTCGGCCGGCACCGTGATCGGGCTCACGTCCCCCTCGGCCGCCGAGGCCAGGGCCGTCGTGCCGGCCCCCACCGTGGCCGCCCCGGCCCCGAGCACCGCCTGCTTCATGAACCGCCGCCGCGAGCTACCCTGGCCAGCACGTTTCATCGTTCGCTCCTCTACTTTGGGCGATGCGCCGTCCTCCGACCCGACTCCCGGGCGCGGTACAGCGGTCCCGCTCCGGGCTTCACCCGACTGCAGCCCCGCGGGAGGTCGACAGAACCCCCAGAGAATCGCATGCCGGCCCGCCCCGCGCAAGACCGAGGGGGCGGCAACAGAACCGCTCGGCGCCGCGACTCACCGCGGATGGGCTTCGCCTCCCGCCCCGACGCGCCGCCGGGGCGATGCGGTTCCTCACCCCCCGGGGGCTAGTCCGCCGCGGCGGCGCCGGCGGAGCGGGCGCATCGGAAGCCCACGTTGCTGGTCTGCCCGGTCTGCGCGAAGGGCAGGCGGACCGACGTGCGGAGAGCGGCCGGGAAGTTCAGCCAGGACCCGCCGCGGGCGATGCGCGCGTAGCCGTCCGCCGCCCCCGGCGGGTCGACGAGCGGCGACGTCGCGTAGTAGTCGTCGTCGAGCCAGCCGTCCACCCACTCCCAGACGTTGCCGGCCATGTCGAAGAGGCCGAAGTCGTTCGGGGGGAACGACGCCACGGGCGCCGTGTTCATCCAGGCGTCGGCCCCGCCGACGGCCCCCGCGCAGCACTGCTCCGCCCCGTAGTTGGCGCGGTCGCGCGAGATCGCGTCGCCCCACCCGTAGATCAGGCCCGGCCGGCCCGCCCGCGCCGCGTACTCCCACTGGGCCTCGGTCGGCAGCCGGGCCCCGGCCCACGTGCAGAAGGCGGCCGCGTCGTCCCAGCTCACGAGGACCACCGGGTGGTCCCCGGTCTGCGCGAAGCCCGGCGCGGCGGGGGCGCGATGACCCGTGTCGCGCACGAACCGGAAGTACTGCGCGACCGTCACCTCGGTCGCCATCATCTCGAAGGGCACGGGGAAGCGGACGGGGTGGCGGGGCCGCTCCATGTCGAGGCAGTCGGGATCGGACTCGACGCACCCCATCTCGAAGCTGCCGGCGGGAATGCGCACCCATCCGAGGTCGGGCGGGGCCTGCCCCGCCGCGTGCGCGGGCCACCCGACCGCGGCCATGGCGGCGGCGACCGCGAGGAACGCCAGGGGCGACACGGTTCCGCGCATGCGCTGTCTCCTCATCCCGGCCCGGGCGGACCCGACGGTCCGCGAGCCGGCCTCCGCGTCGTCCCCACCCGCGAGCCGGCCTCCGCGTCGTCCCCACCGGGCCGGGGGAGCCCGCGAGAGCCCCGCTACAGTCGACCGGCGAGGCGGCCCGCCCCGAGCCCGGCGCACATGCCGGACATGCTCCCCTCGTCACGCCTTGCCAGGCGGGCGCCTCGGCGTCGGTCGGCGCCCGCCGGCGCGGCGCGGAGTTCCATCACGGGCCGCCGG
>JAJEFC010000260.1 GCA_022820675.1 Vicinamibacteria bacterium | reverse complement strand
GGCCACCGCCGCTGCCGCGTCGGGTTCGGCTGCCGCCGTTGCCGCGTCGAGTTCGGCCACCGCCGCCGCCGGGGCGCCCGGAGCCGGCGCGGAAAGCCCGAGGCTGGACATCCGTCCAGCGTAACGCAGGGCCCCGAGCCGCGGCAAGATTCCCGCGGCCCGCGGGCGCCGGCGTGGCGTCGGCCCCGGCGACGCGCTACGATCACGCCGAGTCGCCGCCGCGCCTCGACCGCCGCCGCTCGGCGTTCCGTCGAGACGGTTGCGGCCGGACGGCGGGCCGGTTTACGGACCGGCCGGCCGGTCCCGCAGAGCAGGTTCCGCATGGCCATCGCCGCTGAGACCGACTACGAGCTCGGGCGGGACAACATCCAGTTCCTCGGCCTCGACGTCCACAACCCCGTCTTCGTCGTCTCCAGCCTCACCATCATCGCGTTCGTCGCCGGGGTGCTGGCGTTCCGGGACGCCGCCGCCGGGGTCTTCGACGCCCTCTACACCTGGCTGACCTCGACGTTCGACTGGGTGTTCCTCGGCGCCGGCAACGTCTTCGTCCTCTTCTGCCTGCTGCTGCTCGTGACGCCGGCGGGCCGCGTCCGCCTCGGCGGCCCCGGCGCCCGGCCCGACTACTCCAACTGGGCGTGGTTCGCCATGCTGTTCGCGGCGGGCATTGGCATCGGCCTGATGTTCTTCGGGGTGGCCGAGCCCGTCGACCACTTCCTTAACCCGCCGCTCGGCGCCGATCCGGCCGACACCGCCGCCGTCCACCGGCTCGCCATCGCCACCGCCATCTTCCACTGGGGCGTGCACCCGTGGGCCATGTTCGCGGTGGTCGCGCTGGCCCTCGGCTTCTCCGCCTACAATCTCGGGCTGCCGCTGACGCTGCGGTCGGGGTTCTACCCGCTGCTGGGCGACGCGGTGTGGGGCTGGTTCGGCCACGTCGTCGACATCGTCGCGGTGTTCGCGGCGCTCTTCGGGCTGGCGACGTCGCTCGGCCTCGGCGCCCAGCAGATGGCGGCGGGGCTCGACCACCTGTTCGGAGTGCCGGCCACCGACACGACGCGGGTGCTGCTGATTGCGGGCATCACCGCCATCGCGCTGACGTCGGTGGTCATGGGGCTCGACCGGGGCGTCAGGCGCCTCAGCCAGGCCAACCTCGTCCTCGCCCTGATGCTGCTCGCGTTCGTGCTCGCGGTGGGGCCTACCGGCGACCTGCTCGGCGGGTTCTTGGCCAGCCTGGGCCACTACGTCGCGGCCATCGGGCCCCTCGGCAACCCGGTGGGCCGGGACGACCTCGACGTCCTGCACGGGTGGACCACCTTCTTCTGGGCGTGGTGGCTCGCGTGGGCCCCCTTCGTCGGCATGTTCATCGCCCGCGTCTCGCGCGGCCGCACGGTGCGCGCCCTCGTCGGCTGCATGCTCGTCGGGCCGGTGCTGGTCTCGGCCCTCTGGATGAACGCGTTCGGGGCGACGGCGCTGTCCCACTATCTGGAAGTGGGCGAGACCGCGGCGGTCGAGGCGGTGCGGGCGCAGCAGCCCGAGCTGGCCCTGTTCCGGATGCTCGAGGTGCTGCCGTTCACCGGCGTCACGTCGGTCGCCGGCATCGTGCTGGTGATGGTCTTCTTCGTCACCTCCTCCGACTCCGGCTCCCTCGTCATCGACACCATCACCGCCGGCGGCAAGCTCGACGCGCCGGTCGCCCAGCGCGTCTTCTGGTGCGCGTTCGAGGGCATCGTCGCCATCACCCTGCTGCTCGGCGGCGGCCTGGTGGCGCTGCAGACCGCGTCGCTCGTCACCGGCTTCCCCATCGCCCTGGTGATGGTGGCGATGTGCTGGAGCATCTGGAAGGGGCTGCGCGCGGCGGGGTCGGGGTGAGGCCGGGCGTGGGCTGTCGTTGCCGCGGGGACGAAGCGTCGCGGGCCGATCCTGCGGGAGCGCGGTGGGGGAGCGCGCAGGATTGAGGGGCGGTCGCGCAGCCGTCCCTCCGCGCCGTCCTCTCTGCCGTGACGTCTGCGGCGCTCGGCCTTCCATGGCCGGCGTCGGTTTCCGTCTCGCGGCGTCGGGAGGAGCCGGGAGAGAGGGCCCTCTCTCCCGGCCGTCGGCATGCGGAATCGCGCGAGCGCGGCTAGAACCGCGCGGTGACGGCAAAGCGGATGACGCGGCCTTCGAGCACGCGCGCGGCCCGCTCCCAGCTCGACAGGCTCTGGTAGCCGGCCCCGGTGCTGCCGAGGGCGTTCCGCGAGCCGCTGTGGTAGATCTCCACCGCGTTGTTCAGCACGTTGAAGAACTCGAAACGGGCGTCGTAGCGCCAGCTTCCGATGTTGAACACCTTCTGCACGTTCATGTCGAGCTGCGTCCAGTACGGCTCGAACTTCACGCTGTTCAGCGGGATCATCGGAATCCAGTAGCCGCCGGTGCTCGTCGACACGGTCGGCGTGTCCGCGATGCGCGCACCCAGCACGCAGGGCGCGACGCAGTGGCCCGGCTGCCCGTAGAGGGTCTCGGAGTAGGTGCCCAGCAGCGGGTTGGACGACGTACGGTGGACGTAGAGCCCCTCCTGCAGGCCGCCCCAGTCGCCCTGGCCGCCCGGATACGCCTGCAGCGACGCCGCGAACTGCATGTCGCCGATGCCCGGCAGCGAGAACGGCTGGGTGCCCGACAGCTTGAACTCGTTGCGGAACGGCCGCGGGTAGGCGCCGGTGTCGCAGAACCGGAGCTCGTTCGGGTTGTCGCCCCGCTGCATGATGTCCGAGCAGGTGTTGACCTCGCCGCCGAAACGGCTTCCCGCGCCCCGGTTGTAGTCGTAGATGCTGACCCGCCCGCTGTCCTCGACCGACCAGCCGCCGAAGATGGTGCCGCCGCCGGCCAGCCGGCCCTGCACGCTCAGCTCGAAGCCGCGGTAGACGTTCGAGTAGCCTTCGCCTCTTCCCGCGTCCCAGAGGTCGGCGGACGTGCGGACGGCGGGATCGACGTTGAAGACGGTGATCGACCCCACGAGGGGATAGGGCCGCAGCACGTCGATGTAGCGGCCGGTGCCGGCGTACGCCGGATCCGGGGTGCCGTCCGGCAGGGCCCCGAAGCTCGCGAAGGTGTGTGACCGGTTGTCCTCCGCGAACGTGTTGTGGTACGTCCGCTGCCGGTACTCGGCGCTGACCGACAGGCCCGGGATGACCTCCTGCTGGACGCCGACGGTCCAGATGCGGTTGTACTCGCGCGGGAAGTTGGCCAGGTCGGGGTTCCGGGTCGGGCTCGTGGGCACGCCGAAGGTCGCCGACGACCGCGGTCCGATCTCCCAGTCCTGGGCGATGTCGTCGTAGTTGCTGCCGTAGGGGTCGAGCCCCGAGCAGATGCCGTTGCCGCTGGCGTCCACGACCATGTGGCAGTCGAACCAGTCGCGGGTGTCGCTGATGCTCGCCCCGTAGGAGTAGCGGCTCGGCAGGTCGCCGCCGACGTCGCGCATGTACTTGTTCCACCCGAACTTCAGCGCCGTCCGGGCGTCGCCGAACACGTCGTAGACGGCGCTGAACCGCGGCGCGAAGTCGGGCCCGAAGCCGGGCAGCTCCGACGCGTCGCGCCCGGTCAGGATGTAGGAGCCCACGAACCGGCCCTGCCCCTTCGGCGTCGCCGGCACCGAGACGGCCGCGAAGTCGACCCGCAGCCCGTAGTTGAGGGTCAGGCGGTCGATGGTCCACGAGTCCTGCGCGAAGACGCCGCCGTTGTAGTCCAGCTTGACCGACGTGTAGGTGGGGTGGCTGAAGACGTTCACGCGGTCGGGGAGCCCGGTGGTCCCGCAGGGCAGGCCGGCGGTGATGTTGGCGTCCGCGGCGTAGTGGTCGCAGGTGATGAAGTCGAGCATGCGCCCCCGCGGGTTGGGGGCCGCGTCGTAGAGCTGCAGGAGGTTGCCGTTGCTCGACCGCGTGAAGCGGTTGTGCCCCTTGGTGAAGTTCATCACGAACTTGAAGCTGTGCGACCCGGTGACGTACGACAGCGCGCTCTGGTACGCCCACCGGTGCGTGTAGTTGTTGACCTCGCCGTCGTCCTTGGCGCCGTAGATCAGGCCCAGATAGGTGTCGTTCTTGGGGACCACGCTGAACCAGGGGTCGCCGCCCATCGACACCGGCATCTGCAGCATGGCCTCGGGCGAGCCCACGTCCCAGTAGCACGGCGTCTCGGCGCAGAGGCCCACGTTGCCGGGCCGCTCCTGGTAGATCGACCCCAACGGGCTGTACTGGTAGTAGCTGGGGTCCCAGTCGCCGAAGTGGAGCGAGAAGCCGAACTCGGCCAGCATCCGGTTCGACATCGTTCCCGTCCACTTCGCGGTCCCGACGTCGTAGTGAGGCGAGTTCCACGTCGACGCCGCCGTCTCGATGTCCTCGCCGAAGGCGTGCTGGCTGAAGCGGCGCTTCCGCACCTTGTCGAACATGGCCGATATCTTGTGCTGCGACGTCATCTGCCACGTCAGCCGCGCGTTGCCGTTCGTGATGCTGTTCCGGTCGAGGGCCGGGGTCCCGTCGCGGTTCGTGCTGTTGAGCACCCCGGCGTCGACGACGTTCCTCCGCGCCGTCGCGAAGAACCACAGACGGTCGCGGACCATCGGGCCGCCGACCGCCGTGTTGAAGTCGTAGATGATGTCGACCTTCGGCACCTCGTCGACGCCCAGGGCCTGGATCCTCTGGTTGATGTTCTCGGCCTGCCAGGCGCCCGGCGTCCCGCCCCCGAAGAAGCTGCCGCTGTACTGGTTGCCGCCCTCGTTCGGGATCATGTTGATGCGCAGGCCGCCGGTCTGCGTCTCGGCCCCCTGACCCGATGTCGTGTACGACGTCTCCGCCGACAGCATCGGGTTCAGGTAGGCCTGGTAGCGGCCGTCGCTGACCATCGAGTTGATCATCATGCCGTCGATCTCGACGGTGGTGTGGGCGGCGTCGAGCCCGCGGCCCATCATCTCGGACTGCTGCGCGCCGGCGGTGCCCCCCACGTCGGGCTTGTGCACCTTGACGCCCGGAATCAGCAGCGCATACGACCACATGCTGCGCCCGGTCGGAATCGCCTCCTGCGTCTCCCGGGTCAGCACCTCGATGCGCTGCACCTGCTGCACGTCGACCACCGGCGTCTCGCCGGAGACCGTGATGGTCTCCTCGACCGAGCCGACGGCCATCACCACGTCGAGGGGCAGGGCCACGTCGGCGCCGAGGATCAACTCGTCGCGCACCTGGGTGCCGAAGCCCGGCAGGGTGAACGAGACCGCGTACACGCCCGGCCGCAGGTCGACGATGTTGTAGTTGCCGGTGGCGTCGCTGAAGACGACGCGAGAGCCTTCGATGAGGACGGGGCTGGACGCCTCGACCGTCACGCCGGGGAGCACCCCCCCGGTGTCGTCCGTGACCGAGCCCCCGATCGAGCTCTGCGCCACGGCGAGAGCGGGCGCCAGCAGCAGGACCGCTGCCGTGCTTGCGAGCAACCTTCCGAGTCTCATGCGCACACCTCCTCCGTCTGATCCGGCACTGGGTCTTCTTCCCACCGCAACCATCCCGGACGCCGAGGCACCGCCGCGAGAAACCGGAACGCGTCTGCGGGAATGTCCCTCCTTGGAGTTGTCCGTCTTCGCTCTGCGGCCCCCATTCTACACGCGTTCCGCCCGCGCCGCGGATGGCCGTCGGGACCCGGAGACCGGCCATCGGATCGACGCCTTCGCCACCCGGCTCGTCCCGGTCGCGCCGACCGGCTTCAACGACCACCGTCCCACCGGCAGCCGAATGTTCAACAGCCGGCTCCACGGCGTCTACTACACCGACGCTGCGCTCGTCCCCGGCGGCGCGGTCGAGGGCTACTGGCTGCTGCGCCGCGCGGCGCGCCTCGACGACGCCGTTCACACCGCGGGCACCCGCGTCGAGACGCGGCACGGGCCCTGGACGTTCGACGGGGAGCTGGCCGTCCAGTCCGGGCGCTACGGCGGCCTCGACCACCGGGCCTCGCTCGTCCACTCCGGCGGCTCCCACGCGACCACCCTCCCGGGCCGGCTGAAGCTCGGGGCCGCGTTCAACCTGGGCAGCGGCGACGACGACCCGGCCGACCGGATCCACGGCACGTTCGACCAGCTCTATCCGCTGGGTCATGCCTACTACGGCTACATGGACCTCTTCGCGCTGCAGAACCTGCGCAACGCCGAGGTCACGGTCGAGGCCGCGCTCCCTCGCCGCACGACGCTGCGCGTCGCCCTGCAGGACTTCGCCCTGGCGGCGCCCGCCACCGACGCGTGGTACGACGTGGGCGGCGCCGTCGTGCACCGGGCCGCCGGTGCGCCCGCCTCGGCCCACGTCGGCAACGAGGTCGACGTGACGCTTCGACTGCCGGCGGGACCGGTCGGGCTCGAGATCGGCTACGGGCGCTTCTTCGGGGGCGCCTACCTGCGCGACGCGGACTTCAGCGAGGACACCGCGGACTTCTTCTACCTGCAGACGCTGGTTGCCTTCTGACCGCCGGTCGCTGGTTCGACGCGGATGCACCTTGGCAGCCGGCCGTCTCTTGACGCTGGTCGGCGGCCGGCAGTACGCTGATCGAGCCCAACGCGGGGACTGGGGGCCGGGTCCCGTCTGGAACACGGCCCAGAGAAGATCGATGGACAGGGAGGCCGCCCCGGCCAAGAACGTGTTTGTTGAGATCGCGCAGCAGATCAAGAACAACGTGCGCGCCCTCAAGCAACAGCCGAATGAGATCGCCGAAGTCGCGGAACGCATGAAGAAGCGGCAGGCGGAGATCCGCCGGCATGTTGAGGACGCCAATGCCCGAATCAGACGTGGCATCCGCCCCGCCGGAGAGAAGTTCCGTCTATGACTTCCTGTACCACGACCCCCATCGGATAGCCTCCTTCCTCGCGCAGTTCACACAGCACGGCCATCTGGAATCGCTCAGCCGTTCGGAGTCCACGGCGGCAGCCACCACCAACAAGAGCGTGGTCACTGGCAGGGCGGGCGTTCCTACTCTCGGATCGGTTGGGCGCTCAGGCGAGAGGGCGGCGTCCGGATCTGTGACGGAGGCCCTCACAACGACGTACGATCCGTTATGGGCGAACGCGTTGGCCCTCCTTGATCATCTCTCACAGCATGGGCTCATTCGCCGGGACGTCACGCGGGCGAGTATCGGCCAATTCGTGCTGGCCCAGGGTGAGCTTGACATCCTGAATCTCGGGACGCTTCGTGCGGCATGGGCCGAGAACCCAATTCGCAAGCTCGTCTTCAGTGGTGGCGCGAGCAAAGGGGAGAGGGCGCAGATGGAGGCCGGTTTCTCGTTCATCAAGCTGCTGCCGCATTCAATCCAGGCGGTCTTGCGGGGCGAGATTGTCGTCTGGTGCTGCTTGCGGAGTGACGGGATGACCACCCCCGCCGACGATCTGCTCTTGAAGCACGGCGCCGCGGTGAGCGGGAAATGGAGTCTGGTTGGCATCCTGGACGCCTTTGCGACGCATCCCGAGGTGACGGTCCGGCTCGGATCGGTCGGCGAGTTCCTGAAGGAGCTCGAGCGCGTCGAAGACGAGCTCACCCAGCCCGAGGAGCGTTCGCGCCCCGATCCTCTCGATGCTCGCTCGGGCGACGAGCTCGAGCACGGCCTCGTCATGAGACAGCGCCTCGGGAAGGGATCGACGGCGCTCGCCCTCCTCGTCGAACGCGACGGACGAGAGCACGTGCTGAAGGTGGCGCTGTCTCCCGAGCACAACGACCGCCTTCACGCGGAGGCGGACGTCATGCGCCGCCTGCGTCATCAGTACATCGTGGAGCTGCATGACGTCCTGACGTTCCATGACGGAACGGGCAGCGAACGGGTGGGCCTGCTCATGGCGCGAGCGGGCGACGCCACGCTTGCCGACCGCCTGCACGACGAAGGGCGCCTCCACCTGGAGCTGCTGGAGCGTTTCGGCGAGGACCTTCTGGCCACCATCGACTGGCTGGAGCAGAAGGGCATTCCGCATCGCGACATCAAGCCCGAGAATCTCGGCACCGCCAAGGTCGGGAACCAGCTCCACCTCGTGCTCTTCGACTTCTCGCTGGCGCGCATGCCTGCCGAGAACATCCTGGCCGGGACGCGCCATTACCTCGATCCGTTCCTGCAGACGCGAAAGCCGCCGCGCTGGGACACTCACGCTGAACGGTTCGCGGCCGCCGTCACGCTGCACCAGATGGCGGCGGGGTCGTTGCCGCGCTGGGGCGACGGACAGAGCGAGCCGGCGGTCCTCGACTGCGAGGCCACGATCGACGCCGACGCGTTCGAGCCGGCCGTCCGCGAAGACCTGACCGCGTTCTTCCGGAAGGCGCTGAGCCGCGACTACCGCGCCCGCTTTGACAACGCCGAAGAGATGCTCCGCGCCTGGCGCCAGCTCTTCCTGGCGGCGGCGCGGCCCGAGACCGACACCGACACCGTGGGTGCGACGCCCCCGTTCGGCGGCGTCGAGCAGGCGCGCCTCGACACCCTGCTCGCGGCCATGGGACTCAGCGCCCGCGCCATGAACGCCGTCGAGCGGATGGGCGTCCGCACCGTTCACGACCTGCTGCGGTTCCCGCTCATCCAGGTGAACCGCATGCCCGGCGTGGGCGTCCAGACCCGGCGCGAGCTCACCGACCTGGCCCGGCGACTGGCCGAGCGGTTCCCCGACGCGGCCGGGACGCCGAAGGTCCCGTCGGCCGGCGACGACACGGACGTCCCCGTCGAGGCGGGCCACGCGAGCGTGGACGAGCTGCGGCGGCTGCTGCTGCCCGCCGGCCGAACCGCGCAGTCGCGGCGCGATGTCGAGCTGGCGGCGGCGCTGCTGGGGCTGAGCGGCGACGCGCCCGACGCGCCGTGGCCGAGCCAGAGCGACATCGCGCGGGCGCTCGGGGTCACGCCGGTGGCGGTCAGCCAGACGGCGGCGCGGTCGCGGCGGCGCTGGACGAAGCTCGGCGTGCTGACCCGGCTGCGGCACGACATCGTCGAGATGCTCGAGGCGCACGGGAACGTGATGACCCGGCCCGAGCTCGCCGCCTCGATCCTCGCGCGCCGCGGGTCGGTGCAGGAAGAGCCGCTCCGCTCGCGCCACGCCGGCGCCTGCGTGCGCGCGGCGGTCGAGGTCGAGCGTCACCTGGCGGCGCCGAGGTGGATCGTGCGCCGCCTCGACGGCCCGGCCGGCGTCCTCCTGGCGCGCGACGCCGTGGACGACCGCGGCGAGCCCCGCATCGACGGCCAGAAGCTCGCCGACTTCGCCCAGCGCCTCGGCCGCACCGCCGACGAGCTGTCGGCCGCCGACCCCCTTCTCTCGCCGGCGCGGGCCATCGACGCCCTGCAGGCGGTGACTGCGCCGGCCGGGGTCACGCCGCCGGCGCCGAACCGGCTGCTCGCGCTCGCCGCCGCCGTCTCGCGGAACGCCGCGCTCTCGAGCCGGCTGGAGCTCTATCCGCGCGGGATGGCGGCCGACCGGGCGCTCCGGCTCGCGCTGGGGCCCTCGCGGGCGCCCACACCCTCGACCCCGACGAGATCCGGCGGCGCGTGGCCGGACGCTATCCCGAGGCGGCGGCTCTGCCCGACCGGCCCGAGCTCGACACGCTGCTCCGCGACGCGGGCAGCGAGGTGCAGTGGAGGTCAGGTCCGCCCGACGGGCGCCATGCCTACCGCTCCCGGCTACGCAGCTTCCTCACGATCGGCTCGTCCACGAGCTATACGCGCGTCAGCGGCGGGGCGGCCCGCGTCGCTGAGAGGGGAGCCGGGGAATGGGACGACACCGACGCCTTCGACGAACGGTTGCGGCGCGCCCTGAAGAGCCGGGCGTTCCTCGCCCTCACCGTGTCGCCCCGCCGGCTGGCGGACGCCGAACGCGTCCTGGCGTCGGCGTTCGCGATCGACGCCCGCAACGCCGACGAGCTGCTGATCCGCCACATGCAGGCCGCCGCCCGTGAAGCCGGCGCCGACTGGCGCACCGTCCTCCGCGCCGACCGCGAGCCCCGCGGCGGCGCCGACTGGGCCACCCTCCTCCGCCTCGTCGGCCACCGGGCGCTGCCCCGCGTCGGCGCCGAGCTCGCCGACGCCCCGCGTGCCGTGCTGCTGACGAACCTCGGCCTGCTCGCCCGCTACGACCAGATGACGTTCCTCGACGGCCTGCGCGACGCTGCCGGCGGGCCCGACGGGCCACCCGGCGTCTGGCTGCTCGTGCCGTCCGATGCGCAGGAGTCACGGCCGATGGTCGATGGCAAGCCCGTCCCCGTGTTCACTGCGGCGCAGTGGGCCCGTATTCCCTCGGCGTGGCTCCTTGCGCGGCAGGCCGTCCCGCCGCTTCCTTGAACCAGACGCATAACCGCCCGCTCTTGAACGCAGTGACAACCAGAAGACCGACCACAGGCTGCCGACATTCTCATGCCGCCCACCGCCCGCGGTGGCCCTTGGACTTCCCGATTCTGGCCCATCTCCTCGGCGTTCCGGCTCGTTCCGCTCGCGCCACCCCAGTCCTCTCCAGCCCTCAGTCCGTGGCCGTGACTGACAGGCTATTGGAGTAACGTATACGGGGAGGCTCGTGATGGGGGAGATTGTCGTCGACGTCGGGTTGGAGAACGCCAAGGATCGCGGCCTGTTCGAGGCGGGACACCTGCGGGAGGCCGAAATCCGCCGTACCCGCGTGCGGGCGGTCGCCGACACCGGCGCGGTGATGCTGGCGTTGCCCGAGGACGTGGTGGAGCGGCTCGGGGCGCAGGAGGTGGGCAGCGTCGCCTGCACCTATGCCGACGGACGGCAGGGCGAACGGCCCATCGCGGGTCCGCTGACCGTTCACATCGGCGACCGCTGGACGTACGCCCGTTGCGTCGTCATCCCGAGGGGCGCGGATCCGCTGGTCGGCCAGTTGGTCATGGAAGAGCTCGACCTGGTCGCCGACTGCGTGACCCGGACGCTCGGCCCCCGGCCGGAGTCGCCTGACCGGCCTCTGCTGCGGCTGTGAGCCACCGGGCACGATCCGTGCCCCGCCCAGGAGCCGTCGTGACGACGCGGCCCGACTTCCCCGCGCACTGAGCCAGCGTTCGACATGACGCCGATCCGCGACCTCATCGACATCCCCGACCGGGTCCATCGCGACGACTTCGTCCTGCGGCTCTCCGAGGGCGTGACGAAGCCCGAGGAGACGCTGCGCACCTACGTCGTCACGCCGCAGCTTGCCGACGCCTTCGACCGGGCTCTCGACCTCATCAAGGGGGCGCTGGCGTCGGGCTCGAGCAAGGCGGCCTACCTGCACGGCCGCTTCGGCAGCGGGAAGAGCCACTTCATGGCCGTGCTCCATCTGCTGCTGCAGCAGCACGCGGAGGCCCGCGCCGCCGAGGGTCTGGAGGCGTGGTCACGCGGCACGGCGACTGGCTCGCCGGCCGGCGCTTCCTGCTCGCGCCCTATCACATGATCGGCAAGCCGAGCCTCGAGGCGGCGGTGCTGGGGGGCTACGCGGCGCGGGTCGCCGAGCTGCACCCCGACGCGCCCACGCCGGGCGTGTACCGCAGCGCGGGGCTCTTCGACGACGCGCGGCGGCTGTGGGCGCAGATCGGCGACGAGGCGTTCTTCGCCGGCGTGAACGAGACCGCCGCGAGCACCACGGGGAGCGCCGCCGGCTGGGGCGACCTGTCGGCGCGGTGGGACGCCGCGAGCTTCGAGGCCGCCCTCGGCGCGCCGGCCGGGGCCGAGGAGCGCAGCCGGCTCGTCGCCGCGCTCGTCGACTCGTTCTCCGCGGCTACCGCGACATGGCGCGGGGGAGCGACGAGGCGTTCGTCCCCCTCGACGAGGGGCTGGCGGTGATCGCGCGACACGCGCGCGATCTGGGCTACGACGCCCTGGTGCTCTTCCTCGACGAGCTCATCCTGTGGCTCGCGACCCACGCCGCCGACCTCCGCTTCCTCAACGAGGAGGGGCCGAAGGTCTCGAAGCTCGTCGAGGCGGAGACGGCGGGCCGGGCCGTCCCCATCGTCAGCTTCGTGGCGCGGCAGCGCGACCTGCGCGAGCTGGTGGGCGAGCAGGTGACAGGCGCACATACCCCGGCCGACGACCTCGCGCGGCTCAAGGACTTCCGCGGACGCGACGCGCGGGCGCGGACCCTGGTCTGGCTGCCGTCCTTCCTGAGCCCCTCGGCGCAACGCGATCTGGGAACCCTGGCCCGCATCGACCACGTCCTGGCCGGCGAGCGGCTGCGCGACTTCGCGACGCATCTCTCGCCGGTCGATCAAGCGTCGGCGCGCGAGCTCCTGCGGAATCAGCAGAGCCAGCTCAAACAGCGCCTGGTCCACTATCTGGAGGGCGCCTACGGCGTCGAGAATCCCATTCCCGGGTCGGTCGACGAGTCGCACCCGCCGGCCGAGCACTTCCAGTCGCTCGATCCCGCGTTCGAGCCCCGCCCCGCGCGCGGGCCAGCCTGCGGGAGGCGCTCGGAAACCTGTTCGACCAGCCTTGCGCGAGCCATTACCCGGCGCACCCCGACTTCGGCGCGCCGGTCAGGGCGGCGGCGCTGCGCCGCGTGCACGAGCAGGTGTCGCGCGGTGCAGGAGCCGGAGGGACGCGTCGCCATCGACAAGCCGCTGCGCCCGTCGATGGCGCAGATCGCCGTGCCCCTGCGGCTCGGCGAGATGGGCGAGACCCACTTCGCCGTCGGCCGCCACTGGTTCGGCCGTTTCGAGCGGCTGGACAAGCCGCTCACCGTCGGCAAGCTGCGCGAGGCAATGGACGATCCGCGGCGCATGGGGTTGCCGGCGGCGGCCGCGAACCTCGTCATCCTGGTCTATGCGGATCAGGCGAACCTCGCGTTCCGGCG
>JAJEFC010000138.1 GCA_022820675.1 Vicinamibacteria bacterium | reverse complement strand
CGAACAGGTGGCGGGCCGCGTAGAGATACGGCAGCGGCCGCTGGACCACGACCGCGGTGCGCTCGGTGGCGGGCCGGCCCTTCACCCGCCGGGCGACGGCCAGCAGCTCCTCCTCGCGGTCGCGCCACGTGAAGTACCGCCGCCCGGGCGCCGGGTCCGGCGCGACGAGGCGCGCGCGCGCGCCGGGCGCCGGCGGGACCGCCGTCTCGTCGATGCCGGGCAGCAGGTCCGCGAGCCGCTCCCGATAGCCGGCCGCCAGCAGCGGCGACGTCGACACCACGTCGAGCCGGACGAGGCCGGGGAGGCGGGCCAGCAGGTCGAAGTCGCCGGGCCACAGGCCGTCGTGACCCGAGGCCCGGTCGGCGACGGTCAGCACCACCTGCGGCACCGGGCGGCGCAGCCCCCGCGAGAGGGCCGATGCCCGCACGCCGTGCTCGTCGATCCGGCCCGAGGCGGCGACCCGACGCTCGTAGGCCCGGAACATCCCGGCGAGAAACCGTGTCTGGCGCAGCATGCGGCGGGCGCCGCGATCGAGGTCCCGGCTCGGCTCCAGCGTCTCGACGAGCACCCGCTCGAAGGCGTCGACCTCCCGCCGGTTGCGGCGCAGCTCGTCATAGAGCCCGAGCAGCTCGTCGACCAGTCCCGGCCGCAGGTTGAACGGCGGCTCCACGCCGGAAGCCCTCGCCTCGTCCGCCGACGCCCGTCCGCACACGAGCCGCTCGACCGCGCCCAGCCGCGGCGGGGCCTCGTCCAACCGGCGATGCAGCTCGGCGTAGAGCCCGTCGCGGGTCACCAGGGGAGGGAGCACGAACGCGGCCCGCTGCGCCAGCAGCCGCTGCTCGAGGGTCCACCGCAACTGCCCGGCGGCCGCGCGGGACGCCACCACGACCATCGACGCGCGCAGGTCCCAGGGCCCGTTCCAGTCGAGGCAATCGGCGATCGCCAGGCGAAACGACGGCAGGTCCGGCGCGTTGAACAGGCGGATCCGCGGCAAGGCAGTCACGGCAGGACGGTCCGCCCGGGGGTCCGTGGCGGGACGATCCGCACGGGCTGTGGAAAAGCTGTGCAATCCATGTGCACAGAGTGTGAATCGCCAGTGAAGACGAGTTTTTTTTCTGCCGGGGCCAAGGGCATCGTCCCCCGCAACCGGCAGGGTGTGGATCGGTCTTCGTACCTTCCTTCGCTTGATCGGCTCGGCCAGCCGTCTACAATCCCCTTCTCACTGTCGCACTCGAAAACTCATCGATTCGCCCCCAAAAACCGTGCCCGCTCAACGTTTCGAACGCGCCATCAACGACCGTCGATACGTCATCGAGGCGGCCCCGGTCGATCCCGACCGGTGGCGCGCCTACCTGGTCGGCGTACCCGGTGGACCGACGGCCCTGATGCCCTTCTACGGCGAGACGCCGGAGCAGGCGGTCGAGCACTTGGCCGACTGGCTGGCCATCGCTCACCGCTCGTCGGCGCTGCGGTACGACCCGAACGGCCGGTCGGCCGGGAACTGAACCGCGCCCCGACCGGCGGTGCGCCCTTCCGGAACATGGGCGACGATTCAGTCAGTATCGAGAGAGGATCGAAGAGGAGGGGATGGTGGACCAGACGGGGGTCGAACCCGTGACCTCGTGAATGCCATTCACGCGCGCTCCCAACTGCGCCACTGGCCCAGCCGAGTTCATTCTATCCGGATGGCGCCCGGCAATCAACCGTTGTCCGGCGGCGGCCCGGCGGGGCCCGGCGGAGGCGGCGCGACGCCGAAGCACCGCCGATAGTCCTCGGGCGTATCCACGTCCGTGAAGGCGCCCGGGTCGTCGACGGCGACCACGCACTCCTCTGCCTCGTGCGCACGCACCACCGGCTTGGCGCCGTGCGCCGGATCCGCCTGCCGCAGCTCGGGGAAGAGCCCGCGATCGAACACCACGGGATGACCGTGCCTGCCGCCCCGGCCCGGGCGCACGAGGGGAGCCCCGGTCCGCCGGTAGGCGTCGAGCACCGCCCGCACCGTCGCGGCCGAGACGAGGGGCAGATCGACCAGGGTGACGAGCATCGCCCTCACGCCTGGGTGGTCGACGACCGCGAGGGCCGCGAGGAGCGAGGAGAGCTGGCCCTGCTCGGGCCGCGGGTTGCGCACCACCCGGACCATCGGCCGCAGGCGCGCGGTCCGGGCGGCGATGGCGTCGTGGTGACGACCGGTCACGACCACGACGTCGTCGACGCCGCCCGCCCGCAGCGTCGACACGATCCGCTCCAGGAAGGTCTCGCGGCCCGGCCCCGCCGGGAGGAGCGCCTTTGGACGCCCCTCCATGCGGGACGACGCCCCGCCGGCCAGCACCACCCCGGGAATCACGCCTGCAGATCCTCGCTTCTCATGAAGCCCGTTGCCGCGTCGGGCGCTCCCGGCGCGTGGGAGACCCGTCCGACGGCCCGCGCCCGACCGGGGCGCCGGTTGCGCGGTCGAGCGCCTCCGTGCGGGCACCGGTCGCTGCCTGGAGAGGCGCGGGGAGCAGCGAAGACGGACGATAACACGGTCATCCCTGCTGACCGGATCGCACGGCGTACCCGGGCCGGCGCCAGGGCCTTCCCGGAACTCCCGCATGCGCGCAGGTACGCCTCGCCCCCGCCCGTCGGCACGATCGAGTCGACGCACGGGCTCACCGAAACTCCGAATGCCGGGGACCGGCTTCACCCGCCGAGTGCCGAGCATTTGCAACTCCCCCGGCCGGAACACTACAATTCCGCCCATGGACCACCCCGACGTTTCCGTTCGTTGCCAGCGTTGCGGCGAGCCGATGGAGCTGCGGGATCCCGGCCCCGAGGATCCGTGGCAGCCGCAGCAGTTCTGGGAATGCCCGGCCTGCAATCGGCACTTCTGGACCACCTATCCCCCGGCGAAGCCGGCGAAGCCCGCCCCCAAGGCGACGGCGCCCGCCGAATAGTATCGCGGAGACGGATGCGGCGGGCCGCGGGGCCGCGAACCCGGGCCCGGCGCGGGGCCTCTCGCCGGGCCTTTCCCGCGGGCCGGTACGCGCCCCAACCGGGGGTGCACGTCAGATTCGTGAGATGGCTGCGACCCTAGGCTGTCAGCATCCCGATTCTCGGTGTTCTCGGCTGCGCACCCCTCCGGAACGCGCCGTCCCTGATCGCGACCTCTTCGTCGAGGCTCAGCGTCGTCCTCATTGCCGGCGATGTCAGGCGCGAGGCATCCTGACGTCAAGATGGAGTCACGGCGCCGGCCGGTCACCGCTCCGCGGCGCGCGCCCCCGCCAGATGCGTTCGTGACGCGCGTACTCGTAGAGCAACCCGTCGAGGTTGCCCATCGGAATCGAGGCCGTCCACGGCGTCGCGTACTCCGTCGGATCGGTCCCGGTGAACTCGTAGTCGAATCGTCGCTCTCGGCCCGCCCCGGTCAGTGGTCGTGCCCGCCCATCTGCTCGCTGAGGTAGTTCTCGATACCCACCTTCTCGATCCGGAACAGTTGCGTCTCGGCCCAGTCGACGTGCTCTTCCGATTCGCTGAGAATCGGCTCGAGAACTTCGCGGGTACCGTTGTCCCCGAGCTGCGTGCACAGGGCGATGGCCTCGTTGTAGTGCTTGACGCCCTTCATCTCCAGCTCCAGGTCGTTCTCGATCTGCTCCTTGACGTCGGTGCCGACCCGGATGACGTCGTACCGCGCGATCTCCGGTGTTCCCTCCAGGAACAGGATGCGATCGATGAGCTTCTCGGCGTGCTTCATTTCGCCGATGGACTCTTCGTGGTGCTTCTTCGCGAGGTCGTGGAATCCCCAGTTGGCGCACATCTTGGCCTGGCAGAAATACTGGTTGATCGCGGTCAGCTCGATGGTCAGCGCGCGATTCAGTGCGTCGATCACCTGGGTCTGTCCCTGCATGGCGGCCTCCTCCCGGTCAAATGTAGCGTTGTGCGGCGGCTTCCCCGGACCCGTGCGCGGGCCATGCGCTGCACGAACCCCGGCGAGCATCGCCGGTTCACAGTTCCGTGGTCTGCTCCATCTGCTTGTACTTATAACAGAAGGCAGCCCGCCCCTCCTAACCTGGAAGTGAGACTCAATCCCATTGATCCAATGACGGCGCCGAGACTCAATCCAAGTGGACGTGCCGAGACGGCGAATGTGGAACCCCGGTCGGAGAAGGAATCGTCTCCGTTTGAAGGTGCAGGGATTCGTCGCGACAAGCCTCTATTGATACCGAGACGCAGTTCCGCCGATGCCCGTGCCGTGGCTCCGGACCGGCTTGGTCTCCGGGGCCGCCGCGGATGGTCTTCCTCGGGCTCGGGATCCATGCCGGGACGGCTCGGGCGGATCGATGCCGGCCGCGGGCCGACAGCCGCGGCCGGCTCGACGGCCCCGCCCGGCTCACGCCGGCGCCGGCGCTCTTCACCGACGCTGCGCGCGTCGACCTCGCACACCTCTGCCTGGAAGGAGCCTGCCGGCCCGGCTGCCGGGCCGCATCCGAGCCGCCGGTGCGCATTCGACACGGCCCCGGAGCGCGGCGAGGGATGGCTCGCGCCCGCGGCACGGCTGTGATAGGTTCCCGGGACGATGCGCAAACGAGGTCGGGGGAACGGAGTGGCGCCGGCGCGGACGCGCCCGGCGCGGTGGCG
>JAJEFC010000267.1 GCA_022820675.1 Vicinamibacteria bacterium | reverse complement strand
GCCGCGCTCACGGCCAGCGCGCGCCGGCGCGTCACCCCGCGCGCGAGCAGCAGGCCGGCCACGTTGCTGCACGCGATGAGCAGCACGAGCAGGGTGGCCCCGGCCAGGGCCAGCAGGGCCGGGCGGTACCCGCCGACCATCTGCTCGAGCAGGGGGACCACCCGGGCCTCGATGGCGGGCCCCTCCCCGGCCGGCCGGTTCGCGCCGCCGCCCCGCGCGGCCGGGAATCCGTCGTCGCGCTGCAGGATGGCGCCGGCCTCCGTGGCCGCCTGCGTGGGCGACACCCCCGGGGCGAGCCGCCCGAGGGCGCTGAAGGCGACCACCGAGACCGTGAACCGCCCCGACGGGTCGAGGGTCGGCGGGGTGAACGGCGGAACCACGAACGGCATCCAGAACTCGCCGTCCGGGTTCGGGAAGTAGAAGCCCTCGGCGAGCACCCCGACCACGGTGTAGGGGTCGCCGCCGAGGTCGACGGCGGCGCCGACGATGTCGGGGTCGGCCGCGAAGCGGTCGGTCCAGGCGCCGTGGCCGAGCAGCACCACGCGGTCGGCCCCGGCCCGGCCCTCCTCGTCGGTGAAGAGGCGGCCGAGGTGCGGCGTCGCCCGCAGCAGCGGAAACAGCGACGGCGACACCCGCGCGCCGCGCAGGGTGACGGCGCCGTCGGGGCCCGCCCAGTCGACCGCGGCGGCCCGCCAGGCGGCGAGCTGCTCGAACGACCGCGCGTCGTCCTCGAGCAGCGCCATCGACCGGTTCGAGAGGAACGCGCCGCCGCGCCCCCCGAACGACTCGCCGACGCGCACGATCGCTCCGGCATCCGGATACGGCAGCGGCCGCAGCAGGATGCCGTAGACGACGCCGAACATCGCGGTGTTGGCGCCGATGCCCAGCGCGAGGGTCGCGACCGCGGTGAGGGTGAACGCGCGCTGGCGCGCGAGCTGGCGGACGGCGTAGCGGAGGTCTCGAAGGAGCGTGTCCATGACGCCTGCCTTTCACGTACCGGCGCCGGAGCTCGGTGCGGGAGCCTGCCGGGCCCGCCGGCCGGCCTCGTTCCCCGCGGACGTTCCGTCGTCGCGTCCGTTCCGGATTCCCCCCGAGGCGGCGCCGCGCCGCCCGTCAATCGCCGCTCTCGCCCTCGAGCGCGAGCACGAGGTCCTGCAGCCGCTCGATCTCCAGTTGCGCGGCGTGCAGGATGGCCCGGCGCTCCTGCAGCGTCGGGGCGGACCAGCCCTCGCCGTCCAGCTCGACCCGGCCGTCGTGGTCGTAGTCGACGAGCACCGCGTCCATCGTCTCTATGTAGAGGCGCATGTCTCATCCGCTCCCGACGGCGCGCGGCGGGCGGGCGCCGCCGGTTCCGGGCCGGCCCTGCAGGCGCGCTTGTGTCATCCGCTTCCCGACGGCGCGCGGCGGGTGGGCGCCACCGTTCCGGCCCTGGCTCACATGCCGGCGGCAGTCGCGGCGCGCTGCGCGTCGTCGACGCCGACCGCGGTCATGTCGTGATCGGCGAGGGCCCACGCGAAGGCGCAGTCCATGCTCGGGAGCATAACACCGCGATCCCGGCCCGAGGGCGGTGGCCGCCCGGCCCGGAGCGCATCGATCGGCCTTGCGCCGCCCCGGCGCCTTGCCGCGACGACCACGTCGACCGACCCTCGGGGGCGCATGGCGGTCGACCGGCCGTGCACCCGGCCGGGCTGGACCCGGCCCGCGGCTTCCCGGCGCCATTCGGATATAAGATGGGGCGTGGGGTGAAACCAGCCATGAACTCCTGTCGACTCCTCGGCGCCGCGGGGCTCCTGTTTCTGCTGCTCTCGCATCCGGGCGGCGCCCAACCGCTCGACGACGGCGCGCGAGACCCCGCCGGCTACGAACCGCTGATCGAGGCGCTGGAAGCGGCGATGCTGTCCGGCGACCCCGGCGCCTACGCGACCCTGGCGTCGCCGGCGGCCGACCGCGACGCGACCGTGCGGTTCGCGAACGAGCAGGTGCGGCCCGGCGTCGACCGGGTCACCGCCACGACCCGTTTCCAGACCGCGCTCGACGGCCATCCCGAGGGCGACGGCTATCGGGTGATGGTCGAGCTGTTCTTCGAGTCGGGCCCGCGCGGCCGGCTCGAGACGTGGCAGCTCGACGTCGTCCGCGAGGACGCGGCCCGGGGATGGCGCATCCTCGACCAGGACGCCGTCGACTCCATCGACAACCTGCGCCACCTGAGTCTCACCCCCACGACACAGTACGCCGCCGACGACCTGGTCGTCACCGGCGAGGACCTCACGCTGACGCTGGACGAGGGATCGGTGTTCGTGGCGGAGACCGAGGAAGGAGTCACCGGCGTCGTGCTTCTCGGCGACGGCGTCATGCGCTTCGCGCCGCAGCCCGAGGCGGAGCGCCGGCAGGTGGAGATATTCAGCGGGCGCGAGGCGCTGGAGGCGGAGTTCGAGGCGGCCTTCGTCCGGCTGCACCCCGACGCATACCGCGCTCGGGTGTCGACCGGCGCGCTGCGGGCGCGCGAGGTGGACCAGGGCACCCTGCGCGACGCCGAGGCGGTGCTCGACGAGTTCGTTCCGTTGTCGTTCACCCTGGACCTGTCGGACATCAGCGACCGCGTCTGGTCCCTCCCGCCGGGACGCGGCGACTTTCTCGCGGAGGTCGGCACCGAGGACGACGGCACCCTGACCTACATTCAGTCGGTCCGGCAGCCGGAGGACATCTCGCTGTTCGAGCGGGAAACCAACCGCATCATCTCGCTGTACCCGTCGGCCCGGAAGCGGGCGACCCGGGGACGCTACTTCGGGGACGACGACTCGGTGTCGCTCGACATCCTCGACTACGAGATCAGCGCGTCGTTCGAGCCCCTGGGCTTCACCCAGCAGCGGCCGGGCGCGAGGCGCGAGTTCGTCGAGTGCCGCATCGTGGGCACCACCCGCCTCGCGGCGCAGGTGAAGGGGCTGCCGATCACGTCGTTCAGCCTGCGCCTGGCCGACGAGCTCGCGGTGCGCTCGGTCACCTCGAACGAGTTCGGCCCCCTGCTCTTCTTCCGGATGAACGGGCAGAACAACCTCGTTATCAACCTGCCCGAGGATGTCGCCGGCGGCACCGAGTTCACGGTGACGGTGACCTACGAGGGCGATCTTGCGGCGCAGGAGCTCGACGAGAACTGGATCGGGAGGCAGACGGTGCGGCTCGAGGAGCGCGAGCGGCTGTTCGGCCTCGGGGAGCCCCGCTACATCTACAGCAACCGCAGCTACTGGTATCCGCAGTCGCTGGTCACCGACTACGCCACCGCGACCCTCGACCTGTCGGTGCCGCCGGGGTGGGGCGTCGTGGCGAGCGGCGCCCCGGCCGGCACCAACCCGCCGCTGGCGGACGGCGGCGCGGGCGTCGGGTCCCGCGAGTTCTCGTTCACGGCCCTCCAGCCCGCGCGCTACCTGTCGGCGGTGATCTCCCGGTTCGACGAGCACCCGTCGCCGGCCCGGCAGATCCGGCTCGACGACCCCGCGCCCCGGCCGGCGGCCGCGCAGGCCGACGGGGGCGTCTTCTACCGCACCCTCGCCATAGACGCCTACGGGACGCCGCGGAGCGCGGACGACATCGACGAGACGGCCGAGCGCGCCGCGGACATCGCCGCCTTCTACGCGTCGGTTCTCGGGGACATTCCGTACCCCTCGATGACCCTGGCCCTCACCGACAGCCGCCTCCCCGGCGGGCACAGCCCCGCCTACTTCGCCCTGATGAACCACGAGCTGCCCCGGCAGCCGGGCGCCGTCGTCACCTGGCAGACCGATCCGGCGGTCTTCACCGGCTTCCCGCCGTTCTTCCTCGCCCACGAGATAGCGCACCAGTGGTGGGGGCAGGCGGTCGGCTGGAAGAACTACCACGAGCAGTGGCTGAGCGAGGGGCTGGCGCAGTACTTCGCCGCCCTCTACGCGGAGCACGACGAGGGGCCGGAGGTCTTCCAGGACATCATCGAGCGCATGCGGAGCTGGGCGATGCGGCACTCCGACGAGGGGCCGGTCTATCTGGGCTACCGCCTCGGCCATCTCGAGCGCGAGCCGCGGATCTTCCGGGCCCTGGTCTACAACAAGGGCGCCATGGTGCTGCACATGCTGCGCCGGCTGGTGGGCGACGACGCGTTCTTCGCGGGGCTGCGGCGCTTCTACCACGAGTGGCGGTTCCGCAAGGCGGGCACCGACGCGCTGCAGCTCGCGTTCGAGATCGAGGCGGGGCGGTCGTTGAGTCGCTTCTTCGACCGGTGGATCCACGAGGCGGCCCTGCCCGAGGTGCGGTTCTCGTCCCGCACGGAGAGGACCGCCGGGGGAAACGAGGTCCTGCTGCGCTTCGAGCAACTCAGCGAACGGCTCTTCGAGCTCCCGGTCACGGTGACCGTGCAGTACCGGTCGGGAGAGGAGGAGTCGGTCGTGGTGCCCGTGGTCGATCGGGTGACCGAGCACCGCCTGCCGGCCCGGGGACGCGTGCGCCGGGTCTCGGTGAACCGCGACCGCATGGCGCTGGCTGACATCGACGACTAGTGGTCCGTCACGCCATGATCTTCGGATACGGACTGGCCCTGTCGGTCACATCGTCAACGACTTGCCAGCGCCGCATACCCGAACTCTTGGCTGTGGCACTGCACCAGGGAGCCTGCGCCGTGGAACCGCTTGTCCGTGCCCGAGGATCGGGACGTGACGCGCCAGTGGCGGCCCGCGGGTGAGACCCGCGCTGCCGCCGACGGCGATATGATGACGGTGCGCCCCGGCAGCCCGCGGCGAGACCCGCGCTGCATCGAGCAGGGAGCCTGCGCCGTGGAACCGCTTGTCCGTGCCCGAGGATCGGGACGTGACGCGCCAGTGGCGGCCCGCGGGTGAGACCCGCGCTGCCGCCGACGGCGATATGATGACGGTGC
>JAJEFC010000171.1 GCA_022820675.1 Vicinamibacteria bacterium | reverse complement strand
ACGATGCGGTAACCGTGCAGGTCCTTCCGGAGAATGGCGGCATAGCGCCCGAGCTGGGTCATGAAGCAGAAGGCGACGCCGGCCGCCATGTAGCTGGCGGCGGAGGGCGCGGCGCCGCCGCCGCCCTGCTCCGGCGGCTCGTCGGACAGGAACCGGAACGTCGACCCCAGGGGGCGGTGAAGCTGCTGCTCGATCTCCTTCACGCCATCGGGACGCCGGCGGCAGATGGCACGCACGTGAAGCTGCCGGCGCTGCTCGGCCCGCAGGCTCGTGCCGGCGCCGCCGGCCACGCCGGCCACCGGCTCAACTGCCTCGAGGCGCACGACCGGCACTCCGACGGGGTCGGCGGGCGCGGCCCGGGAGAACGCCGCGGCAGGGTCGGGCGGGCGGACGCCGTCCAGCCGCGCGACCCGTCCCACCTCGGCCTCGGCGCCGTTCACGGCGAGGCTGAACCGTGACACGTGCGGCCGGCGCAGAACGTCGCAGGCGGAGGCTGCGCGCGTCGCTTCCTCGACCAGCTCACGCACCGCGTCATCGCGCGCGTCGGCGTCGATGCGCACGTCGAGCTCGACCGGCAGGGCGCCCCCGGTCATCGTGCCGTTCAGGGCCGAGCCCTCCATCGTGTAGCGATTGTCCTGCACGAGCACGAGGTCGCGGACCATCACGCCGCGCGCCCGCGCCGCGTCGAGCACCGCGTTCATCCAGGACGACACCATGCCCACGGTCATGAACGCGAGCGGACAGGGCGCGGCGTCGTAGCCGTCGAGGTACGGTCCCTCGTCGCTGGCGAGCCGCCACGCCCCGCCGGCGGTGGAGCGGACGATGGCCTCCTTCTGCATGCCGGAGAGCGACCGCGCCCAGACCCGGACACTCTCGCCGCCGCCGGCCGGCGGCCCATCCAGCCCGAGCGCGTCGGGCCGGTCCACCGCGAAGAAGACGGGCCGCGGGTCGTCGCCGAGGATGTTCTCGGCGCCCGCGACGGCGGTTCCGGAACGTTGGGTGACCATGTCCTGTTGCCCGAGGGAGCGGAGGTCGTGTTACCCGAGGGAGCGGAGCGGCCGTCATGACCCGGGCCGCGTCTCCGTTGTCGTCGAGCCGCAGAGGCGGCGGGCCTCCTCCGCTGCGTCCGGGCGGCCGCCGTGACGCGGGTGGGCACGCCGAGGCCGTCGGGGCGCAAGTGCCGTCGCCCGTCGCCCGTTGGAGCGACGCGGGCCATTGTGACACACTGGCGCGGCGCTCCCGGTCCGCACCGCGGCCCACCCGGCCGTGGTCGACGGACCGCGCCCGAGGAGACACGATGCAGGCAACCGCCCCCACCGTGAACCAGCCCCCCGCCCCCACGACCCAGGCCATGGCCGGGGTGGCCGCGGCGGTGCTGCTCGCCCTCGTGGTCCTCGGCCTGCCGGGGCCCGGGACGCTGTCGCCCGAGGGCCAGCGGATGGCCGCGATCTTCGTGGTGGTGCTCGTGCTCTGGGTGACCGAGGCCCTGCCGGTGGGGATGACGGCGCTGCTCGCGGTGGTGCTGCTGCCGATCTTCGGGGTGGCCGACCTGCCCACCGCGTTCACCACGTTCATCAGCCCCGTCTTCTTCTTCGTGCTCGCGATGTTCGTCGTCGCCCAGGCGTTCATCAGCTCGGGGCTCGACCGGCGCTTCTCGTTGTGGCTGCTCTCGAAGGCGGGCACCGACAGCCGCCGCGTCGTGTGGGTGTTCATGGTGGGCACGTGCCTCGTGTCCACCATCATGTCCGACGTGCCCGCGACGGCCATCTTCATGGCCCTCGCCGTCGGCCTCTTCGACAAGATGGGGCTGACCCCGGGCCGGTCGTCGTTCGCGAAGGTGGTGATGATCGGCGTCCCCTTCGCGGCCCTCATCGGCGGCGTCGCGACGCCGGCCGGCAGCTCCATCAACATCCTCGGCATCTTCTTCATCCAGGAGTACGGCGACGTCACCGTGCGCTTCCTCGACTGGATGGTCATCGGCGTGCCGATGGTGGTCGTTCTGCTGCCGGTCGCGACCGTCATCCTGCTGCGCTTCTACCCGCCCGAGATGGCGCACGTCACCGCCGTCGGCGACGTCGCGGCCGAGCGGACCGCCCTCGGCCCGGTGAGCGGACGCGAGTGGCGGGTCCTCGTCGTCCTCGGCACCATGATCGTGCTGTGGATCCTCAGCACGTGGTTCCCGGCCCTGAACGTGGTGATGGTGAGCATCCTCGGCGCGGTCGTCATGTTCCTCCCGGGCATGCGCATCTTCACGTGGAAGGAAGTGGAGCGCGGCATCGGCTGGGAGGCGCTGCTGATGGTGGGCGGCGTCACCGCCCTGGGGGCCGCCTCGGTCGAGACCGGCCTCGCGCAGTGGCTCGTCGACGGCTCCCTCGGGGGCCTCGAGGACTGGAGCGCGCTGGGCATCGTCGCCCTCGTGAGCGCGTTCACCGTCGTCATCCACCTCGCGCTGCCCATCGGCCCCGTGATCAACACGGTGCTGATTCCGCCCCTGGCCCTGCTCGCCCTGTCGACCGGGCAGAACCCCGCCCTCTACGCGCTGCCGGTCGCGTTCACCGCCTCGTGCGCCTTCCTGCTGCCGCTCGACGCGGTGCCCCTGGTCACCTACACCAAGGGCTACTACCGCATGCTCGACATGCTGGCCCCGGGCACGCTGCTGTCGGCGGTCTGGGTGGTGCTGATCACGCTCCTGATGGTCTCGCTGGGGTCGCTGGTGGGTTTCCTGTAGCTTGCAGGGCGGGCATGGCGGCCCCGCGGTGACCCGACGTGATGGGGTCACTGGCCGCTACCGGACTGTCCTGCGGAGCAGATTCTCCGCCAACTCCCCTGCACGCGCAGGGGCCGACCACGGACTTGACATGGTACTGATATGTACCTTATGCTCCCGAACAACAGCCACAAGGCTGGAGAGTCGACGAGGCAAGGAGGATGACGATGCGAACGACCAGGGCAACTCGAGGAGGACCTCTCCATGAGCACTTCGGAGTTTATCCGAAAACTCAAGCGATGGGCGCGAAAACACGATGTTTCGGTCGAAGTCAGAAACATGAGAGCAAGGGTTCTCACCGCAGGGTTTATCTGGGCGACAGAAATACGACGGTCCCGTGGAAGGACGATCTCACAGTCGGAGCGATTCACGCCATTCTCAAGCAACTGGGAGTGGATGATTCCCCTCTGACCCGCCGTGAGAGAAGTGGCTTGCCCAGGGACACCCCGGAATGACCTTCATGATGGAAGAAAAGACCGCCGGTGCAGTAAATGGACTTTGCATATCCGGCCCGCTTCGACCGTGAGCCCGACGGACGCTACACCGTGACGTTTCCGGATCTGCCGGACGCCATCACGCAGGGCGAGAATCGGGACGACGCGATCGAGATGGCGGCCGACTGCCTCGCCGAGACCATTGGTGCCCGCATCGCGGAACGTGCGGACATTCCTGTCCCCAGTCCTCAGAAACGCCGCGAGGTGCGTATCGCCGTGCCGGTGCACGTCGCGGTGAAGGCTGCGCTCTATGTGGCCATCAGACAGGAAGGCATCAGCCTCAGCGAAATGGCCAGGACACTGGACGGACAACCCGTACAGGTGCGCCGGCTTCTCGATCCCGGTCGAGCATCGAGCATGAAGAGCATCGACCAGGCGCTCTCCGCCATCGGACGGAGAGTGTGCGTCTCTCTGGAGACCCGATAGCCGATCCCGGCGACGTCGACGCCGAACGGGTCACGCCGTGGGCCGTTCCATCCAGGGCCGCACGCTCAAATCGGCTTTCAACGGCTCGTTGTCACGCGCCTGATCCACGGGCCGGCTCGGACCGGAGGTGGAGCCACAGGACCAACAGACCGAGCCAGAGCGCGTGGGCCAGGAGCAGGTGCGCCATCTGCAGGGAGATCGGGGCCAGCAGAACCGCGTCCAGGAGCCCCACGACCAGTTGCGTAGCCAAGATCGCCGCCACCGGCAGAAACGGCGCCGGCACGCCGTCCGGCCGCGTCCGTCGGAACCGCCTCCCAAGCCACACGAGATAGCCGGCGAACACGACGACCGCGACGGGGTGCCAGACGCGGAGGCGAATCAGGTAGTGGGCGCCGCCCGCGAAGTCGCTGCGGACGCCGTCAAGGAACGACTCGGACGGGAAGACCGTCGAAGCGAGGGACGCGGCGGCGCCGAAGGCGCTGACCACGATCAGCCCGCCCAGGGCGCCCGCCACCAGCCGGTCGGGACGGCCCGGGCCGGGCGCCCCGGCCGGCCGGCGGGGCCCGGACCACCAAGCCGCGCACGCGAGCGCGCCCATCAGGAAATAGGTGTTGGCGAGGTGGACCGGCTGGACGAGGGCGCGGGCCAGCGAGACGTTCATGTCGACCCACTGGAAGATGACGAGGGCGGCCCCGATGAGCGATTCGACGACCATGAACGCGAGGGAGAGGGCGGCCCAGTATCGCGCCCGGTGGCCGGGGGGAAACCGGTAGCGCGACCAGACGGCGAGGCCCGCGACCGCGAGCAGCGCGAGCCCGCTCGTCGCGCGGTGGGTGAACTCGACCAGCGTGTCTGTGGTGTCCGCCGGGGTCGTCCTCGAGGGCGAGAGCAACTCGCCGCACAGCGGCCAGTCGTCGCCGCAACCGTCGCCGGCGCCGGTGGCGCTGACGAACCCGCCCCACAGGACCACGAACAGCGTGAAGACGAGGACGGCCCAGGCCGCCCCGGTGTAGGAAACGCGAAAGCTCATGAGGCGGATGTCCGCACGACTGACGCGAGGCTGGCACCGTCCACGCGACGGTGCAATCAGACCCGGGGGATCATGCCGGCTATCGGCAACGCGCCGGCCGGGGTGGTCGCCTCGCAGCTCCCACCGGCCGGCCCGCCGCCGTCCACTTCCCTCAGGACAGTGACGGAGATTGCCTTGCCACGTGCCTAACGCAGAAACCGCCGAAACCGGCTGCATCTGGGGTGCAGTTTGGCGATCACTGTCCTTGCTACGGCGCAGCCCCCTCGGGCAACGCGAACACGTAGACCGCGTTGGTACGACCGCCGCCCACCGGCGCCGCGAGGTACTGCCGGCCGTCGACCGCGTAGGAGATCGGGAAGCCCTGCACGGAACCGGGCAGGCGGGTGTGGAACAGGACCTCGCCGGTGTCGACGTCGTGGATGAACAGGTTGCGGTCGGTGTCGGCCGACACGACCAGGCCGCCGGCGGTGGTCAGGGCCGCCGACCCCGGCCGCGTGGCCGTCGAGTGGCGCCAGCGGATCTCGCCGGTGTCGATGTCCATGGCGATGAGGTGGCCGGCGTGCTCGCCGCTGTCGGGGTGCACGCGGCTGCCCCGCGAGAACCAGCCGCGGTCGGCGTAGTAGTCGTTCCCCTCGACCTGCTCCAGCTCCGTGAACATGCCCCGCACGCAGGTCGGGTGGATGGGGATGTAGAGGAGCTGCGTCCCGGGGTGGTAGGCGCTCGCCCGCCAGTTGCGGACGCCGCCGAAGTCGGGGCAGAAGTCGAGCTCGACGCCGGCGACGGGGATCATGTCGGGCCGGTAGGTCACCTCGCCGGTCGCGGGGTCGACGTCGAGCACGTTCTGGTAGCCGAGGTCGTGGGCGGCCACGAACGCGCCGGTGGCGCGGTCGAGCTCCCACAGGATGCCGTGCTTGCCCATCTTGAACAGCGACTTCCGCCCCCGGTGGTCGATGAGGACGCTCTCGAAGACGTCGTCGAGGTCGTGGGTCTCGCCCGGCACGAACTGGAAGTACCACTGCAGCTCGCCCGTCGCGGGGTCGAGCGCGAGCACGCTGTTCGTGTAGAGGGCGTCGCCGTCGGTCTTGCGCGACACCCGGGCCCACGGCTTGGCCTGCGACGTCGACCAGTAGGTGAGGTTGGTCTCGGGGTCGTAGGCGCCCGGTATCCACGAGTCGGCGCCGGCCCGGAACGTCAGCGGCAGGTCGCCCCAGGTGTCGCCGCCGGGCTCGCCGGGGCGCGCGATGGTTGACGTGCGCCACACCTGCTCGCCCGTCTCGGGGTCGTGGGCGGAGATGAAGCAGACGTCGTTCTTGTAGTTCTGGCACCCCGTCATGCCGGACACGATGAGGCCGTTCACGACGATGGGCCCGCTGGTGTAGCGGTAGCCGAGCCGGAAGTCGGCGACGGTGTGGTCCCACGCCACGTCGCCCGTCAGCGCGTCGAGGGCGACGATGTGGGCGTCGGAGGTGTTGACGTAGATCTTGTCGCCGTAGATGGCGATCGACCGAGTGCGCATGCCCGCCCCCACCGCCTCGAGGGCGTCCGACGCCTCGAACTCGCGCCGGTACTCCCAGAGGCGGTCGCCGGTCACCGCGTCCACCGCCTGCACGACGCGGGGGCTCGGGACGAACATGATGCCGTCGTGCACGAGCGGCGCCGCCTGCACCAGCCCCGGCGCCAGCGGCCACCCCCACACGAGCTGCAGCTCGCCGACGTTGCCGCGGTCGATCTGGTCCAGCGGGCTGTAGCCCTGGCCGTCGAGGGTGCGCCGCCAGCTCAGCCAGTCGGCGGGG
This sequence comes from Vicinamibacteria bacterium, assembly GCA_022820675.1. GTDB lineage: Bacteria > Acidobacteriota > Vicinamibacteria > Vicinamibacterales > UBA8438 > JAJEEA01. The sequence goes on along the minus strand of JAJEFC010000171.1, from coordinate 24,550 downwards.
TCGGGGTCCTGCAGCATGGCGTCGGTGACCGGCGTGAACGCCCGCTCCTGGGCGCCGGCCGTGGCGACGACGAGGCATGCGACGAGCGCCGCCACCACACCGGTCCATCTCGCGAACCGAATGCACGTGCGCCCGGTTGGAACTGTCATCGGTGGCCCTCCCATCTCGCGTTGCCCCCACTATAGCCGACACCCTCTCCGTTGCCGTCACAAGCTGTTGGCCGCGGGCTGGCTGGGCCCTGGGCGCCGGCCGCACGTCCCGCGCGGCTGGCGCGGGTCGCCGGACCCACGAGCTCGGCACATCCACAGCCAACCTCTGATCTGCCGCTAGAATAACGGCAGATCCATAGTAAACTGCGGATGTGCCGAGCTCGTGGATCGACAGAACATTCCAGCCCGTGCTGACCGCACCGGCCCCGCAGTTGCGACTCTTCCCGGTGTGGCTGCTCCTCGGACCCCGCCAAGTCGGCAAGAGCTCGCTCCTGGACCGGTGCGCCGGCGGCCACGCCTACGTCACCCTCGACGACCTCGACACGCGCGAGCGCGCCAACCGGGACCCCGTCCTGTTCGTGCGCGAGCTCGCGCCGCCCTTCGTGATCGACGAGATCCAGTACGCCCCGCGGCTGCTCAGTCCCATCAAGCGCATGGTGGACGCCGGCGGACTCGAACCGGGCGCCATCCGCCTGACCGGCTCGCAGAGCTATCAGGTCATGGAAGGCGTGACGGAAACGCTGGCCGGGCGCGTCGCGATTCTCAACCTGCTCGGCCTCTCGGACGAAGAGAAGGCGCTGCCGGCCGCCGTGGCGCCCGACGACTACTTCCGCCGGATCCTCGAGACCGGTTTCCCCAGGCTTTGCGGCATCGAGGATCGCGCCGCGCGCGACCTGTACCTCTCCTCGTACGTGCAGACCTACATCGAGCGGGACATTCGCGAGCTGCTGCGCATCGAGAAGCGCCGGGAGTTCGAGATCTTCGTCAAGCTGTGTGCGCTGCGTACGGGCCAGGTCGTCAACCACGACGACCTCGCCCGCGACGCCGGCGTGTCCGCGGGCACCGCGAAGAGCTGGCTGAGCCTGCTGGAGGACGCGTTCCTCATCCGGCTGCTGCCGCCTTACTTCACCAACCGGACGCGGAGGATGATCAAGAGCCCCAAGCTGTACTTCCTCGACGCCGGCCTCGCCGCCTGGCTCGGTGGCTGGCGAACGGCGCAGGAAACCCGTCTCGGCCCCCTGGGCGGCGCCCTGTTCGAGACCCACGTGCTGGCGGAGACGATCAAGCGCTTCCGCCATCGCGCGCTCGATGTGGACGTCCACTTCTGGCGGACCCGGGACGGGCAGGAGATCGACTTTCTGATCGAGAGCGACGGCGGGACGTGGCCGGTGGAGGTCAAGCTCGGCTCGCCGCGCTACGACCGCCTGCCGTCGCTGCAGCGCTTGGCGGACTCGAGTTGGCAGACGGGGCAGGTCGTCTCGCTTGCGGCCCCGCCCGCCCCCGTTCGCATCGCGGACGACTGGACCCTGTGCGCGCCGCGCGACCTGGATCTCGGCATCGCGGCGGCGCCGGCAGGTGCCAACGAGATCCGATAGCGGTAGCGGCGGCGAGGCAAGTCTCAGTCGTCTCAGTCCGCGTCCAGCCGTTCGCGGCAACCGCGATCCTTACAGGCCTTGCAGAAGGCTCCGGTCATCCTATTGCGACGACCCGCTTCACGGCTGCCCGGGCGGCGCCTGACTGGCTGTCACCGAACACCCTCTCCGCTCGATGTCGCAGCGCCGCCTTCTGCTCCCCCCGCGGCCTCCCCGGCCGGCGGCGTGGCTCGCGCGACGAGCAACGTCAGGTCGTCGCTCTGCACCGCGCCGGCGAACTGCTGCACCTCGGTCTGAACGGCGGCCAGCAGCTCGGGGACGGGAAGGCCGCGGCGGGCGGCGACGGCGTCGCGGAAGCGGTCTTCGCCGTACTCCTCCTCGTCGTCGCTCAGCGCCTCGGTCACGCCGTCCCTGCAGACCACGAGGGTGTCGCCGGGCTCGAGCACCGTCGCCGCCGAGTCGCCGAACCAGTCGTCGAAGAGGCCGATCACGGTGCCGGTGGCGTCCAGCGTCTCGACGCCGCCGCCGGCGCGGGCGAGCACCGGCGCCACGTGGCCGCAGTTGACGTAGCGCAGCTCGCGGGTCGCCGGGTCGAACTCGGCGAGGAAGAGGGTCGCGTAGCGGTTGCCGGGGGTCGAGGCGAAGAAGAGGCGGTTCGCGCGCTCCAGCATCCGCGCCGGATCGTCGGCCCCGCCCGCGTACTGGCTCCTCAGCGTCGCCTGCAGGTTGGCCATGAGCAGCGCCGCCGCGATGCCCTTGCCGGAGACGTCGGCGAGCAGGAACGCGATGCGGCCGCCCCCCAGCTCGATGAAGTCGTAGTAGTCGCCGCCGACCGACTTCGCCTGGATGCAGTCGCCCGCGCACGCGAACCCCGGCAGGGCGGGGGCGGCCGCCGGCAGCAGTTGCCGCTGAACCTCCTTGGCGATCTCCACCTCGTGCTCGGCCCGCCGCTCGGCCTCGATGCGGGCGGCCATCTCCTCGCTCAGGCAGATGGTCTGGACGGTCAGGGCGGACTGCAGCGACACCACCGTGAGGAGCCGGACGTCCTCGCCCGAATACGGCTCCTCCGGCTGCCGGCCGCCCGGGGCCATCATGGTGCACAACGCGCGCATCGTCCCCCTCGACGGGCGCCCCCACCTGCCCGAGCAGCTCCGGCAGTGGGTCGGCGACTCGCGGGCCCGGTGGGAGGGCGACACCCTCGTCGTCGAGACGCGGAACTTTCTCGGAGAACCTCCCTGGGGGGCTCGAGCGCCAACCTGCACCTCGTCGAACGCTTCACGAGGGCCGACGCCGACACCCTGATCTACGAGTTCACGGTGGACGACGCAACGAGCTGGACGCGGCCCTGGACCGCGCAGGTGCTGATGGGCCGCACCGACGAGCCGCTGTACGAGTACGCCTGCCACGAGGGCAACTACTCGATGGCCAGCTCGCTCTCCGGGGCGCGGGCCATGGAGGCGCGCGAGGAGGCAGAGGGCGGCGGGTCGCAGTAGGCCGGTGGGCGTGGCCCGTCGCGGCAGGAACGGGCGGAGGAGGTCGATGATGGATTCAGGGCAGGAAGTCGTGGGTCCGAAGCGGCAGCGCATCCGCCATCGCCCGAAAATGAGCGTCCCGGTGGGCCAGAATGACGTTATGACGACTGGCGACGGCCGCTATCAGCAGATCCAGCAGGGGCACGCTGTGACCGAAGTCCGCCATCGACCTCGCGGCCGCCTCCACGGTCGTCCAGTCGCGTTCGAGTGTGTCGAGGTGGACGAGCGCCGCGAGAGCGTCAGCGACTCGCGATGCTTCCGTCCGACGCGCCCCGCGCAGGATCTCCGCGCGAACCGGGCCGCAGACGGCCAGGCGATCCGCCGCGAGCCATCGTTGCATCTGCTCCCGGACGGCGGCTTCGCCACGGGGACGCAGGAACTCGATCCAGCAGGACGTATCCGGCAGAATCAACACTCCTCGAGACGCTCCAGCTCATCGTTCGTGTAGCGGAGATCCACCCTTCCAGCCAGATCGCCGAGTCTGCGCAGCCTCTGCGTGCGCAGATACTCGGTCAGCGCCAGCCGGACCGCGGTCGCCTTGCGCTTCTCGTTGGTTTCGCGCTGCACCGCCCGGACGATCTCGGCGTCGAGCGTTACTGTTGTGGCCATCGTCAGAATCCTGTTGTGTTTGGGAACGATCTTTCAACAGCATCCTAGCATGAGACCGGATGCCGCAGCCTGTAGCGGCATGATCGGGCGGCGGGCGCGCTGCCGCGCAGGGCCTCGTCGGGGGACAACACCTGGCGCCAGACCTGAGAATCCATTATCATGATGACTCTGGCTCAGGCCCTGCTTGCCGCGCGCCTGCCGTCGACACGACACCATGAAGGACTCTCTCGCAACCGTCCCGTCGATTACGTATCTGGCCTCCGGGTCGCGGCTGACGGCGTGCGCCGCGGCCTGGTGCGGCGTGCACTGCGCGCTCACACCGTTCCTGGTCGTGGCGGCGCCGGCGCTCGCGCTCTCGGAAGGCGTCGAGCGAGCCGTCTGGGTCGGCACCGTCCTGCTCGGCGCGGTGATGCTCGTCCTGGGCCCGGCCCGCAACCACGCGGGCGTGACCCTCACCTTCGCGGGGGGGGCCGTGCTCTGGGCGGCCTCCCTCGCCGGTTGGCTCGAGCCGCTGCCCGAGACCGTGACGTCGGCCGCCGGCAGCCTGACCCTCGCGGGCGCTCTGGTGCGGAGTGCCCGTATCTGCCAGGCCGGCGCGTGCCCGGCCTGCGACGAGGAGAGCGCGGATTGAGTAGGCTGACGACGACCGTCCTGCGGTCGTCGGGGCAGGTCGCTCGGGCCCGTCGTTGTGGTTCGTCACGGAACGCGTCCTGCACGCCCACTGCGGAACGCGTCCTGCACGTTACTGCAATGCCACGAGACACCCGCCAGCGCAGCGCGATCCGCCGCGTGTTCATGAGGGCCGAGCGCCCCCTCACGCCGGACGAGATCCTCGAGCACGGCCAGCGGATCATGCCGTCGCTCGGGCTGGCTACCGTCTATCGGAACGTGAAGATCCTCGCCGGTGAGGGATGGCTGTCGGAGGTGGAGCTTCCAGGCGGCGGGCTGAGGTACGAGTTGGCCGAGCGCCCGCATCACCACCACTTCCTCTGTCGCTCCTGCGATCAGGCGTTCGACGTCCATCGGTGTCCGGATGAAGTCGAAGCGCTGGCCCCCGAGGGCTTCGAGGTCGACGGCCACGAGCTGATTCTCTTCGGTCGCTGCGCGGCGTGCAGGTGACGGGCCTCATGAACCCACCCGGCCCAGTGCTTCTGCGAGCTCGACTTGGGGGATGGCAGCGCCGTTGGTGAGATCGACGCGCTTCCGGAACGACGGCGCGGAACCCTCGGCAAGACGCCCGCACCCGACGGTCGGACACGGGGAACGCCGTGACGGCCGGCCCCGACCCCGCTACGTCTCCTGCCCGGCGCCGGCCAGCGCCGGTTCCGAGCCGGGACCGGTCGGCACCCCGGCCGGCCGGAGCATGCGCAGGCCGTTGAAGGTGACGAGCAGCGACGCGCCCATGTCGGCGGCCACCGCCATCCAGAGGGTGGCGGCCCCGACGGCCATGACGGCGAGGAAGACCGCCTTGGCGCCGAGAGCGACGGTGATGTTCTCGATGATCACCCGCCGGGCGCGGCGCGCGTGATCGACCACGAACGGCAGCTTCCGCAGGTCGTCCTGCATCAGCACGACGTCGGCCGACTCGGCCGCGACGTCGGCGGCGTTGCCACCCATCACGACGCCGACCGAGGCGCGGAGCAGGGCCTGGCTGTCGTTGATGCCGTCGCCGACCATCGCGGTCGGGCCGTGCCGCGCGATGAGCTCGTCGATGGCTTCGGCCTTGCCGTCGGGCAGCAGCTCGGCCCGGACGTCCGACACCCCCACGCGGGCACCGACGCTGCGGGCGGTGACGGCGTTGTCCCCGGTGAGCAGGGCCGACCGGAGCCCGAGGCGGTGGACCTGCGCCACGCCGGCCGGCGCTTCCGCGCGCACCGGATCCGCCAGCGCGACGAGCGCCCAGACGTCGTCGCCGGCGCCGCACACGACGACCGTCTCGTCGGCCCGCTGCATCGCCGCGAGCTCGGGCTCGAACGCCTCGGTCGCGGCCCGTTCCCGGGCGAAGCGCGTGCTCCCCACCCAGAACCGCCGGCCGTCGATGCGCGCTTCCGCCCCGCGCCCCTCGACGGCCGTGAAGTCGGCGAGATCGGACGGCTCGACCCCGCGCTCGCGCGCATGGCGGACGATGGCGCGCGACAGGGGGTGCTCGCTGCGCTGCTCGACGGACAGCAGGCGGGCCAGCACCTCCTCCTCGGCGCGGTCGTTCACCGGCCGCAGCTCGCGCACCTCCGGCTCGCCGCGCGTGACGATGCCGGTCTTGTCGAAGGCCACCGCGCGCAGGCGCCCCAGCTCCTCCAGGTGCGAGCCCCCCTTTATCAGCACGCCGTGCCGCGTGGCCGACGCGATGGCCGCGGCAATCGTCACCGGCGTCGAGATGACGAGCCCGCAGGGGCACGAGATCAGCAGGATGAGCATCGCCTGGTAGAACCACCGCTCCCAGTCGCCGCCGAGCAGCAGCGGCGGGACCGCCCCGACCGCGAGGGCCACCGCGAACATCAGGGGCGTGTAGTAGCGCGCGAACCGGTCGATGAAGCGCTCGGTCGGCGCCCGGTGGTGGTGGCTCTCGCCGACCATGCGGGTGATGCGGGCCAGCATCGTGTCCGACGCGGCCCGCGTGGTGCGCAGCTCGACCATGCCGTGGCCGTTCACGGTGCCCGCGAACACCTCGTCTCCGGCCGTCTTCCAGGCCGGCACCGACTCGCCGGTGACCAGCGCCTGGTCGACGTAGGAGCTGCCGTCGGTGACCACGCCGTCGCAGGGGATGCGCTCGCCCGGCCGCACCCGCACGTGCGCGCCCACCGCGACGCGGTCCACCGGCGTCCGGTGCTCGTGGTCGCCGTGCACCACCGCCGCCGTCGCCGGCGTGATCCGCAGCAGCGAGCCGATGGCGTCGCGCGCCCGGCGCGCGCTCCAGCTCTCGATCAGGCCCGACAGCCCGTAGAGGAAGGCCAGCACCGCGGCCTCGGCCCACTCCGCCAGGAACAGGGCGCCGACCACCGACACCAGCACCAGCGCGTTCATGTCCGGCCGCAGACGGGCCAGCGACGCCACCGCCTTCGGCACCGAGGGGAAGAGCCCGGCGGCGATGCCGGCGAGCAGCAGCAGCAAGACGAGCCGGTCGACGCCGTGCGCCCCGTGCGCGTGCGCCAGCAGGGTCTCGACGACGCCGCCCCCCGCCACCGTGACGTGCAGGACGAGACCGCCGGTCAGCGCGAGCCCGCTGGCCGCCACGAGCGCGTGGCGGCCGTGCGCCTCCCACCACGACTCGGCCCGCGGCGCCGCGTCCCACGGCGCGGCCCGCATCCCCAGCCGCGAGACCGCGGCGGCGACCTGCTCGGGGCCGAAGGCGTCCGTATCGGCATCGACGGTCATGCGGCCGTCGACGACGTGGAACGAGACCCCGTGCACGCCCTCGCGACCCTCGAGGGCGTCGCGCAGCAGGGTGGCCTCCTCGTTGCAGTCGAGGCCGTCGACGCGGTAGTCCAGTTGCTCTCGGATGATGCTCTCCTCGCTCTGAATCGGCTGCTCCCACCATCATGCCCGAACGACGCACGCCCGTCGACCGGGGCGGGAGCATCCCCCGGTGGTTCGAACCGACCTCCAACATCGGCAACCGGCCCCGGGGAGCGTCGCCTCCGGCTCCGCTCGCCGCCCGACCAACCCTCCGGGAGTCCGCGCCGTTCCCCGGCGCAGGCTCCTAGTGCAGTGCCACAGCCAAGAGTTCGGGTACGCGGTGCTGGCAAGTCGTTGACGATGTGACCAATAGGGCCAGTCCGTGCCCGGAGATTATGGCGTGACGCAGCACTAGAACCGGAAGCGCAGCCCGAAGGTCGGGACGCGGGGAAACCCCTGCGAGGGCACCTCGGACAGGCGCGGCAGCTCGGCGCCGGGGTCGTGCTGTAGCCGCGGCTCGAGCGTGATGGCGTTGTCGCGGCCGAGCAGGTTGATGACCTCGACGTAGAGCGACCACCGTCCCCCGGGACGCTGGTAGGTGGCGCGCACGTCGACCCGGGCGTAGCTCGGCAACCGGGCGGAGTTCAGGTTCTCGACCCCGCCGTAGTCGATCGTGTACTGCAGGTTGCCGGCCGAATCGGTGGCGGGCACGAGTCGGCCGCGGTCGTCCTCGACCGAGGCCGCCCGCAACCCCAGGGCCGGCGTGTGGGAGAAGCCGCTGGCGAGGCGCAGCGTCGCGGCGAGGTCCCAGCGGCTGGTCAGCCGGTAGCGCCCGACCGCGTTGAACGCGTGGGGCCGGTCGTACTCGAACGCGTAGCGGCGGCCGTAGCTCTCGCGCTCGGCACGGCCCCACGCGTACGACACCCATCCCGTGAGCCGCGCGGCGGGGTTCCCGTGGGTCAGGAAGACGTCGAGCCCCCACGCGTCGCCGCCGGCGTCGTTGGTGGGGGCGCTGACGATGATGGGGGCGGCGGGCACGCTCTCGCGCAGGGCCTCGGGAAAGTCGTAGCGCGCGACCCGCGCCGCCCGCTCCGCCTCGGTCTCCAGCCGGCCGACGAGGAGGTCGTCGAACCGCTTGTAGTACCCCTCGACCCGGGCGGTCAGGTCGGGGCCGAGGTCCTGCTCGACGCCCAGCACGAGGTGGGTGGCCCGTTCGTGGCGCAGCCCCAGCTCGCGGGCGCCCGACAGGTCGACGAAGTAGTCGGACTGGGTCAGCTTCTCGTACCCGGGGCTCTGCGTGTACAGCCCGCCCGCCGCCCGGAGGCGCGCCCCGCCCCCGAGGGCGTAGCTCGCGGCCAGCCGCGGCGAGACGGTGGCGCCGCCGTTGACGGTGCTCCAGTCGAGCCGCAGGCCGGGCTCGAACGATGTGCGCTCGGACGGCGTCCAGGTGTCCTGCAGCCACAGGCCGCCGCGCGTGCCGTTCAGGACGGAATCGAGGTCGTCGGGCAGCCCCGCGCCCCCCTGCACGCTCGACGCGTTCGCCTGCGCGTCGTTGCGGTCGCCGGCGATCAGCCACCGGTAGCCGGTCTCCAGGCGGTGCACCTCGACGCCGGTGTTCAGCAGGTGCCGCGGCGTGACCTGCACGCTCAGGTCCTGCCGCAGCGAGCGGTCGGCCACGACGATGGCGCGCTCGAACGCGATGGTCGAGCGGGCGAACGCGACCTCGTCGTCGGGGGCGTTGGACCGCGTGGCGTCGGCGCGAATCTGACCGTCGAAGCGCAGCGACTCGCGGTTGCGGTACCACGACACGGTGGTCGTCGCCGTCGCCCGCGGGCCCAGCACCGCGTCGAACCGGGCCGACGCCAGCCCGTTGGTGATGTCCGAGCCGAGCGCGACGCGGTCGTCGGAATCGTCGGCATCGAACGAGAGGTCCGCGTCTTCCACGCTGCGGAGCCCGGTCAGGGTGAGCCGGTGGCCGGGCCCCAGCTCCCAGCCGGCCTGCAACTGCAGGTCGGCGAACGAGGGGAAGTTCTGGTCAGCGACGCGGCCCGCCACGAGGTCGTAGTAGGTGCGGCGGGCGCTGAGCAGCCACGTGCCGTCCGACCCGATGGGCGTGGTCCCCTCGAGGACGACGTTGGCGTCGGTGATGCTGGCCGCGGTCGAGGCCTCGAACCCGGGCCGGCCGGCCCGGTTGTCGACCACGAGCAGCGACGAGAGCCGGTCGCCGTACGGGGCCCCGAACCCGCCCGCGGTGAGCTCGAAGCTCTCGACCGTCTCGGGGTTGAAGGCGCTGGCGATGCCGAACAGCCGGTAGGGGTTGTGCACCTCGATGCCGTCCATCACCGTCAGGTTCTGGTCGGGGGTGCCGCCGCGCACCGCGAGCCGGCTGCCGAAGTCGTCGGTCGACGCCACCCCGGCCAGGGTGTCGAGGGTGCGAAAGACGTTGTCGATGCTGCCGGGGGCCCGGAACACCGCCTCGGGGGTGACGGGGGTGGCGGACGGCCGCTCCTGCACCGCCATCTCCGACACCACCTCCACCGTCTCGGCGAAGGCCTCGGGGAACAGCCGCACCTCGAGGGCGGCCTGCTCCGCCGACCGGTCGACCTCCACCGCGGTCTCGAGGTAGCCGTCCGCCTCGAAACGCAGGCTCGCCGCGTCGCCGTCGAGCACGATCTCGAACCGCCCGTCCGGATCGGTCGCCGCCGCGTCAGAGCCGCCGGCGACGGCGACCCGCGCCCCGCCGATCGGAGCCTCCGTCACGCCGTCGAGGACGATACCGGTCACCGTCGTGACCGGCTGCCGCGCCGCCACCCCCGGGCACACGAGCAACAGCCAGCACAGGGCCAGGCAGAGTCTCATCGAGAGAGTCCCGCGATGCAGGAGCGAGGACGCACGGTAGAATGCACGTTGTGCGCACCGGGAACGATGCGGCGCGACGAGGGCCAATGGACATCACCAAGGATATCCGACCGCTGGCCGAGTTCAAGCGTGACACCGGCCGCTTCATGTCCCGACTCAAGGAAACCGGGCGGCCATCGGTCCTGACCGTCAACGGCAAACCCGCGCTGGTGGTCATGGACGCTGAAGCGTGGCAGGATGTCAGCGATCGGTTCGAGCACGCGCGGACCGTCGCCGGCATTCGTCAGGGTCTCGATCAGGCGCACGACGGGCAGGGCATCGAGGCATCCGCCTTCTTCGAGAGACTGGCAGGCGCTTCGGACGACCAGTGAAGCACTACCGACCGTCATAGCCCGCGACGCCGTTCGCGCCGCGCGGTCGACGCAACCCGGAGGACCCGGATGTCAGCACGCGCAATCGCCCGCCTCGGCATGCTCGCGATCATGTCGGGCGTCGTTTCCGCCGCCGCCAACGCCCAGCACGGGGCGCCCGGCGGCGAGTGGCCCACCTACGGCGGAGACCTCGGCCACACCCGCTACGCCGCGCTGGACCAGATCGACGCGGAGAACTTCAGCGACCTGGAGCTGGCGTGGCGCTTCCGCACCGAGAACTTGGGCCCCGGCCCCGAGTACGTCTTCCAGTCGACCCCGCTGATGGTCGACGGGGTGCTCTACACCACGGCCGGCACGCGGCGCGCCGCCGTCGCCCTCGACGCGGCGACGGGCGAGCTGCTGTGGGTGCACCGGCTCAACGAGGGCGCACGGGGCGCGGCGGCGCCGCGGCGGCTCTCGGGGCGCGGCCTGACGTACTGGGACGACGGGGGCGACGGCGTGATCTTCTACGTCACCCCCGGCTACCGCCTCATCGCGCTGAACGCCCGCACCGGCCGGCGGGCCGCGAGCTTCGGCGAGAACGGCCTGGTCGACCTGAAGCAGGGCCTCGACCAGGAACTCGACCCCGTCACCGGCGAGATCGGGCTGCACGCGGCCCCGGTCATCGCCGACGGCGTCGTCGTCATCGGCGCCGCCCACCTCGCGGGCGTCGCGCCCGCCACCAAGGAGAAGCCGACCGGGCACGTCCGCGGCTACGACGCGCGGACCGGCGAGCGGAAGTGGATCTTCCACACCATTCCCGGCGCCGACGAGTTCGGCAACGACACGTGGCTGGCCGACTCGTGGCGCTACACCGGCAACACCGGGGTGTGGGGCCAGATGACCATCGACCCCGAGCTGGGCTACGTCTACCTGCCGGTGGAGACGCCCACCGGCGACCTCTACGGGGGGCACCGGCCCGGCGACAACCTGTTCTCGAACAGCATCGTCGCCGTCGACCTCCAGACCGGCGAGCGCGCGTGGCACTTCCAGACGATTCACCACGACGTGTGGGACTTCGACCTCGCCAACGCGCCCATCCTCGTCGACATCACCGTCGACGGGCGCGACATCCGGGCCGTCGCCCAGCCGAGCAAGCAGGCGTTCCTCTACGTGCTCGACCGCGCCACCGGCGAGCCGGTGTGGCCCATCGAGGAGCGGCCGGTGCCGCAGTCGGACGTGCCCGGCGAGGTGACCGCGGCCACCCAGCCGTTCCCGACGAAGCCGCCGCCGTTCGACCGGCAGGGCATCGGCGTCGACGACCTCATCGACTTCACCCCCGAGCTGCGCCGCCGGGCCGAGGAGGCCATCGAGCCGTACCGCATCGGCCCCCTCTACACGCCGCCGTCGGTCGCCTCGTACGAGGGCACCCTCGGCACCCTGCACGTCCCCGCCCTGACCGGCGGCTCGAACTGGCCCGGGGGCTCGTTCGACCCCGAGACCGGCATCTTCTACATCTACTCGAAGACCGAGGTCCACGCCCTCGGGCTCGTCAGCGACCCGCGGCGCTCGAACATGGACTACATCATGGGCCGGCCCCGGCCTCCCGCCGGCCAGCGCCCGCGAGGCGGCAGCGGCTTCGGGCTCAACGTGGAGGGCATTCCCGTCATCCGGCCGCCGTGGGGCCGCATCACCGCCATCGACCTGAACGCGGGCGAGATCGTCTGGCAGGTCGCGCACGGCGAGACCCCCGACCACATCCGCGACCACCCGCTGCTCGAGGGCGTCGACGTGCCCCGCACCGGGGTCGCCAACCAGCGCATCGGCACCCTGGTCACGAAGACCCTGGTCGTCGCCGGCGACGGCGGCCTGTTCACCGGCCCCGACGGCGTCCGCGGGTCCGCCCTGCGGGCCTACGACAAGGCGACGGGCGAGGAGGTGGGGTCGGTGCCCCTGCCGGTCCCCGCCACCGGGTCGCCGATGACCTACAGCCTCGACGGTGAGCAGTACCTGGTGGTGGCCATCGCCGGCGGCGGCTTCCCCGGCGAGCTGTGGGCGTTCAGGGCGCCGTAGCGGTCACAGCGGCGGGGAACCGGGTCTCGAAGGTCCGGCTCGCGAGGACGGTGACCGGACCGGCATCGGGCCCGGGATCGGCGGCGGCGCGGGGAACACTGCCGATGATCGGCGTTTCCGAACCCGGCGCGGTTTGGGCTTCAAGACGAGAAGATGTCGTCCAGGCGGAGTTCGAGGCCGACGAGCAGCGGGGAGCGCAGCGTCTCCTTCCGGCCGAAGGTGCGGGTCGGAACCAGGATTTCGTCCTCCAGTCGGTGGATCTGGATGGTCTCGGCAACCGGGTCGACCAGCCAGTACTCCGTCACGCCGTGTCTGCCGTAGAGCGCCAGCTTCTTGCCCCGGTCCCGATCAGCGGTCGAGGGAGACAGGATCTCGACCACGAGGTCGGGTGGGCCCTGTACTTTCTGGCCGTCGCGCAGCAGGTGCTCCCGTTCCCGGGAGACGAACAGCAGGTCCGGTTGCACGACGTTGTTGTCGGAGAACAGTACGTCGCAGGGGGCGTACAGCAGCGTGCCCAACGCTTGGTTCTCGATGAACTGGCTTAGTGGCGTGTAGATCTTCCCGCTCACTACTTGGTGCTTGATGTTCGGGGCGGGAACCATGATCAGATCGCCGTCGAGCAGCTCGTAGCGCTCGTCGTCCGGCGCGGCGCAGTAGTCCTCGTAGGTAAGCTTGACGGCGGGTTGCGCGGTGGCCACGTGAGTGCTCTCTTCCCTCGCCCCGATGGTCGTGGGGATCATGATAGCCGGTCTCGACGCCGCTGTAGTCGTCGATTCTCCTCCGTTGGAGTGGTTGCATACCCCGACCGTCGCCCTATAGTCCTCACCGGCCGGCCGCTCAGCAGCCGGCCGACGGCCTTCATCTTGCTCCAGAAGAAGTCGAACTGTCCGAGGAGGATGCCGTATCCGAGCAGCAGGACCTGGTAGATGGGCAGCATGACGACCAGATAGACCGCCCATTGCAGCCACCCCGGCGTGGCATCGGAGAACATCAGCCCCATCACCGGCTCCTTGAGCCGAAGGGTGGTCATGCCGGCGAGCGAGAACGCCGCGAGAATGGCGACCACGCCGACGGGCCCGACGCCCCAACGCGACTTCATCCGCTCGACAATCGTCATCGATCCACTACCGCACCAGGGGTCCGAAGCGGCTGCCGTTTCATCGTCCACACGCGCGTACCAGCCCGGAGCTCAGTTCGGCATGCCTGGCAGGAGGCACGATGCCGGTGGCAGCGAAGCGTCCCGTCGGGTGTGGCAGCACCCGGCGGGCCATGGTCGAGCGCCTGGCTCCAGAGAGGAACCAGCCACACCGAGCACGCGTGGCGACGCTCGTCCTGCCCACAAGTGTAGGTAGTGAACGTCATTGCGTGCAAGCGGATCCGCGTCTCCCCGAGCAACGGACTTCTCGCCCGCAGTCGCCCCTGCGTTCACGGCGGTCGGGAAGCCGGTCGGCTCCCGACCGCCCGACCCCCACTTCCGACGGCCACGGCAACGACCGCCCGGAACCGCCGTCCCGGCGCCGGGCCGGCCCGGGCTCTTGATCCACGGCTCGCTCCGGTATACAGTTCGCCCCCGACACTGAGACTCAGTCTCAGAAACCAGAGCACGGGCCGGCGGGCACCCCCCCGGGGGGATGACAACCGGGTATTGGCGCGGGCGGCGCCGGCGCACCCCGCGGCTGAAGCGGACGAGGAGAGACATGTCGAGGAGAGCTTGGACGCAATTGCTGCCGGTGTTGTCGTTCGTGCTGCTGACGCCGGGCATCGTCGACGCCCAGGGCATCCTGCTGCTGGCCCACGGCGGCCGCGCCGACTGGAACCGGGAAGTCCTCGCGCTGGCGGATCGAGTCGACTCCAGCGTGCCGATCGAGGTGGCGTTCGGCATGGCCAGCAAGCGGACGATCCAGGACGCGCTGGAGCGCCTGGCGGAACGGGAAGTCACCAGCGTCGTCGCCGTCCCGCTGTTCGTCTCGTCGCACAGCAGCGTCATGCGCGCCACCGAGTATCTGCTCGGCACCCGCGACGATGCGCCGGCGCAGATGGAGGCGTTCGGCAACATGGCTGCCCGCATGGCCGCCCGCATGGCCTCTCGGCGCGGCTCCAAGGAAGAGGCCGACGACGACCCCGGCTTCGACTGGACCACGCCGGTCGAAACGACGATTCCCATCACGGTGGGGCCGGCGCTAGACAGCCACGCAATCGTCTCCGAGATCCTGCTCTCTCGCGCCCTCGACGTCAGCGAGGCGCCGGAAGACGAGGTCGTCGTGGTCGTGGCGCACGGTCCGAGCTCGGAGGACGACAACGAGCTCTGGCTCGGGAACATGGGCATCCTCGTCGAGGCGATGCGTACTCGCACGGACTTCGGCCGCATCGAGCACCTGACGGTGCGCGACGACGCGTCGGAACCGGTCCGCGGCCAGGCGACCGAGGAGCTGCGCGCGGTGGTCGAGGGCGCGGTCGACGAGGGGAAGTCCGTGTTGATCGTGCCGCTGCTCCTGTCCTACGGCGGCATCGAGGCCGGCATCCGGGAGCGGCTCGAGGGCTTGCCGTACCGGATGGCCCGTCAGGCCCTGCTGCCGGACGAACGCCTGTCCGAGTGGGTGCTGCTGCAGGTGAACGAGCGATAGCAGCGAACCGCGAGCGGCGACCGGCGCACGGGAGCGGCACCGTGTCCGAAGGACGGGCCACCCGCCTCTCCTGCTCCGAGGGCGACTACTGCCTCCGGTTTCCTGCACCGACGACGCCTGCACCGAGATCCTGGCCCCTCTCCCGGGCGGATCCCCCTCGACTCTCCACTTTCCGCACGGCGATCAGGACTCCCGCGTCCGCATCCGCGTTCCGGTTGCCGTGCGCAGGGGTTCAGTCGCCGGCGGTCAAGCCGCCAGGCTCACGGCCGAAGACCCGTCGGCAAACATCCCGACAGGAGTCCGCTTGATTCTGCGGCGCGGGCCCTCAGCCGAGATGCCGGATCTCGACGCGGCCCCAGCGGTCGCTCAGGTACTCCGCCACCAGCCGGCGGTGGCAGTGGTGCGGCGTGTCTTCGCTGCACAGAAGACAGCCGTCCGCGAAGACCTCGCGGGGAACCGTCCGCCCGCCAGGAGCCCGCGCCGTTCTACGACGCAAACTCCTGGTCAGCGATGATCGCCGCGATCAGCTTGTAGCACGCGCCCTGGTACGGCTCTCCGAGACTGATGGTCAGGTAGCACTCGTCGAGCGCGTAGGCGCCATCCAGCTTCGCGAGGTATCTTCGCTCGTGCCCGGGGTCGGTCACCCAAAGCGCGTACTCGGTACCCGCATGCCTGAACCTCCCCCGCACACGCCGCTTCCGGTTGCCGAAGGCCTCCCCCGGACTGAAGACGTCGAGCCTGATTCGGTCGACGTGGATCAGTCTCAGCGAGCTGTCGAGCGATCCGACCGATTCCAGCGGCACCTTGTCGTTGCGGCCGTGGTAGGTGCCGATTCCGTCGATCCAGAGCGGCTCGACCGGATCGGCCAGCGCCGGCAGATCGAACCACGACATCCTGCCGACCTTCTTCCAGTACTG
This sequence comes from Vicinamibacteria bacterium, assembly GCA_022820675.1. Lineage (GTDB taxonomy): Bacteria > Acidobacteriota > Vicinamibacteria > Vicinamibacterales > UBA8438 > JAJEEA01. The sequence continues at coordinate 8,611 of JAJEFC010000171.1, read as the reverse complement.
CGTCGAATCCAGCAACCAGTTTTCCACCGCGCCAGGAGCGACACGATCAGCTCGTTCCGGCTGGCCTGCCGCAGGTGCAGGCTGTCGGGAGTGAGGGTGTTGGTGAGGGCGCCGGGAACGTACAGCTCGAGGCGGTCTCCGAACAGGTGCAGGCGAACGCGCGAGCCCGCTACCGAGTAGTCCCGATGCGCCACGGCGTTCACGAGGGCCTCGAACACCGCGCGCTCGCTGAACTGGGGACGGTCGGTCCGACCCGTCGCCTTCCGGGCGCGCACCGGCATGTTCCGGCGTACGAAGTGCAGGGCTTCGGCGACCTGAGCGTCGAGCGGCCCGCCGATGTCGCGGGCATCGGTCTGGTAGTCGACATCGGTCCGCTCACCCGTGTAGCTGACCGCCTGCAGACAGGCATGGGGAAGCCACCGCGGCGGCTCTCGGGTGCACAGCAGCGTCCCGGCGATCTTCCGGACGGCTCATCGCTTCCGCTCCCGACGCCGGCGAGCAAGCTCAGCCCAACCTGTCGAGGATGACGACGCTCCGCCTCCCCTTCCGCCCGGCACCCGGCGCTCCGCTCACTCCACCCAGTCGGCGATGAAGATGTTCGTCTCGCCCTCCTCCGCGGCGTTGCGGTTCGAGGCGAAGATCAGCTTCGTGCCGTCGGGCGAGAACATCGGGAAGCCGTCGAAGACGTCGGTGAAGGTGATCTGCTCCAGCCCCGTGCCGTCGAGGCCGATCATGAACAGGTCGAAGTTGCGGCCCTCGGGGTTGTGGTGGTTCGACGCGAAGATGACGCGCTCGCCGTCGGGGTGCCAGAACGGGGCGAAGTTGGCGCCCCCGAGGTCCGTCACCTGCTTCAGGTTCGACCCGTCGGCGTCCATCACGAACACCTCCACGGCGCCGGGCCGCCAGAGGCCCTGGTCGAGCAGCCGCTTGTAGTCGTCGAACTCGGGGCCGTCGGGGATCTCGCGCCCGCGGAAGATGATCTTCGAGCCGTCGGGCGAGAAGAACGGGCCGCCGTCGGGCCCCTGGCGGTGCGTGAGGCGGCGGACGTCCGACCCGTCGCCGTTCATCGAGTAGATCTCCTGGTCGCCGTCCCGCACGCTCATGAAGACGATGCGGCCATCGGGGCCGATGGTCGCCTCGGCGTCGTAGCCGGGCGAGTCCGTCAGGTTGGTCAGGGTGCCGTCGGGCGACGCCCGGAAGATGTCGAAGCTGTCGTAGGTGGCCCACACGTAGCCCATCCGGAAGCTGGGGGCCGGCGGGCACTCGGGCGAGCCGAGGTGGGTCGAGGCGTAGACGATGGTCTCGCCGTCCGGGTAGAAGTAACCGCAGGTGGTGCGGCCCTCGCCGTTGCTCACCATCCGCTGGTTCGACCCGTCGAGGTTCATCCGGAAGATCTGGTCGCACGGCACCCCCTCGCGGGTGCTCTGGAAGATGATCTCCGACCCGTCGTGCGAGAAGTACGCCTCGGCGTTCTCGCCGCCGGAGGTGAGCTGTCGGACGTTGGCGAGGTGGACCTCGGCCGCAACGGCGGGGCCGCCCTCCTGCCCGGCGGCGGGGCCGGCCGCTCCCCCCTCGGCCGACAGGCCGGTTCCCGCCGGCGCGAATGCCAGCGGCAGCATCAGGAGGGACACGGGGATGAGACGCTTCGACATGGCTCCAGTCCTTTCGTTCGCGGACCCGCGGAAGTCCCGAGCGGACCCGCGCGGCTTCCGCCTGCGACGACCCTTGATGGTACGTCAGGCGCTTTCCGGACGCCAGCATCCGCATCGCCGCGGGGTGCACGATCGAACCGCGTCGGGAACCCGTCCGGGGAGAGTTCGGGAGGGAAGAGCGCCGAGCCCCGCCAAGCGAGGCTCGGCACGAATCGCCCGCCGGGAGTCTGCGCCGTTCCACGGCGCAAACGACTACTCGTCGTCGGTGGGCAGCGCCGTCTGGTAGAGCAGCAGCTTCTGCACCCGCCAGTTGTTCAGGTCGGCGATGAGCAACTCGTTCTCGTCACGGCACGAGATGCCGTGAATCCAGTTGAACTGCCCGAGCCGCCGGCCCGACTCGCCCAGCCAGCCGAGGATCTCGCCGTCGAGGGTCAGCTTGTAGATGCGCCCCGGCTCCTCGTCGGCCGCGAACAGGTACTGCGTCTCGCCGCCCGAGATGCACAGCGCCCACGGCGCGGTGTTGTCGGGCTGGTTCGGCCGGGGGTTGCCGAGCACCGGCTGCCGATTCTTGTCGAACGGCACGTTGAGCAGGATGGTCTTGACGAAGTTGCCGTCCGAGTCGTACTTCTGGATGCGGCGGTTGGTGCGGTCGGCGACGTAGACGAAGCCCTCGCGGTCGACCTGCAGGCTGTGCGGCAGCCGGAGCTCGTCGTCGCCGGTCCCGTAGCTGCCCCACGACTTGATCCAGTCGCCCCACTCGTTCATCTTGGCGACGCGCGAGTTCATGTAGCCGTCGCTGACGTAGATGTTGCCGTCGGCGTCCCAGCCCACGTCGGTGGGGCCCTGGAAGTAGCCGTCGACGTGCCGCGCCTCCCGCGGGTCGACGTGCTCGTAGTGGTCGAAGCCCTCGGGGCGCCGGCCGAGGTTCAGGGTGACGTAGCCGGCGGGGTCGAACTTGGTGACCGCGTTGGTCCCCTTGTCGACGACCCACAGGTTGTCGTCGTCGTCGAACCGCACCGCGTGGCCGTAGCCCAGCCCGTAGACGCCCTGGCCGATCTCGCGCACGAAGTTGCCCTGGTCGTCGAACTCGAGCAGGTTGGTGGTGGCGTTGCCGTAGAGCGGGCCGGAGGTGGCGGTGCCGGGGTGGTTCAGCAGGATGATGTGGCCCTTCGAGTTCTCGGCCACCCCGAGCGCCTCGCCGAGGTTCATGGTCGGCGGGTACTTCAGGAAGTTGGGCACCGACACGAAGGGAATCTCCGGCGCCTCCCGCGTCTGAGCGCCGGCCGGCGCCGAGCCGAGGGCCAGCGCCACGGCCGCGGCAACGATGATGAAGCGTCTCACACGAACCTCCTTGCAGCCCGGTCCATCCGACCGGAAGAACAGCTTTCGGACACGCGAACGCCCGTAATCATAGCGCAGCAGGGGCCGTGAATCGTCGCCGGGCGCCGCCTGCCGCCCGACCGACCCCGCCAGCCGGTCGACGCCGTTCGGCGGCCCGGACTCCGGGAGCCCGCCGTGTTGCGAGGAGAGGGGCGAGGACGCCGGCGGCGTGCAGGGTGTCCATCCCGGCGGCGCGAGAACGACGGCGCTCACCCGCCCTTCGCCCGCCGCCCGGCCCTGGTCAAGTGCCTCCTCGACCGCCGACCGGGGGCGCGACGAGGGCGCTCACCCGCCCTTCTTCGGCCGCCGGTTCGCGGCGAGGACGCGCTTGCGGAGCCGGATGCTCCGCGGCGTCACCTCGACCAGCTCGTCGTCGTCGATGAACTCGATCGACTGTTCGAGGTTCAGCAGCCGCGGGGGCACCAGCCGCAGCGCCTCCTCGGCCGTCGACGCCCGCATGTTGGTGAGCTTCTTCTCCTTGGTGACGTTGACGTCGAGGTCGTCCGGGCGCGCGTTCTCCCCGATGACCATCCCCTCGTAGACCTCGGTGCCGGGAGGAACGAAGATCTCGCCGCGCTCCTGCAGGTTCGAGATGGCGTAGGCGGTGGCCCGCCCCGCCCGGTCCGCCACCAGGGCGCCGGTGGGCCGGCCCGCGATGGGCCCGTGCCAGGGCTCCCACCCCGCGAACAGATGGTGGAGGATGCCGGTGCCGCGCGTGTCGGTCAGGAACTGCGACCGGAACCCGATGAGCCCGCGGGTCGGAATGCGGAACTCCAGGCGCACGCGGCCGCTGCCGTGGTTGACCATCTTCGTCATCGTCGCCCGCCGCGTGCCGAGCTGCGCGATGACCACCCCCTGGTAGTCCTCGGCGACGTCGATCACCAGCTCTTCCACCGGCTCCTCGACGCGGCCGCCGTCGCGGCGGGTGACGATCTGCGGCCGCGCCACCTGCATCTCGTAGCCCTCGCGGCGCATCATCTCGACGAGAATCGAGAGCTGCAGCTCGCCCCGCCCGACCACCTGCACCTGCTCGGGCGACTCGGTGTCCTCGACCCGCAGCGACACGTTGCCCACCAGCTCGCGGGCGAGCCGGTCGCGGAGGTTGCGCGACGTGACGTACTGCCCGTCGCGGCCAGCCATCGGCGACGTGTTGACCCCCATCACCATCGACACCGTGGGCTCGTCGACGTGGAGGGGCGGGATCGGCTTCGGATCCTGCGGGTCGGTGATGGTCTCGCCGATGGTGATGTCGTCGATGCCGGTCAGGCAGATGATGTCGCCGGCGGCGGCCGACTCCACCTCGACCCGCTGCAGGCCCTCGAACAGGTACAGCTTCGTCACCCGGGTGCGGTCGACGGCGCCGTCCAGCTTCGAGACCGCGATCTCGTCGCCCAGGGCGACCCGGCCGTTGACGATGCGGCCGATCGCGATCCGGCCCAGGTAGTCGCTGGAGTCGAGGTTCGCCACCACCACCTGCAGCCCCGCCCCGGCATCGCCCCGCGGCGGCGGAATCCGCTCGGCGATGGCGTCGAGGAGCGGGCGCAGCGACCGCCCCGGCACGGCGGGGTCGAGGCTCGCGGTGCCCGCCTTCGCGTTGGCGTAGATCACCGGGAAGTCGATCTGCTCCTCGGCCGCGTCGAGGTCGATGAACAGGTCGTAGACCTCGTCGAGCACCTCCGCGGGGCGCGCGTCGTGGCGGTCCATCTTGTTGACGACGAGGATGGACGGCAGCCCGCGCTCGAGGGCCTTCCGCAGCACGAAGCGGGTCTGGGGCAGCGGCCCCTCGGAGGCGTCGACGAGCAGCAGCACGCCGTCGACCATGGTGAGGGTCCGCTCGACCTCGCCGCCGAAGTCCGCGTGGCCGGGCGTGTCGACGACGTTGATCAGGAGGTCGCGGTAGCGGATGGCGGTGTTCTTGGCGAGGATGGTGATGCCCCGCTCGCGCTCCAGATCGATGTTGTCGAGCGCGCGCTCCTCGACCCGCTCGTTGGCGCGGAACACGCCGCTCTGGTGCAGCATCGCGTCGACGAGGGTCGTCTTGCCGTGATCGACGTGGGCAATGATGGCGATGTTGCGGCGCAGGGGGTTGGCGACAGGGGAACCAGCCGCCTTCATCGTTCGTCAGGTCCGTATGAGGAAGAAACGGGTGTCATGCCCCGATCGTATCCGAGACGGGCGGGGGCCGTCGTCGGAGGGACCAGGGGGGGCTGGCGGACAGACCGGGCGGCGGACCGGGCAGGGCCGCGCAGAGCGGGACGCATTGAGCACCCCCGCCGCCCATGCTACGCTGGGAAGCGATGGCAGCAGCGTCCGGAGGGAGCGTGATGACCGAGAGGGCCCTGGCGCTGGCGGCGGCCATCGCCGCGCTGGTGGCGGCCGTCACGTCGCTGTTCAACGGCTGGCAGATTGCGCGGCTGACGGGTCGGGTGGATGCGCTCGAAGCCACGATGCAGACGGTGCTGACGCTGCTCGCCGGCGGCACGTCATGAGCGGACGGCGCGTGAGCACCGGCCCGACGACCGCCGTCCTGCGGGGCCCCCGCCGGCCAATCCCACGGAAGTCCGCGCGGTTCCGCGGCGCAACGCCCGACTGACAGCGAGATCCCACCGTTGCGTCGCGGCGGCCCTGGGGGTCGGCTTGCGCGCACCGACCCGCGCCGTACGGGCGCGTCGTGGAGGAAGGAGAACCCTGTTCATGCGTGTTCAGTTCTTGACCGTCGCCCTCGCCGCCTCTCTGGCCGCCGCGTGCGGCGCCGGGCCGGAGCCTTCGGATACCGCGCCGGCGCCTGATGCGGCATCCGCGCCGGCCCCGCCGATGCTCCCGGACGTCATCGTCGCCGAGCGCGGCGGGTTCATTCCCGAGGGCGTGGAGTACGACATGGACAACGGCCGGCTGCTCACCGGGTCGCTGTCGGAGGGCTCGGTGTTCCAGCTTCACGAGGACGGCCGCGTGACGCCGCTCGTGTCCGATCCGGACCTCGTGTCGTCGGTCGGCATCGAGGCCGACGAGCTGCGCGACCGGCTGCTCGTCGCCAACTCCGACCGCGCGGTGTTCCAGGGCGGGACCCGCGGGCAGGCGATGCTGGGGGTGTACAACCTGACCACCGGCGAGCGCATCGCCATGGTCGACCTCGCCGCGACGGTCGAGGACGCCGGCGACGACGCGGCGTTCTTCGCCAACGACGTCGCGGTGGCCGACGACGGGACCGCCTATGTCACCGACACCCGCATGAACCTCGTCTACCGGGTCGACACCGACTACGCGGCCTCCGTGTTCCACCGCTTCGACGACGACGGCGCGGGGCCCAACGGCATCGTGGAGCATCCCGCCGGCTACCTGCTGGTGGCGCGGGGCGACGCGCTGTGGAAGGTGCCGCTCGCCGACCCCGCCGCGGCCACCGCGGTGATGCTGCCCGAGGACATCCCGGGGCAGGACGGCATGGTGTGGAGCGCCGGCCGCCTCGCCATCGTCAGCAACTCCGACAACCGGGTGGTGGCCCTGACGAGCGGCGACGACTGGATGACGGCCGACCTCGCCGGGGTCGCGGCCTACGAGCCGCAGGGAACCACCGCCGCGGTGGTCGGCGACGACGTCTACGTCGTGCATCCCCACTTCGCGGACGACGATCCGCCCAGCGTGACGCGGGTCGAATTCCAGTAGGGACAGTGATCGACGTGAGGTTGCCAACCGAGTCGTGAGCCTGCCGGTTTCTGCGGTTTCCTGCACGTGGCACCCGGCCAGGTAGCCTCCGTCGCGGTTCCAGGATCCGGCGCCGTAGCGCGGTGCGAGCTCCCGGGAGTTCCGTCAGGCGGCCGTCGGAACGTCAAGCGGCGACGCTAGGCGGGCCGGGCGACGGCGCGGAAGCCCGCGCGAGCTTCTGGAAGGATTCTGCCCGCGAGCCGAGGCGACGGTCTGCGGACTCGTACACAGGGAGCTCCCGGCCGGCGACGGAGCCGGCCGGGAGCCTGCGACCTTCGGTCGGCGTTGGGAGTTTCGCTGACGCGAAACTCCTGCGCTCTGGTTCACGCTGAGAGTCTCGCTGACGCGAATACTCCCGCGGCGGGCTAGTGCAGTTCCACAGCCAAGAGTTCGGGTACTCGGTTCTGGCAAGTCGTTGACGATGTGACCAATAGGGCCAGTCCGTACCCGAAGATTATGGCGTGACGCAGCACTAGTCCATCTGCTTCGCCACGTACTTGGTGATGCCGCCGCCGGCGGTCGGCCGCGACCCCGGACCCTCCGCGGCATAGACGTTGCCGTCGGCGTCGACCGCGACGCCTTCCCCGGCCACCCCTTGCAACACCCGCACGTCGTGCGCGTGCGGCGGGATGAACCCGGTCAGCCGGTCCTCGCCGGCGGGGCCGATGCGGACGCCGGTCTTCCAGCCGGGGTGGTTGCCCACGCCCGACTCCGAGTCGATGGCGTAGAGGGTGTCGTCGTCGGTGATGAACAGGCCGCTGATGCGGCTGTACTGCACGTAGGTGTCGAGCAACTCGCCGTCCTGGCTGAAGATCTGGATCCGATGGTTGCCCCGGTCGGCCACGAAGAGCCGCCCCTGCGAGTCCATCTCGAGAGCGTGGGGGGTGCGGAACTGCCCGGGGCGGAACCCGATCTCGCCCCACTCCTTGATGAACGTGCCGTCCGGGGCGTACTTGAGGATGCGGCCGGTGGCGCCGGCCGGGGGATCGGGGCTCTGGCCGCTGTGACCGTCCGAGACGAAGATGTCGCCGTTGGGCGCCGTGATGACGTCGCACGGCTCGTTGAGCTGGCCGGGGCCGCTGCCGGGCTGGCCGGCGACGCCGAGGCGCATCAGCTCCTCGCCCTCGGGGGTGAACTTGATGACCTGGTGGCCCTTGGTGCCCGCCTCGTTGCCCTGCGAGTCGGTGACCCAGACGTTGCCGTCGGCGTCGACGTGGATGCCGTGGGGCAGCACGAAGAGGCCGGCCCCGAAGCTGGTCATGATCTCGCCGGTGTCCTTGTTGAACTTGAAGATGGGATCGCGGTCGGGGTTCTCCTCGCAGCCCCCGGCCAAGGCCAGGCCCCCGCACCGGTCGTAGGCCCACACGTGCCCATCAGGTCCGATGTCGATGCCCGCGGTCGAACCCCACTCCCGGTCGTCGGGCAGGGGCGCCCAGTTCAGGATCACCTCGCCGGTGGGGTTCGGCAGCGGGCGGTCCACCCAGTCGCTCTCGCCGTCCTGCGCGACGGCGATCGAGGTGGTCCCCACCACGAACGCGGCCGCCGCCAGCATCATGCCGGCGCGTGTCGATGTCCTTCTCGTGTCGATCATGCCTGTCCTCCTCGTGCTCGGACGGCCGGCGCACCGGCCGCCCCGTTCACGTGCCCCTTGGCGGAAATCGCCAACGGAAATCGTCGTCGCGCGGGTATCGCGCGCGAGCGAAACTCCGGAGTTCCACGGCAAGGTCGCGCCGCGGCCTCGCCAAACCGTCATGACCGGGGCGCCGCTCGCCCCGAGGTCATGAAACGCGACCAGGTTGGCGCCCTGCCGAAGCGCGACTCTTTGGTGGTCGACGCGCGTGTCGTGACACCCTGAAAAGGCGGAAGCGGGAACAGTCGTC
>JAJEFC010000236.1 GCA_022820675.1 Vicinamibacteria bacterium | reverse complement strand
GGCCGAACGCCGCCGGCGCCTCGGTGGCGCCGCTGCGGGCGACCTCGACGTCGCACACGGCCAGCCCGTCGCGGCTGCCGGCCGCCAAGTCGATGCCTCGAGTGCCGTGGCCGGCGAGCCGGGCGCGGTCGAGGGTGAGGGTGACGCTCTGCAGGGCGCCTCCGGCTTCCCCCGTTTCCGGACGGACCTCGGTCCGGCCCAGGCCGTCGCCGCCGTTCCGGTCCCAGACGACGGTGAACGGCGTGGTCAGGGCCGTCGCGTAGGTCAGGGTGACCGGCTCGTCGACGTCGAACGCGTAGGCGTCGTCGACATCGAAGCCGATGAGCCCGCCGACCACGCACCGCCGTCCGGCGACCGTGCGCGTCTCGACCTCGTTGCGGTAGGCGCCCAGGCCCAGCTCGGAGTAGCTCAGCCCGTAGGTGTGGGCGATGCGCGGCCGGGCCCAGTCGACCTCGACCACGTAGCGGGCCTCGCTGCCGTGGGCCCGCACGCCGGGCGCCGGCGCGGCCGTCAGGGCCGCCGCCGCGCACCCGAGCGCGCACAGGGCCGGGAACCGACTGGGCGCAGGCTTCATCTCCGGCTCCTTCCCGGGCCGCCGGCCCGCGTTGCCGATACGAGCGCAGCCAAGACCTCGCTGCCGGGGAACGGCTGCACGACGATCCCGCGCGGCCGCCCCCCGTCGATGAACGTCTACCAGGGCATCTCGCGCCCGGTGTGGCGGCGGCCCATGTCGGCCGCCTCCGCCCCGGGGTTCGACCCGATGCGCACGCCCTCGTCGATCATCGCGATGATGTTGCCGGCGTTCATGCCGTTGAGGAACGGGATGCCCGCCGCCCTCGTCGCCGCGAACACCCGCGCCCGCGCGTCGACGAGCACCTGCGGGTTCTCGGACCGCGACACGTTGTAGGACATGCTCATGTCGCCCGGCCCCCACTCGGCGAAGCCGACGCCCGGCACCGCGGTGCTCGCCTCGGCGTTCTGCAGGGCATGCCGGTCCTCGATCTTCAGGCCGACGAGCAGCTCGCCCTCGGGGTTGAGGGGCCACGGGTCCGCGAGCCGCTGGTACTCGGCGTTGGACACGCCCCAGATGCGGGCCGCGAAGCCCTGCCCGCCGCTGCCGCGCAGGCCCTCGTCGAGGCCGTCGGCCTTCTTGGCGTGGGGATAGCGGGCCGACTCGACCAGGACCTTCACGACCTCGGGCGTGCGCGCGTGGGCCAAAAGCACCCCGTGCACCCCCGAGCCGAGCAGGTGCTCGACCATCCAGAAGTTGCCCCACATGACCGTCTCGTTGACGCCGCCGAACGGCAGCACCGCGATGACCGTCGGGGTCCGGTGCCCGCTCTTCGTCGGCCCGCCGTCGACGAGCCCCTGCATGAACGCGCGCAGGTCGGTCATGTCGAACGGGCTGTGCTCGAGGTTGTAGGTGATGTAGTCGGCCCAGGTCTGGGCCAGCGCCTTGCCCTCCTCGTAGCCGCCGCCGCTGACCTGGGTGTAGTAGATCGGTTGGTCCTGCTCGAGCAGCTCGATCGCCTTGTTGATGCGCTTGGGGGTGTAGTCGCTCGAGCCGCCCCCGCCCTGGCCTCCCAGCGAGACCACGCCCACCGCCGCCGCCAGCGCGACCAATGCAAGCCTCTTCAGCATGGGTTCCTCCTCGTTGCTCTCGTTGCCGGTCATCGTCGCACAGCCCGGCGCGCTCGCAAAGCCGCCCCTCACGCCAGGTCGAACCACCGCTCGCGGAGGGGGCGGACGGTCGCGATGACCGAAAAATCCCGGTCCCGGTGGAGGAGCAGCGCGTCGTGGGCAATCGCGATCTCGGCGATGCAGCAGTCCACGGCGCCGCGGACGGTCTTGCCCGCGCGCCGCAGATCGAAGAACGTCCGCGCCGCCCGCCGCCACGTGTCCCGGTCGGCTTCGACGTAGCGCTGCCCGTCGAGATAGCGTTCCAGCCGGCGCCACTGATCCTGGCGGACCGCGCCCGTCAGCAGCTCCAATTGCGAGAACCGGGTCAGACAGGGGTCTTCGCCGGGGTCTGCGCCGGCTATCGCGCTCTCGAGACGCCCCCGGCCGCGGGCGCCGCGCAACACCTCGATCCAGACCGAGCTGTCAACGATCACCATCGCCGAGCGGCCCCGCGCAGCTCGCGCCACGCCTTGTGGTCGAAGTCCGGCGCGAACTCGATTTCGCCGGCCAGATCCAGGAGGTTCTTGCGCTTCCGGCGCTCGACCAGGTCGGAGAGCGCCACATGCACCGCCTCCCGCTTCGTGGGGGCGCCGGTCAACGCCATCGCCTGCCGGACCAGGTCATCGTCGATCACGATGTTCGTTCTCATGAGGGTGTATCATACACCTTCCATACACCTTCGAGCGCATCGGGCTCCGCACCGGCCGCCACGGCCGTTCCGCCACCGGGCTCGCGAGGCGTGACGACGGATTGACAAGCGCCTGCCGCGGGCGCATGATTACGCAGATCAGGAGGACACCCCGATGAACACTCGCGTCAGAACCCTCGGTTCCGGCTCGCTCGGCGTCGTCGTCGGCGCACTGCTCGCGGTGGCGGCGCTGCCCGCCGGCGCCCTCGCCCAGGATCAGGAGGTCACGTTCACGCGCGACGTGATGCCGATTCTCCAGGACTCGTGCCAGAGCTGCCACCGGGAGGGCGACATCGCCCCCATGTCGCTGATGACGTACGAGGAGACCCGCCCGTGGGCGCGGTCGATCCGCGACAAGGTGGTGACGCGCACCATGCCGCCCTGGTACATCGACCCCAACGTGGGCGTCCAGGGCTTCAAGTACGACCGGTCGCTGAGCCAGGCGGAGATCGACACCATCGCGGCCTGGGTCGACGCCGGCGCCCCGCGCGGCAACCCCGAGGACCTGCCCCCGCCGCGGCAGTTCGCCGACCGCGACATGTGGCACATCGGCGAGCCCGACTGGATCGTGCCGATCCCCGAGCCGTTCGTCGTGCCCGCCGAGGGCGCCAACTGGTGGGGCGACCTCTTCTCGCCGACGGGGCTGACCGAGGACCGCTGGATCAAGGCGGTCGAGACCAAGCCGTCGGCCGAGGGCTTCCCGGTGGTGCACCACGCGGTGACCCGCGTGCAGGAGACCGCGGACTCGGACGAAGGCGACTTCCTGAACGAGTACGCCCAGGGCAAGAACGGCGACATCTTCCCGCCGGGGACCGGCCGCCTCGTCAAGGCGAACTCCGTCATCCGGTTCAACATGCACTACGCCTCGGTCGGCCGGGAGATCACCGACCGCACGAGCGTGGGGCTGCAGTTCTACCCCGAGGGCGAGGAGCCCGAGAAGGAGCTGTTCTCGCGCGGTCTGGCCCAGAACTTCGACCTCGACATCCCGGCCGGCGAGGACGAGGTACGGCACGACAGCTACCACCCGTTCACCACCAACGTGCGTCTGACCGGGTTCCAGCCCCACCTGCACAACCGCGGCAAGCGCCAGTGCATCGAGGCCATCCTGCCCGACGGGAACACCCAGACCATCAGTTGCGCCAACTGGGACTTCGGGTGGCACATCGTCTACAACTACGCCGACGACGTGCAGCCCTTGCTGCCGGCGGGCTCGTTCCTGCACACCATCACGTGGCACGATAACTCGACCGGCAACCGCTGGAACCCCGATCCGGACAACTGGGCCGGCTTCGGGCAGCGGTCGAGCGACGACATGTCGTTCACGTGGACGAGCTACTACGAGCTCGACGACGAGGAGTTCGCGGCGGCGGTGGCCGAGCGCGAGGCCATGAACGCGGACGACGACGACTAGCTCGGAGAACGCGAACGACAACCAGTTCCGGGAGATCGGCGGCGCGCGGCGCCGATCTCCACTCGGCCAATCCTGCAGGCGGCGGTGTCGCGGACATGGCGCAGACGCCTGGAGTCAGTGAAGATGACGATACGCACTCCTCAACGGATGCTGATGGCGTGCGCGGCGGCGGCCCTGGTCGCGTCGGTCGCGGCGCCGGCCGACGCCCAGATTCGCTACGACCGCGGCCAGAACGTCGCCCCGGTGTTCGAAGGCTGGGAGCGCAACCCGGACGGCACCTTCAACATGGTGTTCGGGTACATGAACCGGAACTACCAGGAGATGCCGGAGGCCCCGGTCGGCGCCGCCAACTCGTTCGAGCCGGGCCCGGCCGACCGCGGCCAGCCCACGCGGTTCTACCCGCGGCGCCAGCAGTTCGTGTTCAGGGTGCAGGTGCCGGCCGACTGGGGCGAGGAGCGGGACCTCGTGTGGACCCTGACCACCAACGGCCGCACCGACCAGGCGTTCGGCCGGCTCTGGCCGAGCTGGGAGCTGGACGACGGCGTGATACGCGCCAACCGGGGCATGGGGCTCCAGGGGGCTCCCACCGACAACCAGGACCCCTCGATCGCCATCCCCGGCGGCACCGACCTGACGGTGACCCTGCCCGACGCGCTGACCATCACCGCGGTCGTCGGCGACGACGGCATTCCGGGACCGCGGCAGCGCCCCGAGACCCGCGACGACGACGATGACGATGACGACGCCGATGCGCAGCGCGCGGCCCGAGACGCCGCGGATCGCGCCCGGCGGGCGAGGCGGCCCCACCCGACGAACCAGGCCATCGTCAAGGCCAGCGTCGCGAGCGAGACGGGCCTCGGCATCACCTGGATCCACTACCGGGGCCCGGGCCGGGTCCGCTTCGACCCGCAGAGCGCCTCGGTCGAGGGCGGTCGGGGCGGTCAGGTCGAGACCACCGTCACGTTCGCCGAGCCCGGCACCCACGTGCTGCGCGCCTACGCCGACGACTCGGTCAGCACCACCCCGATCGACGTCACCGTGACCGTCGAGGAGTAGCAGGCCTCCCCCGGCGGGCGAACGCCGGGGGGCGCCACACATCGGCTGGGGCCGGCTTCTCGACCCGGCGCCGCCTCCTCATCTCCCTCGCGCTCCGGACCCAGCCACGGACCGGCTTTGCCGGGCCGCTGTCGTGAGCGCCCGCGCCTTCTGAATCGAGATTCGGGCAGGAGGCCGGTCAGTCTGCGGCCTTGAGGGCTTCGACCACGATGGCCCGCAACTCGCGGATGTCCTGGCCGAGCTCGACCATGCGGGCGTTCAGGCTGGCGACCGCGCCGTCGAGGCGGGCGTTCACGCTCGTGATCGCGTCGTCGAGGTGGGCGCTCAAGTCATCGATGCGAGCGTTGAAGTCATCGACGCGAGCGTTTACGCCCGAGCTCTCGCCGTCGAAACGGGCGATCACGTCGTCGATGCGAGCGTTCAGGCTCGATCGGGCACCGTCGAGGCGGGCGTTCAGGTCGTCGAAGCGGGTGTTCACGTTCGCGTTCAGGTCGTTGAAGCGGGCGTTCACGTTCGCGCTCAGGTCGGTAATGCGGGCGTTCGTCGAGCACGAGGTGCCGACGATGGTCGCGCAGAGGGCCGCGACCGAGAGCAGGATGGTGATCCGGTCGGACCGTCCCATGTGTCCAATGTAACACAATGCCGGATCTCCGGAAAGGTGCAGGCTTCCGCTCTCACGATCGCGGTCCGGCCCGATCCACCGGCGGCCGACTTCCCCCAATGTCCCCTTGACATTCTACCGGTCGTGCTGGTCTGATAGACGCTCTACCCATGGAGGGCGCGAAGTGGCACGACCACCGGCAAGCGACGACCAGCTCGGCCTGCTGCAGGGCACGCTGGACATGCTCATTCTCCAGACCCTGCGGCCGGGTCCGGCGCACGGACACCAGATCGCCACCACCATCGAGCGGACCTCCGACCACGTGCTGCAGGTCGACCACGGGTCGCTCTATCCGGCGCTGCACCGCTTGGTCAAGCGGGGCTGGATCACCGGGACGTGGGGCGTCTCGGCGAACAACCGGCGGGCGAGGTTCTACGCCCTCACCGAGACGGGACGCGGCCAGCTCCTGCGGGAAGCGACGAAGTGGGAGCGGATGGTCGAGGCGGTCGGGCGCGTCATGCGGCCGGCGGAAGCCGGGGAAGCGCCGCAATGAAGCGCTCGTCCAAGCTGTGTCGGCTGCTTCCGTGGCTCGGCCGGCGCCGCGCGCGCCAGTCGCGACGGCGCTCGTCGCCTGCTGACTGCCGGCGCGGCAGGCGACCCGCGCCGAGCCGATGAGGGGCGCTCCGCTTCAGGTAGGGAGAAACGCCTCCCGCTCGCGAGCAGCGGCAGCGTGATGCAGCAAGTGCAGGTGGACGGCGGACCGGCGGCGGGCGACCCGCGCGAGCTGCCCGAGGCGCTGCTCCGGGTGGCGAGCCCCGGCACTTCGACGCGATGCGGCTGCGTCTCCTCGACGGGCGCCTGTTCACGCGCCGCGACGGGACGGGTGCTCCGCCGGTCGTCGTGGTCAACGAGACCTTCGCGCGCGAAGTGATCGGCGGCGCCGCGGCCGTCGGACGGCGGGTGCGCTTCCTCGATGCCGACAGCGACCGCGAGCCGTGGGAGGTCATCGGCGTCGTGGCGGACGTCACGTACCGGGGGCTCGCGGTCACGGGAGTCCGGCCGGAAGCCTTCGCCCCGGTGCAGCAGATCGACGTCGCTCCCGTGTTCGAGCACGGCCCGGCCGTGGTCGCGGCCCGGACCACCGGCGACCCCCTCACCGCGGTCCCGTTCCTCCGCGAGGCGGTGGCCGAGGCGCGTCCCGGCGCCTCGGTGGCGACGGTGATGACGATGGACGCGAGGCTGTCGTCCGCCGTCGCCCAGCTCCGCTTCTACGCGGTGCTGATCGGCGGCTTCGCGGCCCTCGCCATCCTGCTCGCCGCCTTCGGCGTCTACGGCCTGCTCAGCTACACCGTCGCCCAGAGGCGGGGCGAGATCGCCATCCGCATGGCGCTGGGCGCGCAGCGCGGCGACGTGCTCGCGCTGGTCGTCGGGCAGGGCGCCGCCCTCGTCGCCGCCGGCGCCGTCGTCGGCCTCGCCGCCGCGGCGGCGTCGAGCCGCGTCCTGGAGAGCTTCGTCTACGGCACCGCCACCGACGACCGGCTGACCTTCGTGGCGGCGCCGCTCGCGTTGGCGGCCGCGGCGCTCTTCGCCTGCTACGTCCCGGCGCGCGGTGCGACCCGGATCGAACCGATGGAGGTCCTGCGCTTCGAGTAGGCGACAGCAGGACGGGAGCCGAACCATGGGATCCCCGTTGCACGAGGTCGGGGGTGGGCGGGAGGAGCACAGCACGGGAGCCGAACCATGAGGTGGCCAGCCTGGCTGTATCGTCTCCCCCTGCTCCTCGGCCCAGTTCTCGACGCCGCTCGTCGTGGCGCCGTACGAGTCCTCCGGAGGGGTGCTGGAGAACCCCGGGTTCATGCTCGGCATGGGCCGCCTGCGGCCCGGCGTGACGCCGGCTCGGGCGCAGGCGGAGGTGCGGGCGATACTCGACCGGCAGCGGGCCGAGGACCCCTGGCCGCCGGCCCCGGACCGGACCCCCGAGGCGCGCGTCGTCCGTCTGCGGGTGGAGCGGGGCCGTCCGTTCCGGCCCGCGCTGGCGATGGTCGGCGCGGCGACCGGGCTGGTGCTGCTGATGGCCTGCGCCAACGTCGCCGGCCTGCTCCTCGCCGCGTTCGGCCTCTACGGCGTCCTCAGCTACACGGTGTCGCGGCGCCGGCGCGAGCTCGGGGTCCGCATGGCCCTGGGGGCGGGGCGCGCCGATGTCGTCCTGCTCGTCGTCAGGCAGGGCGGGACGCTCGTCGCCGCCGGCGTCGTGCTCGGCCTGCTGGGCGTAGCGGCGGCGACCCGCGTCGTGGAGAGCGTCCTGTTCGGCGTCACCGCGACGGACGCGCCGACGTTCGCCGGCGTCACCGCCGTGCTCGTCGCCGCGGGGCTGCTCGCCTGCTGGCTCCCGGCGCGCCGGGCGACGCACATCGATCCGATGGAGGTCCTTCGCTTCGAGCAGGCGGATGGTGCCGGCGCGCCGGCCGTCGTCAGAACCATCGCATCCTCGCACAGCCGGCCACGCGGTGATGCGCCGCGCCCGCGCGCCCGCCGTCGAGCCTCACGCGCGCAGCAGGCCGTTCAGGTCCGCGTTCAGGTTGCGGCCCCGGTGGAAGCCTCGGGCGGCGATCAGTGCGAGCGCCCGTCGCGCACGATCCAGCTCGGCCTCGGTGGCGACGCGGAGCAGCGCCCTCAGGTCGACGAGATCCTGCGGGCGGGCCACGTCGTCGCGGGAGAGCACCTTGAGCGCAATCAGGTGCCCCGTCGTGGCGACGCGCATCGCCAGGCGTGGCAGAAGATCGAGGACCTCGGCCTCGGTCACGACCTCCGTTTCGATCCCGGACGAGGCGAACAGAAGATCGACGACGGGCGCTCGCGGCGCAGGCCCGCCCACGAGCCTCACGGTCGCGAGTCGTCCGACGGCCTTCTGCTCGACGACGGACTCGATGCGGTAGTCCAGCGCGCGCAGCGTGTGGACCAAGGCTTCGGCCTGCGCGTCGTTCGCCACCGCGACCGCCAGATCCGCGTCTCGCGTGAATCGCGGCTCCGTTCTTGCGGAGACCGCCAGGCCGCCGATCAAGGCGAACGAGACGTGGGCATTCGTGAGGTCGGCATCAATCCGATGCAGGACCCCTTCGAGCGAGGTCCCCGCACCGGTCGGCCCAGGCGATTCGTGGCCCCGGACTGTCACCGAATTCCGCTCCCGGTCGGTCCAGGAGCCACCGCTGAAGTCGTTGCTCGAGCTCCGCCTCGCTCGCATCCGGCTGACTTCTGCGGAGACTCTGATACTTCAGCTTCAGCCCCGTGTCGAAGAGGTCGAGCGTGGTGCGAAACGCGTCCGTCACGGACGGCGCCGGTCGAGCGGTGCCCATGTCCGTAATGTACGGTGCGCCGCCGGGTTTCGCAAACGGATGACGCGGAACATGTCGCGGTTCCGGTCGGAGCGAGCCGAACCGTTTTCAAGAGTATCGTAGAACGGTTCCGTCCATTCCAGCATAATTCGTATAATGGTCCAGTGGAGATGCTGGATCGCCGGTACACGGGCGTGCTCGACCGGCACCTGCGGGAAGACCGGCAGATGGTGTTCCTGACCGGACCCCGCCAAGTGGGCAAAACGGGACATCCTTCAACGTTTAGCCTGACCCCGTAAACCCATGCGAACACGCCACTTCCGTCCCCGCCGACCGCACGGGACACTTACGTCCTACCTTCCCCTAGAAGCCGATGAAGCGGGCTCACATTTCAGCAGGAGTAATCCAGGTGGTGGTCATTATGTCGACCCCACAAGTCTCCATGCTGGTCCCCGTGGATGTCGGGCTTCGATTCCTTGGCTTGAATCTTCGGCTGCTGACGCAGATTTTCTGCGTTTTGTGGTGGCACATCGGTACAACGGATTTCCATGTCCCAATCTCCATCGATGTGTCGGCTCCGGGGTGAGTCACCACCCCGGAGCCAACTACATAAAGCTCGGTGATGTTGGTACTCTCGTCGGGCTCGATTTCGCCGCGTAGTTTACCACACGATTTCCACGGGCTGCGGACTCCCTGGCGCTGACCGTAAATCCTCGAACCGCAACCGCTTGCCCTCGCCCATCCGCACCATAAGCTTCATTCGGTCGAGATCGCCCAGTGGTCGTTGGTTGTTACGGCCCTGAAACTCAGCCACGTAGCGCGGCAGGTGCTTCTTGCTCATCTTATGGTACGTCCCGTGGCAACCACGCTTCAGCAGAGCCCAAAACGACTCGATACCGTTCGTATGGGTATCGCCCTGGAGGCAGGGAAAAGAACAAGCATGCCGATAAGAGGCTCCGGGAGCGTCACCAAGAGGGAGAGTCTATCGTGGTTGGAGTAAGGGAACGGAAATCAGGTAAGGTCAAGGCTCGGGTCATTCCAGCTACGACCGCCACAAACCTGGTTAATTTCGTGAAGCAGAATACCAAGGATGGAACTAGAGTTTACTCGGATGAATTGCCCGCGTACCACGACGTTCCGAATCATGACTCGGTTAACCACAAGCAGGGCCAGTACGTCAAAAGATATGCCTCATCAACCTCGACCTCGCCGCTGAATCCAGCGGGACTATTATTTATCCAGGTTTCCCGGATGCGACGGACCAAGTGCCACGCTGTCAGGGGCGCCACGCCCAGATCGCGGTGGAGTTTCAAGCTGGATACGCCCTTGACACTGGTCGACATGAGGTAGAACGCCAAGGCCCAAACCCGATATCCCAGCCTCGAACCTTGCATGATAGTCCCAGTCTTGAGACTAAAGTATTTCTTGCAGTCTTTACACCGATAGGGTTGAGGCTTTTGGCTCTCGACTTCATAGGTTCCATAAGAGCCACAATGGGGACAGAACCGTCCTCCCTTCCACCTTACATCCTTGAACCATTGCTCGGCAGCTTGATTGTTTGGAAACTTCTCCATTACCTGGAAAAGCGTCATCTTCTCACGAGTCTCTTTGGCCATAAGCACGTTTCCTTTCGATAATTTATCATCCTGTAGGTGTAACAGGACGTCAAGCGTTTCCGAAAGAAAATAAGCCACGATTTAGGCGAGAAAAGTCGTTGACTCCGCCGTACTGAATCGAGTAGACTGCCTTCGCCAAACACGTCGCTTCGGTCGGATGTTCGACCAGTGTAGTCGTGCCCCAAGAACGTCGGGCTTTCCGCCCCATACAACATCCACTTCGGTGGAGAAAAGGCGGAACCCGCAAGAGGCACACACACTCTGAGCGGCGTGTTTGGCAACGAGCCCGACGACCAATTCAGGTCGGGGCTAAATGGGGGCCAGAGATGCTGCGCCATATTTCTGTCGTTGGCGTCGTTCTTTCAGTGTTGATCCTTTCGACAATTCTCACTCAATGTGGTGGATTGGGGCCATCGAGTATCGATGCTAGTTACACTCCAAATGTAGCTTGTACTGGTCATTACCGAGCTAATGTAGGTGAAGACTGGACCTTTCAATTTCGTATTCTGAATAACGATCAACGGCCACGTAGTCATTATCGACTTCGGATTCAATATCGACAAAGTTCAAGCGATTCTTGGTTGCTTGAGGGCACTACTCAAATTGTACATGGACCTACTTCCAATTTGACATTACCACTTTTTCGGAGTTTGTCGAGTCCTCCTTTTGACTGGAGAGTACGCTCTTGCCCGGACGGTTCTGGAAGGCTTTGCACAGATTGGTCTAATACGGTTCATTGGACAGTAGCTAGTTGTGCACAACGGACAGATTGAGACTGATCTCTTGGGTATATCCTTAGAAAAGAGCTTGACTTCCAAGACAGGCGAGAAATACTATAATAGCGGGAGAAACGACTAGCCGAACCAAAAGTGAACGACTTTCTTGGTTCGGCGAAGTCAAACTACAGCGGCATCAGCCATGGCGCCTCCTTTCTCCCAACCGCTGGGGGATTCCAGCGGCGTTTGGTCGGGGGAGGGGTTGAGACTCCCCCGGCCACTTTTTGATGATAGCAGATTTGACTCCCAACGGCAACCTGTGGTAGAAGAGGGTGTTCACTGTACCCTTGGAGTCTTCATGCTGAAACGGACATTACCGAAGCGTATACCGAACACCCCGGAGAACATTGCCCTGGCTTGTATGCAGGGTCCACCAAAGCCCAAGCCCACCACTCCGAAGAAAGGGCAAAAATAGATGTTGGGTGGACCGCCAGGGAGTCGAACCCTGCCGGGCAGGGTCTCAGCAACCGGCCCAGGGCAAACCTGCACGGCCCACCCAGCTTTTTACCGTACGTGTACGGCCGCGCGCGAAAGGCGTAGCCGGAGCGAATGTCGCAGAATTGGGGCTAATCTCCAAACGATGTCCCGGCAAAACGACCACGGCGCGGGCGGCGGCCGGCGTCCATCGCTACCTGAACTGGGACCGGCAATCCGACCGCCGGACGATCATCCGGGGACCGGACGCCGTCGCCGACGCCCTCGACCTGCACACCGTCCAGCCCCGGCCGCCGCGGGTAGTCTTCGACGAACTGCACAAGTTCGGGCAGTGGAAGACGTTCCTCAAGGGCTTCTTCGACGCCCACGAGGCACGAGCGCGAATCGTCGTCACCGGCAGCGCGCGCCTGGGGTTCTTCCGCCGGTCGGGCGACAGCCTGATGGGCCGGTACTTCCTCTACCACATGCACCCGCTGTCGGTGGCAGAGCTGTCCGGCGCGGGACGGACCTTCGCCGGCGACGACGAGACGGAGATCAGCCCACCGAGCCGGCCGGACGACGACGTGCTGCCCCGGCTGATGCGGTTCGGCGGCTTCCCGGAGCCGTTCCTGAAGGGGACCACCCGGTTCTACAATCGCTGGCGCCGGCTCCGCTCGGAGCTCCTGTTTCGGGACGACCTCCGCGACCTCACCCGCACCCGGGACCTGGGGCAGGTGGAGGTGCTGGCCGAGCTGATCGCGGAGCGCGCGGGGGGCCTGGCCAACTACAGCAACCTCGCAGCCGACGCGGGCATCGCCCCGGACACCGCATTGCGTTGGGTCACGATGCTGGAGGGCCTGTTCTACTGCTTCCGGCTGCGGCCGTGGCACCGTCAGGTCCCCAAGTCCCTGCGCAAACAGCCGAAGCTGTTCCTGTGGGACTGGAGCCTGGTTGCCGACCCCGGCGCCCGGGCCGAGAACCTGGTCGCCTCGCACCTGCTGAAGGCGGCGCATGCCTGGACCGACGCGGGTCTGGGCACCTACGAGGTGTTCCACCTGCGGGACAAGGCGGGGCGGGAGGTCGACTTCCTCGTGACGCGCGCCGGACGGCCGTGGTTCCTGGTCGAGGTGAAGTCCTCGGCGCGGCGCAGCATGAACCCCGACCTGAGCTACTTCCAGCGCGTGGCCGGCGCCGCGCACGCGTTCCAGCTCGCCTTCGACCTGCCCTACGTCGAAGCAGACGCCTTCGACCACACCCGCCCCGTGCGGGTGCCGGCCGTCACGTTCCTGTCGCAGCTCGCGTGAGGCGGCGGCACCGGCGGGGGCGCCCGCCCCCGGGGAAAACGCTGCGATGCCGGCTTCCGCGCCGACCGTCACGTCGAGAACGGCGGCGCACGAGGCCTTCGTCGCGATCCGGCGAAATCGACGCCCCGAACGGAACTCGCTCCGCGGCCGGCACGTCAGACAGGGATCAGGGAGGGGGAAGTGATGAAACGGAAACTCGGGCCATGCCTCGCGTGCGTCATCCTGCTGGGATTCTCGTCGGGCTGTCTGAACGTCGTGCTCGGCCTCGAGACGGTACGAGGCTCCGGCCGCATGGCCGAGGAGATCCATCGGTTCACCGGGCTCACCGGCGTGGAGCTCGCCACCCGGGGCCGGCTGGAGATTCGCCTGGGCGACACGGAAACGCTGCAGGTCTCGGCCGACGACAACCTGCACGACTACTTCGAGATCACGACGGATGGCGGCGTCCTCAGAATAGGCGCCCGGCCCGGCATCCACCTGCGGCCGTCCCGGCGGATCCGCTACACGCTCACGGTGAGGGAGATGGAGTCCATCCGGCTGTCGAGCAGCGGAGACGCCTCGGCCCCGGCCCTCCGCGCGGAACGGTTCGACGTCCGCCTCGACAGCTCGGGCGCCCTGTCCGTGGACGCCATCCGGGCCGACGCCGTCGACGTCCGGCTCGGCAGCTCCGGCGACCTGTCCGTGGACGCCGTCCAGGCCGACACCGTCGACGTCCGACTCGGCAGCTCCGGCGACCTGTCGGTGGACGACCTCCGGGCGGAGTCGCTGGCCGTTCGCATCAGCAGCTCCGGCGACGTCAGGATCGGCGGGGGCGAGGCGGACAGTCTCGACCTCACCATCAACAGCAGCGGAGACTACCGCGGGGAATCGGTGCGCAGCACGAGGGCGACCGTATCGCTGAGCAGCAGCGGTGATGCCCGGTTGTGGGCGGAGGAGTCGCTCGACGCCCGGTTGAACAGCAGCGGATCGGTCTCGTACCGGGGCGACCCGGAGGTCATGGCGAGAACCACCTCCTCAGGTCGTGTCAGGCCGATTCGCTGAACCGACCGTGAGAGTCGGTCTGGACGCTGCCGCGCCGGCTCTCAGCGGCCGTGCAGCTCGACGAGGCGCGCGCGGTCGCCAGCGGTGAGGGGCAGGAAGCCGGTCGCGTCGGGCTCGGCCGTCAGCGGCTGGCAGGGGCCGCACATGAGGGTGTGGGGCTCCGCGTTGTGGTCGAGCCCGAGCGCGTGGCCCAGCTCATGGGCGACGACGTGCTTCGTCACCATCGGGTCGGTCCGGTACGGCCCCCGGACCCTGCGGATCACCACCAGGTGGCGCGGCGGAGACACTCGGGGCAGCGGCCACGTGAACGACAGGATGTCCTGGCGGGAGAGCAGCAGGACGACGTCGGCGTCGAGGTCGACGAGCGGGGACGGGGGCGGCGGCTCCGCGTCGCCGGCCGGCAAGCGGGTGGCGCGCTGGGCGACCTGCCGGGCGTAGTTCTCGACGGCGCGTTCGACCGGAGACTCGACGACCGCGCGAGGATCGGCGAACCGGGTCGCCACCCCCAGCTCGGCCAGCCGGTCGTTCCAGAAGGCGACGGCCTCGCGCGACGGCGCCACCCGGTCGTCGCTCGCGGACGGGGTCAGGACGAGGACGGACAGATGGTCCGGCGCGACACCCCGGGACTCGCCGGCCGCCGCGGTCAGTGTCCCGCCCGCCAGCGCCGCAACCACCAGCGCCGCGCGGCCGGCGCGCCCCCCGATCACAGCTCGCTCAGGTGCTCGATGTTCCCGGTGCTGTCGCCGACCTGCTCTCGGTGCGAGCCCAGCTTGTCGAGCATGGTCACGAACAGGTTCGTCATCGGGGTCCGGTCGGGGTAGCGCAGGTGGCGCCCGCCGCGGAGGGTGCCGCTGCCGCCGCCGGCGAGCACCGCCGGCAGGTCGTCGTGGGTGTGGGCGTTCGAGTCGCTGAGGCTGCTGCCGTAGAGGACCATCGAGTGGTCGAGCAGCGACCCGCCGCCGTCGTTGGCGTCGCGGAGCTTCCCGAGGAGGTAGGCGAACATCGCGACGTGATGCTGGTCGATGAGCTGCAGGCGCGCCATGCGCTCGGGGTCGTTCTGGTGGTGCGACAGGCCGTGGTGCGCGTCGGGCACGCCGATCGACCGGTACGTGCGGTTGCCGCCCTCACGGCTGTACATCAGGCTCACGACCCGGGTCAGGTCCGCCTGGAACGCGATGGCGATGAGGTCGGACATCGTCCGCACGTGCTCCTCGAAGGTCGGGGGCACGCCGTCGGGCCGGGCGAGGGCCGGCAGGTCCACGTCGTCGCGACGCTCGGCGTTCTGGATGCGGCGCTCGACCTCGCGCACCGAGTCGAGGTAGTCGCCGAGCTTGCGGCGGTCGCCGGCGCCGAGGCCCGCCCGCAGCCGGCCCGCGTCCTCGCGGACGAAGTCGAGGAGGCTCCGGTTCTGCCGCGCCCGCACCGCCCGCACCGCGGGGTCGGTGGTGTCGCCGTCGCCGAACAGCCGCTCGAAGACGCGGCGGGGATTGGTCTCGTAGGGCAGCGGGGTCGTCGGCGAGCTCCACGACACGGTGTTGCTGTAGGCGCAACTGTAGCCGGAGTCGCAGCCCCCCACCATGCGCACGTCCTGCAGCCCCAGCTCGAGGGACGGCAGGGGCGTCGAGCGGCCGATGTCCTCGGCCAGCATCTGGTCCACCGACATGCCGTTGCGGATGTCCGCCCCCTGCGTCTTCCTGGGGTGCACCCCGGTCAGCCAGCTCGCGCCGGCCCGCGCGTGGTCGCCGGGGCCATCCCCCAGCGCCTCGCCGTTGCGGTGCGCGAGGCCGGTGAGGACGAGGAGCCGGTCGCGGAACGGCTCGAGGGAATGCAGGGTCTTGGTGAACGTGAAGCCGGCGCCGATCTCGGCCGGGGTCCAGTCGCTCATGATCACGCCGTTGGCGGTGTAGATGAACGCCACCCGGGTGATCGGCTTCGACGCGGACGCGAACGCCGGGGTCATCGCATCGAGGAACGGGAGGGCGACGGCGGTTCCCAGGCCGCGCAGGAAGGTCCGACGCGGCAGGTGGCCCCGCGTCACGGCCCCGCCCCGCGCCGGCGGCCGCCCACTCCCGGATGGATGGGCGGAACGGCAAGCGGGGCCGCCGGACGACACTCTCCGAGCGATCGTTGTGCCGGTGATCATGGCTCCGGAATCCTCCTCATCCTGAAGGGTACGCTATCGACCACCGCGGAGACCAGGGCCGAGAACCGGTAGCCGTCCGATTCCACCCGGCGCCGTATCTCGCGCACCGCGGGCCGGTCGGGCGCCTCGAGGCCGCGGCCGATCGCATAGGTGAGCAGCTTCTCGGCCAGCGCCTCGACGAACTCCCGGCGGCGGTCGAGCAGCATCGCCCGCAGCCCGTCCGCGCCCGCGATCACCGTGCCGTCCGGCAGGTCCGCGGAGGCATCCACGGCGACCCCTTCCTCCTCCGCCCGGTACGCGCCCACCGCGTCGAAGTTCTCCAGCGCGAACCCCAGCGGGTCGAGACGGGCGTGACAGACGGCGCAGGCGGGATTGGCGCGGTGCCGCTCGAGGGCCGCCCGCAGGCCGCCGGCCGACGAGCCGGCGTCGGCCTCGAGCTCGGGCACGTCGGCGGGCGGGGGCGGGGGCGGCGCCCCCAGCAGGTTCTCGAGGATCCACTTGCCCCGCAGCACCGGCGACGTGCGCGTGGGGTACGACGTCACCATCAGCACCCCGCCCTGGGTGAGGATGCCGCCGCGGCCGGTGCCGGCGAGGGGCACCCGCCGGAAGTAGCCGCCCTCGACCCCGTCGATGCCGTAGAAGTCGGCCAGCCCCTCGTTGAGGAACGTGTAGTCGGCGTCCAACAGCTCCAGCACGCTACGGTCGTCCCGGACGAGGTGCTCCAGGAAGAGCTGCGTCTCGCGCTGGAACGCGTGGCGGATGCCGTCGTCGAAGTGGGGAAAGCGCTCGGGGTCGGGGGTCCAGTCGGCGACGTTGCGCAGGTGGAGCCACTGCCCCGCGAAGTTCTCGACGAGGGCCCGCGCCTTCGGGTCGGCGAGCATGCGGGCGATCTGGCGGGACAGCTCGTCGGACATCGCGAGCCTCCCCCGCTCGGCCGCCTGCAGGAGCTCCTCGTCGGGGAGGCTGCTCCAGAGGAAGAACGAGAGCCGGGAGGCGAGGTCGAGGTCCGCGAGGCGATGCACGTCGCCGGGCTCTGCGCCGGCCGGAGCGGCGGGCGCCCGGAAGAGGAAGCTCGGCGAGACGAGCACCCCGCTGAGGGCCATCTCGATGCCGTGGTCGAAGCTGCCGCCGTCGGCCCGCCCCATCGCGAACAGGCGCATGAGAGGATCGACGTCGGCGTCGGTGACGGGGCGCCGGTACGCCCGCCGGGCCAGCGTGGTCAGGATGCGCCGCGCGCACGGCGCCTCGGGCCCGCCGGCGGACGGCCGGCAGACGAACAGGCGCCGCCGGCTCTCGGGGTCGCCCGGCCCGGTCGCGCCGTAGGGGCCGCCGACGAGCACGTAGTCGACGGACACGCCGTTGGTGGTCCCGCCCCCGGCGCCCTCGCGCCGCGCGTACTCGGTCAGGAACCCCGCCGCCACCTCGTGCTCGCCCGCCGCGAGGGCCAGGCGCACCTCGAAGATGCGGCTGCCCTGATTCGCCTCCTCGGCGTCGAAGTCGGCGTCGAGCAGGCGGACCCGGGCGCCGTCGATGCGCACGTCGAGCTTCGGGGGCGGCATGCCGGGGGCGCGCCGTCCCCGCACCCGCACCTGGATCGCGTACTCGGCGTCGAAGGGAAAGTGGTGCTTGAACAGGATGCCGCCGCGCGTATTGGGGGGCAGCCCCGCGATCTCGCCGTCCCACCCCGCCCCCCCCGCCGGGCGGTAACGCTGGACGACGGGGACGGGGGCGCCGGTGCCGACCACGAGCCGGCTGACGCGCCGCGCCGCCGCCACGTACTTCTCGACGTGCAGCGGCGACACCGTCAGCACGTCGCCGATGTTGTCGAACCCGTAGCCGGAGTCGTCGGCCGGCAGGTCGCGCGCGTGGTCGAGGTCGAGCCCCAGGAGATCGCGCACCGCGTTGCGGTACTCGGCCCGGTTCAGCCGGTGGATGGCGGGCGAGCCGGGGTCGGGCCGCTCGGCCGCGGCCTGGTCGAGCTCGGTCTCGAGCCACGCCACGAGCCGCTCCCGGTCGCCCGCGGCGGGGGCGGGCCGCCCGGTCGGGGGCATCTCGCCCGCCCGCAGCTTGTGAAGGACCCTCTCGAGGACCGGCGCCTGCTCCCCCACCGGCGCATCGCCCACCCCGGCCAGGGTCAGGCCGGCGGTGCGGGTTCGGTCGTTGTGGCACGCGAAGCAGTAGCGGTCGACGGTGGCCTTCAGCAGGTCGCCGGGCGGCGGAACCGGTCCGCCGGGCTGGCCTGCCACCGCCCCAGCGGGCGGGGCGGGGCGCCGGGGCGAGACGACCGGCTGGCCGGCCGCATTCCGCGCGGCGTTGAACGGAGCCGCAGACGGGGCGGAGCGCCCAGGCGAAACCGAGCGACGGACGACACGCCGCGTGGCGGCGACGAGGTGCGTGGGCGGGAGGGGCGATGCCTGCGAGACCGCCTCGCCGGCCGAACTGGGAACGGCGGCGGCGAGCCCGGCTGACGCTGCAGAGCGCTCCGGCGGAACCGGCTGGCCGGCCGCGCTCGGCGCGGCGGCGAGCCCGTGCACGAGCCCCAGCGCAACCGCGCAGGCCGTGCTTCGGGCCGCTCCGAGCTTCGAACGGCTGATACCCTGGCGAGCCACGACGCCGGCAGTTTACCATTAGCGGCCATGAGCACCCTGCCGCGCCTCGTCACGGGCACCATGCTGCTCGTCCTCGCGCTGGCGGCGCCCCGACCGGGGGCAGCGCAAGCGCCCGACCCGGCCAGGAGCCTGTTCGACGCCGTGCAACGGCTGGACCGCGACGCCGTGCGAGCCCTGCTGGCGGACGGCGCAGACGTCAACGCCGTCCGCGCCGACGGCTCGACGCCGCTCTCCTGGGCCGCCTTCCGCGGCGACGCCGACATCGCCGCCGCCCTGCTGGAAGCAGGGGCCGAACCCGACCCGGTGGACGAGAACGGGGAGACGCCGCTGCTCTTCGCCTGCGCCGACGGCAACCTCGCCCTCGCCCGCCTCCTCCTCGACGCCGGCGCCGACGTGGGCGCCACCCGCTGGAGCGGTGACACGGCGCTGCTGGCCGCGGTTCACGGCGGCGACGAGGAGCTGGTGCGGCTGCTGCTCGACCGGGGGGCCGACGTCGACGCGGCGGAGTCGCGAATGGGACAGACGCCGCTGATGTGGGCCATCGCCGGGGGGCATCCGTCCATCGCCGCGCTCCTCGTCGAGCGGGGCGCCGACGTCGACGCGGTCTCCCGCAACGGCTTCCGGCCGCTCCTGTTCGCGGCCCAGCACGGGGACGCCGCGAGCGCACTCGCCCTGATCGCGGCCGGGGCCGACCCCCACGCCGCCGCCCCCGACGGCGGCACCGCGTTCCTGCTCGCCATCGCCGCCGGCAGCGACGCCGTCACCCGGCTGATGCTCGACGAGGGGGCCGACGTCGACGCGCGCGACCGCACCGGCAGCACGCCGCTTCACGCGGCGGTCCGACAGGGCAACCTCCAGATGGTCAGGACCCTCGTCGCCCGCGGGGCCGACCTGAACGCCCGCACCGGGCGGGCGGACGACTGGGCCGCCGCGGCGGCGCGCCGTACCGGCGGCCTGACGCCGTTTCTCACCGCGGCCCAGGCCGGCAACGTGGAGATGCTGCGGGCCCTCCTCGGCCTCGGGGCCGACCCCGCGGCGCGTTCCCACCACGGCGCGGGCGGGGTGCTGCTCGCCACCCGTGGCCGCAACCTCGAGGCGGTCGAGCTGATGGTGGAGCTGGGCCTGGACGTGAACGCCCGCCCCGCGGGCCGGCCCAGCGCGCTGCACACCGCGATCCGCGCCGGCGAGGACGCCATCGTCGAGTACCTGGCCGCGAACGGCGCCGACTTCGACGCCCTCGACCACCACGGGCGGACGCCCCTCGAGGAGGCGGAGTTCGAGGCGCCGACGCACACCATCGAGCTGATGCGGCGGCTCGACGCCGAGCACCGGCTCGGGGCACCCTGAGGAGGCGAATCGAGGCGCCGCCGACGCACACCATCGAGGTGATGCGCCGCCTGGACGCCGAGCACCGGCCCGGGCCGCCCTGACACCGGCTGCGGCCCTCGTCGGTCGCTCTGACTCGCGTCAGTGCCTCGCGCTCGCCGCCGGCCGTGACGGGCCTTCATCACGCCGCGCCGACTCCCGCGCGGCACGTTCCGCCTTCTCACGCTCCACTTCCGCGCGGATCCTCGCCTTGCCCTCCTCGATGCGCGCCCGGCGTTCCGGGCTGAAGTCCTTCGTCAGCTCCCTGAATGGTCGGTGCCCCATCGCTACCACCCTCTCTCCGATCCGATCAGCCCTTCGCGACGCAGCTCCCGAATGTACTGATCGTAGATCGCGTCCGCACGCCGCACGTGTTCCCGATAGAATCGCTGCTCATGCCCCCTGTTGCGCCCGCCAATCAGCAGGATGGCCGTTCGTCGCGGGTCGAACGCACAGAAGATCCGGATCGGCCGGCCGCAGCTCTGGACCCGAAGCTCCCGCATGTGCCCGTGCCTCGATGGGAGAACCGACGAGGAGTACTGCTTCGGCAAGTTCGTGCCGTGCTCCTCGAGCACCTCCACCGCCTCGGTCACGTCGTCCTGTTCCTTCTCCGTGAGCTCGTTCCACCACGACTTGAACTCGTCGGTGACCTCGATCTCCCAGCTCATCCCGCCTCCTGCCTGCCGTCCGCCGCCGGCCGCAGCGTCTCCGGCACGCGGCGCCACAGCACGCCGCCGCCGGCGGCCCCGATCAGCCAGGTCAGGACCAGGGCGGCGGGCAGCGAGGCCACCGCCGACGTCAGCAGCGGCCCCGCGAGGACCCCGCAGTCGCCCACCAGCCGCCACACTCCCAGGAAGCGGCTGCGTTCGTCGGCGGGGGCGAGGTCCGCCCCGAGGGTCAGCAGGATGCCGCTGCCCAGCCCGTTGCCGATGCCGGCCAGCAACGCCGCGCCCACGTACGTCGCGGCCGAGCCGGTCAGGGGCAGGAGCCCCATCGCCGTCCCCAGCGTGACGATCGAGCCGACGCCCGCCGCCCTGCGGCCCCAGCGGTCCATCACGACACCCGCCACCGGCGCCATCGCGAGGTCGACCGTCGCCGCGACGCTCACGATGAGGCCAATCGCCTCGGGGTCGATCCCGATCCGGGTGCCCCAGAGCACCACCAGCAGGCGGCGCTGCTCGCGCACGAGCTGCAGGCAGAACGCGAAGACGCCGGCCCCCAGGAAGATGCGGCGGTGGCGGCGGAGCATGCGGGGCACCAGCAGCAGCATGGCGGCGGCCGAGCGGCCGGTCTCCGCCCCCGGCACGCGGCCCGCCGTGCGCCCCTCGGGCGACGCCGGCGGCGCCACCATCCAGACCAGCGACAGCGTGAGCACCGCGGCCGCCGCGATGGCCAGGAACACCGCGCGGAAGCCGAGCTGCTCCGCCCCCACCCCGCCCAGCAGCGGACCGAGCAGCAGGCCCACGCGCTGCAGCGCGGCGAGGCCGGCCATGGCCTTGCCCCGCTGGCGGGTGGCGACCTGCTCGGTGATGCAGGCCAGGCGGGCGAGCAGCCACGTGCCCGCGCCGGCGCCGAAGGCCAGCGTGGCGAGGGCCAGCACCCCGGGTGACGCGGATAGCGCGATGACCACCGCGCCGGCCGCCATCAGGCCGTTCCCCAGGAGCATGCCGGTCTTGTAGCCGTAGCGTTCGATGACGAGGCTCGCGGGCACGTTCACGACGACGCTGCCGAACCCGCGCATCGCGACCACGAGGGCGGCCACCGAGAGGGTCCCCCCCAGGTCGAGCACGTAGAGCGGGAGGACGACGAGCAGCGCCATCTGCGCCACCGCCATCAGGCTCGAGGGCAGGTAGACGGACCACCCCAGGGCCCGCAACGAGGATCGCATGGGAGAATTGGAGGCGCCGCCCGGATTTGAACCGGGGATGGAGGTTTTGCAGACCTCTGCCTTACCACTTGGCGACGGCGCCGGGAGGGACGAGGTCAACCGGCGTTACCGCCCGGCAGACCGCCCGGGCGATGCGGAGGCGCACCGCCGGAGAAGAGTGGAGCGGGAAACGGGATTCGAACCCGCGACTTCGACCTTGGCAAGGTCGCACTCTACCACTGAGTTATTCCCGCTCGTCCCAACTGCTGCAAAGCTAAGGTACCACAGGGCCGGGGCGGCATCAAGGCGCACGCGCGGAGAACGCGTCCTCGACCACCTCGAGGACCGGCGGCCGGCCGGGGGCCGCGGTGACCCCCACGACGTCGAAGCGGCACGGCGGCGCCGGCCCGCCGAGGCCCATCAGATAGCTGCGCGCCATGTTGACGAGCCGCCGCTGCTTGGCCGGGTTCACGGCCGCCGTCGGACCCCCGAACGCGGCCGTGCGCCGGGTCTTGACCTCGACGAACACCAGCGTGGGACCGTCCCGCGCGATGACGTCGATCTCGCCGAAGCGGGTGCGGAAGCGGCGGGCGAGGATGGCGCAGCCCCGGCGCTGCAGCTCGCGGCAGGCGAGGTCCTCACCGAGTCGACCGAGGGACTGGCGGGCGCGGGTCATCGTCCGCCAGGACCAGAAGCAAGAGCCGGGCCAGCTACTTCCGCTGCCAGCGCGTGCCGCCGGGGGTGTCCTCCAGCACGATGCCCCGCGCGTCGAGATCGCCGCGAATGGCATCGGCGGCGGCGAAGTCGCGCCGCGCCCGGGCTGCCTTCCGCTCGGCGATCAGGCGCTCGATCTCCTCGACCGGCACCGCGGCGAGGCTCTCCTCCTCCCGGCGCAGGGCGATGACCCCCAGCACCCGATCGAAGCCCTCGAAAGCGGCCTCGACGGCCTGGACGTCGGGCTCGCCGATCTCGCCGTCGTCGATGGCGGTATTGACGAAACGGACGAGCTCGAACATCACCCCGAGGCCGCCCGGCACGTTCAGGTCGTCGGCCAGCCGGTCGTCGAAGTCGCGCCGCGCCGCCTCGACCCGCGCCGCCACCGCGGGGTGGGCCTCGCCGCCCCGGAGGGCGCCGAGCCGGGCCAGGCACGCCATGACCCGCTTCAGGGCCTCCTCGGCCTGGTCGATCCCGCCCCACGTGAACCGCAGTTGCTTCCGGTAGTGGACCGACAGCAGCGCATAGCGCAGGGCCGAGGCCCGGTAGCCCCGCTCGAGCACGTCGGGCACGGTGAAGACGTTGCCCAGCGACTTCGACATCTTGGCGCCCTCGTCGAGCAGGAGGTGCTCGACGTGGACCCAGAACCGCGAGAAGGTCTCGCCGCTCGCCCCTTCCGCCTGGGCGATCTCGTTCTCGTGATGCGGAAACACGAGGTCGACGCCGCCGGCGTGAATGTCGATGGGCGACCCGTCGAGCAGGCGATGGGCCATCGCCGAGCACTCGATGTGCCACCCGGGACGCCCCGGCCCCACCCCGTAGTCCCAGGTCGGCTCGTCCGGGCCGGTCGCCTTCCAGAGCACGAAGTCGCGCGCGTCGTCCTTGTCGTAGCGGTCCGAGTCGATGCGCGCCCCCGGCTTGATCCCCTCGTGGTCGAGCCGGGCCAGCTTGCCGTAGTCGGGCAGGGTCGCGATGCGGAAATAGACGGACCCGTCACTGCGGTAGGTGTGCCCGTTGGCCTCCAGGGCCTGGATCATCTCGACCATCGAGCGCAGGTTCTCTTCGTCGGTGGCGCGGGGGTACGCCTCGACCGGCTCCAGCCCCAGCGACGCCGCGTCTTCCCGGAAGGCGGCGATGAACCGGTCCGTGTACTCGCGCAGCGGCACCTGCGCGGCCCTCGACTCGACGATGGTGCGGTCGTCGACGTCGGTGAAGTTCATCACCTGCCGCACGTCGAACCCCGCCACGTGCCGCAACGCCCGCCTCAGCACGTCCAGGGCGACGAAGGTTCGGAAGTTGCCGATGTGGCCGCGCGCATAGACGGTGAGCCCGCACGTGTACATGCGCACCGTCCGGCCCCGCAACGGGGTGAACGGCTCTTCCCGGCGTGTCAGGGTGTTGTAAAGACGCATTCGC
Organism: Vicinamibacteria bacterium; assembly: GCA_022820675.1. Lineage (GTDB taxonomy): Bacteria > Acidobacteriota > Vicinamibacteria > Vicinamibacterales > UBA8438 > JAJEEA01. The sequence continues at coordinate 27,298 of JAJEFC010000236.1, read as the reverse complement.
CTCGGGCGCAGAAGCCCGGCCCGGGCGACGCGTCGCCCCGCGGCTCCGGTTCCGCCGACGTGCCGTGATCTGCGCAGACTCCTGGCCGTGAAGCGTCGCCCGCGGCTCCGCTCACCGCCCGATTGAACCTCCGGAAAGTCCGCGCCGCGGCGCGAACTCCTGGCCCCGGGAGCGTCGCCCGCGGCTCCGCTCACCGCCCAGCCGACCATCCGGGACTCCGCGTCGTTCCTACGGCGCAGACTCCTGCGAAACCTCCGGCAGGGCCCTCGTCAACTCGCAGAAGTCGGCCCCGTCGTCGTCCGACCCGCACCCCAGGACCACCGTACGCATCGAGCGCCGCAGCCGGTCGAGGGGCACGCCGTCGGGACCGGATCGGGACAGGAGCCGCTCGATGACCGGCGCGCCGTCACGCGGCGGGGAGGCGCCGAGGTAGCGGATGCGGACCTGCAGGTTGCGTCCGCTCGCCGCCAGACACAGCTCGACGTGCGTATAGGCGGCGCCGGGCTCGAACACCCCGAGCACCGCCTGCTCGATCGCGTCGACGACGTCGTCTCGATGCGGGGTCCGGTAGCCGAGATGGTCGGCCGCCCGCTCGGCGAGCTGACGCAGTAGCGGAAGGTACCGCGCCTCGCAGGGCAACGTCACGTTCAGGCCGATGGACGCCGCGGAGTCCGAGGCGCGCCCGGTCTTTCCCATGCCTGTGGCGATCTTACAGTGAAATCCGCCGGAACAGCCCGCGGGCCTCGTCGCAGTCGCGGGCGATCTGCGCCCGCAGGGCGTCCCGGTCGGCAAAGGATCGCTCCTCGCGCAGGTGCTGAATGAACGCGACCCGGACGTCCAGCCCGTAGAGGTCTCGGTCGACGTCGAACAGGTGCGACTCGACCACCGGCCCGTCCGGCGCGCCCCCGAACGTCGGCCGGACCCCGACGTTGGTCACCGCGGCGTGGATGTCTCCGTCGATCACCACCGCGGAGGCGTACACGCCGTTCGGGGGGAACAGGACGTTCGCGGTCTCGAGGTTCGCGGTGGGATAGCCGATGTTCCGGCCGCGGCCGTCCCCGCGGGTGACGGTGCCCTCGAGCGCGTAGTGGTGCCCCAGCAGCGCGCCGGCCTCGTCCACCCGACCCTCGCCGATCAGGCGCCGGACGCGCGAGCTGCTGACGACGAAGTCGCGATAGCGCACCGGATCGATCTTCTCGGCCCGGAACCCGTAGCGCGCACCCAGCGACCGCAGCAGCGAGAAGTTGCCGGCCCGATCGTGACCGAAGAGGAAGTTCGCCCCCACCCACACCTCGGCCACCTGCAGCCACTCCACCAGCACGGTGTGGACGAAGGTCTCCGGCGCCCAGCGGGACAGCTCGGGCGTGAACCGCACCACCGCAACGCCGTCCATCCCGGCCTCGGCCAGGGCCGCGAGCTTCTGCGGACCGGTCATCAGCAGCGGCGGCGCCTTGTCCGGTCGGAGCACCCGGGACGGGTGGGGGTCGAACGTGAGCACAGCGGCCGTCGCCCCCTGCTCGTCGGCCCGGCGCCGCACCTGCTCGATGATCTTGGCGTGCCCGCGGTGCACGCCGTCGAAGTTGCCGAGGGCCAGCACCGGGCGGCGCCAGCCCGGCGCGTCCCCGTCGTCGGGAAAGCGAACGATCCGCACCCGGTCCCCCGGTCGAGTCTCGTACGGCATCGGCCAGCCCATCATCATACGCCAGTCGCCGCCCGTGCCGCGAGCGAGCCGGGCCTTCCCGGACCTCGCGAAGGCCGCGGGGACGTCACCCGCACCCGCGGCCCGCCAATCGTCGCCGGCGGCTCCGGTCCGCGCCCGACCGACCCTCCAGGAGCCCGCGCCGTTCCGCGGCGCGGACTCCTGGCCCCCATCGTCGTCAGACGCTCCGCTCGGCGCCCAACCAACCCGCCAGGAACCCACGCCGTTCTACGGCGCAGGCTCCCGCACCTCGATGACGAGGCCGTCGTGAGCCAGGGTCACGCCGGGCGGCAGGGCGGCGCACGTCTCCGCGTGAGGCAGGTCGTGACACATGTGGGTGAAGTAGGTCCGCGCGGCCCCGATGCGCGCGGCCGTCTCCACCGCCTGGCTCAGCGACAGGTGAGTGGGATGGGGACGGTGGCGCAGCGCATCGAGCACCAGCACCTCGAGGCCGCCGAGCAGAGGCCAAGAGCTCTCCGGGATCTCGCTGCAGTCGGTCAGGTACGCGAAGTCGTCCACCCGGTAGCCGAGGATGGGGCGAGTGCCGTGCAGGAGGGGAATGGGCACGACCTGCGCCCGCCCCAGCGAGAACCGGCCGGTCACCTCGAGCAGCCGCAGTTGCGGCAGCCCCCCGCCCCGGGGCGCGGCGGGGTCCCAGGCGTAGGAGAACACCCGCCGCAACGCGGCGAGGGTCGACGCGTCGCCGAGGCACGGAATCGTCGTCCCCTGCCGGAAGTTGAAGGGCCGGACGTCGTCGAGGCCCATGATGTGGTCGGCGTGCTCGTGCGTGAACAGGATGACCTCGACGCCGGTCAGCCCGAAGGCCAGGGCCTGCGAACGGAAGTCGGGCGTGGTGTCGACGACGACGCGGGTCCGGTCGGCGAGCTCGAGATGGACCGACGGCCGCCACCGCCGGTCCCGGGGATCGTCGGAACGGCAGGTGGCGCAGTCGCAGCCGACCACCGGCACGCCGGCCGAGGTCCCGGTGCCGAGGAACGTGACCTGCATGGCGTCAGGGCGAGGCCGGCCGGTCGCCCCCCCGGCTGACCTCGGCGAAGCGCATCCGCAGCTCCTGGAGGACGCGGGTCAGGAACCGCTCCTCGTCCGGCGTCAGGTTGCCGCGCGTCTTCTCCGCCAGGACCGCCAGGAGGTCGAGCATGTTGCCGCCGGCGGCTGGATTGGGGGAACGCTTCCGCCCGGTGGCGGGGTCGACGACGTCGCCGAAGTGGACGGCGGCGGACGTCGCGAGCGAGACGACGAGGGCATTGAACGAGATCTCGGGCGGCGGGGTGGTCATGGTCTCTCGGAGGGCTCCCGGATGCTGCGGCAGACCCCGACGCCGTCGCCCCGGCAGCCCTCGTGCCTCCCCGGGCAACGATGACCGCGGCGGTCGCACCGCTGTCCGCCCTTCACGGGATCGTAAAGTAGGGGGAACGATATGACCAAGGCGAAGCGATCCGACCCTCTCCCGCCCACCGCCGACGCGGGCGCGCAGTTCGCGCGGCTCGTCGACACCATGCGCACGCTGCGGTCGCCCGGCGGCTGCACCTGGGACCGCGAGCAGACGGTCGCCTCGCTGCGGCCGTTCGTGCTCGAAGAGGCCTACGAGGTGGTCGAGGCGATGGACCGCGGCGACCGCGCCGCCCTGTGCGAGGAGCTCGGAGACCTCCTGCTCGAAGCGGTGTTCGTGGCCCAGATATGCGCCGAGGACGGGGACTTCACCATCGCCGACGCGGCCGAGGCGGTGACCGCCAAGCTCGTCCGGCGGCACCCTCACGTGTTCGGCGACGGGGCCGCCGGTGACGGGGCCGCCGGCGACGGGACCGCCGGTGACGGGACCGCCGGTGACGGGGCTGCCGGTGACGGAACCGCCTCCGGCGGCAACGCGGCCGGAGACGACGCTGGCGGCGGCGCTGCCGCCGGCCCCGATGGCGGGGCCGGCCGTGCGCTCTCTCCCGCCGAGGTCAAGCGGCAGTGGGAGCGCATCAAGCGCCAGGAGCGCGCCGGCGCGCATGGCGGCCGCACCACCCTCCTCGACGGCATCCCCGAGGCGTTGCCGTCGCTGCTGCGGGCCTCGCGCATCGGGGCCCGCGCGGCCAACGTGGGCTTCGACTGGGAAGAGGCGGAGCAGGTCGTCGACAAGGCCGACGAGGAGATCGCCGAGCTGCGCGACGCGATCGCGGGAGGAGACCCGGGGCGGATCGAGGAGGAGCTCGGCGACCTGCTCTTCACCGTCGCGAACGCCGCCCGCAAGCTGCGGGTCGATCCCGAGTCGGCCCTCAGGACCGCCAACGCCAAGTTCACCCGGCGCTTCCGCGCCGTCGAGAAGCGCTTCGAGAGCCGCGGCCGCACCCTGCACGACGCCTCTTCCGAGGAGCTCGAGCGGGAATGGGAGGCCGTCAAGACGCTGCCGCGAATCACCCGGGATGGAGAGAGCGCCGGAACTTGAGCTCGCCTGCACCGAACCGCCGAACGCAGGTTGGCTCGCGCGGGCGGCGACCCGCTCGGCAAGCCGTCTGCTCGACACACGCGAGCACCGGGGCCAGGCTGGTATGATCGTGCAGGATGAACGGCTGAGGAGAGCGCAAGATGCCTATCGACGGGGTACGGTCGGCACGGACCCACCCGCGCGGCGTTCCGCCCGCGCGACCGCAGGCTGGCCGGGCCCAGGAGGAGTTGAGCGAAGAGGCAGTCCACGCCCTCGACGAGGGACGCGCGGACCACGCCGCCGGCCGCACCTTCACGATGGCCGAGATCAAGCGCGAGTTGGGGATCGAATCCTGAGCACTCGGCGCTACACGGATCCCGTCAAGCCTGCTGCGTCAGTCACGGTCGTCTGTACGCCTCGCGCCGATGGAGGATGGCATCGATCTCGATCGTGCCTTCGTCCGCCCGCCTGAAGAACACTCGCCAGTCGCCGACCCGGAGACGAAGCGCCGCTCGAGTCTGTACGCGCTTGACGTCGCCAACGCCGGCTCCCGCGTACTGATCGATGCCGGCAACGATGCGGGTTCGCGCTGGCGCGTCGATCCGTCGCAGGTCGCGGCGCGCCCGAGCGGAGAACACGACGCGCGTGTCAGCCAACGCTTCTACCGTCGCCCATTGTCGGCGCCCGGGGTGGGTTGGTCGCCTTCCGCCCGGTGAACATCTGCACCTCGACCGTGCTCCTCAACCCGGCGTTCCCGCACAGGGCTCGCCGGTGGCGTCGTACCGCCAGCGGCGCCCGGCGGCGGTCCGCAACCGCACCTCGCGCCCGTCGGTCTCGAGAATGACCGCCCCGTCCCGCCCCGTCTCCAGCACCAGCGCCCCGGCTTGGCGGTACCGCGCGGTCACCGCGGGCAAGGGATGGCCGAACGGATTCGCGCGGCCCGCACTCACCACCGCGACGCACGCCCCGGCCGCTGTCACCAGCCGCTCGGAGCTCGAGCCCGCGCTGCCGTGGTGCGGCACCTTGACGAGCCGAAACGGCGCCGGGGCCAGGGCCGCGGCCACCGCTCCTTCCACGTCCACCCCGATGTCGCCCGGCAGCAGCACCGCGACGCCGCCGAAGCGCACGTCGAGCACCACCGAGTCGTCGTTCCGGACCCGCGGGCGCGCCCAGTCGGGCACGGGCGGATGGAGCACCTCGAACGACACGCCGCCGAGCTCGAGCCGGTCGCCGGCCGCGACCCGCCGCCAACGCGCGCCCACCGCCTCCGCCGCCTGCCGCAGCGCGTCGAGACCCCCGTGCCCCTCGACCGGCACCCCCTCCCAGACCTCCCCGGCCGGCAGGTCGCGCAGCACCCCGGGCAGCCCGCCGATGTGGTCGGGGTGGCCGTGGGTCGCCACCGCCGCGTCCAGCCGCCGTACGCCGAGAGACCACAGGGCCGGCACCACGATGCGCCTACCCATCTCCGACCGCGGGCTGATCGACCCGCCGGCATCGACGAGGACCGCCTGCCCACCGGGCGTCTGCACCAGCGTCGCGTCGGCCTGACCCACGTCGAGCACGCTCACCCGCAGCCAGCCGGGTCGCGGGTGTCCCGCGAGAGGAGGACGCCACGGCGTGGAGACGATCCAGAGCGCCGCCGCCGCGGTGACGACCTGCGCGGCGATTCGGGGGCGGGTCGACCGCCCCCGCCACATCAGCCCCGCGAGCGCCGCGTAGTAGACGACCAGGGTGAGGGGCGCGGGCGGCGGCACCCGGAACACCAGCCACGGCCAGACGTCGAGGAGCCGGGTGGACTCCACCAACCCCGTCGCGGCGAGATGCGCCGCGTAGCCGGCGGCCGCGGCGGGGGCGTGGTGGACCGCGTCCAGCCCCACCGAGGCCAGCCCCGCCATCTGGGTCAGGGTCATCAGGGGTATGGCGGCGAAGTTGAGCACGAGGCCGGCGAAGCTCACGCGGCCGAACAGGGCCGCCCCTATCGGCATGAGCACGGCCTCGGCGCACAGGGTGGCCGCCAACAGGCCCGCCGGGGCCGCGACCCACATCGGCGGCCGCTCGGCGCCGCGATGGAAGAAGGCCGCCACCCGGGTTGCGCCCTGCACGATGCCGAGGGTGGCGCCGAAAGTCAGGAGGAACCCGGGATCGAGCACGGCCAGGGGCGAGACCATCGCGATGCCGGCGGCGGTGGCCGCCAGCACGTTGAGCGCGGGCGTCCGGTGGTCGAGGAGGCGGGCGCCGAGGACGATCACCGCCGCCGTCGTGGCCCGCGTCACCGACGCCTCGTCCCCCACCACGGCGTTGTACGCGAGCACGCACGCCACCACCATCAGCAGCCGGGGCCGGGGCCGCAGGCCGGACAGGCGGCCGAGGAACAGCAGACAGCCCGTGAGGATGGCGATGTTGCCGCCGGAGATCGCGATGACGTGGTAGATGCCGCCGTCCTGCAGGCGGCGGGTGGTCTCGGGGTCGAGCCGGTTTCGGTCCCCAATGAGAATCGCGGTGACGATGGCCGCCGACTGGTCCCCGTGGCGCCCCACCGAGCGGGCCACCGCGCGCCGGACAAAGCCGCGGGCCGACGCGGCCAGCTCCGACCGCCGCGGCCCGTGCGCCGCCACGTCGACGAGGAGGCCGCTCTTGATCGACCCCCGCAGCGCCGTCCCCCGCAGCGCCTGCCGCCGCGCCTGATCGCCGCTCCCGGGGTTGTTGAACGCGGAGATGGGACGCAGCGTGGCGGACACCCTCAGCCGGCGCCCCTCCCGCCACGCCGGGAGCCGATCGGCCCACGCCTCGCCGCCGACCGACAGCCGGACGCCTCCCGTGACCGGCACCCACTCGCCGGCCCGGCCGACGCGCGAGACGCCCAGGTCGAAGGCGGCCCCGAAGTCCGTGACCCGGGCGTCGCGCAACAGCCGCCCTTCGAGCCGCACCGGCCCGACCCGCCCGGCGCCCGCCGCTTCCGGCTGCCGGTCGAACCACGCCCTCAACGGGGTCTCGAGGGCCGCCCCCCGCTCCCCCGCGGCCAGCGCCGCCCCCCCGAGCGCGAAGCCGGCGGCCAGGAGCCCCGCCACCCGGCGACCCGCCACGCGGCGCGCGAAGGCCGCGAGCGCCATCACCCAGACGGCGACCAGGGCCGCTCGCAGGCCACCCACGGGCAGCGGGACCCAGGCGCCCACCGCCGCCCCGACCAGCAACGGCACCGCCGCCAGGGACGCAGGAACCGACACGGTCCCTGCCCCTGCAAGAATCGTGGCGGGGCGCATGCGCCGGGCAGGAGGCAACGCGCCGGTGCGGCGTCGCAGAACCTGCGCAGCCCGCGCCCGCCGCATGTCGCAGCGGTTGCGTCCGCCCGAGAACGACCGCGATGGGGGGATCCGGCAGAGAGCCCGGATCTCCCCGGACCAGGCCACACCCTCGACGAGCTGAGCGATACGCCGGGCACTGCAACACGCCATGTGTCGTGTTACAGTGTTCTATCGACATCGCACACAAGGGGCTGTCGGCGTTCTTAGTTAGACCAGGGCGACGCCCGCCGAATCCCGGCGGCCTTGGCGCCGCGGATTCGACGTATCCTCTCGGGTACCATCTGCTCAAGTACGGCGTAAGGGCGTGGGTTTACTCCATCGACAAGACCCTCTAACCCGCGAGACCTGGACTGAGATTGAAGCTCGCATCGACAAAGCCGACCTCTTCGCGTTCATCGCATCCGAGGATTCCCGCGACGCGCGAGGTCAACATCGGGAACTCGAGAAGGCCGTGGACAGCGTCCGCCGTCGAGGTCGGCGTGCTCTGGCACTCCTTGCATCCTGAATCCAGGCGGCTTCTGTCAGCTTCGAGATATGCGCGGTACGCTCGCGGAGGTTCTTGGCGGCCGTCGATTTCAACGACAGCCGCCGCATGGTTCCGTCGGCCGGTGTGACCGCCATGTCCACGAATCTCCGCGTCGCCGAGCCCGGCGGGTCAGTCGGCCAGTCCAAGGCTTCGCACGCATTGCGTAACACGGCCTCGAAGCTCTTCTGCCCGAGAGGCTCCGTCGTCGTGCCGTGGTGAGCCGAAACCGCGAGCCCGAAGTACTCGATCCAGTCGGGATGCTCGGTCAACCAGGTCGGCGTGACGGTCTTCGGCGTCGGTGCTTCGGACAGCGAGTCAACCAGCCGCGCGACAAACCGCACGGCCATCGGCGACAATGAGTCGATGCGCGCCTTGAGCCTGTCCCGATCGTTCATCGGCTCATGCGACGCTCGATCAGGCGCACGAACTCCACCTTGAGCTCTATACCGACCCACCGTCGTCGCAGTTGCGCCGCCGCAAGCAGGGTCGTGCCCGAGCCGGCGTACGGATCGAGCACCACGTCGCCCGGTTCGCTCGTGAGCGTGACGCAGCGCCGGGCCAAGTTGATTGGCATTGGCGCCGGGTGATCATCGTCCGGAATCCGGCCGCGCCGCCGCGGGCGGGTCGGGATATCCCATACCGTTCGCAGCCGGCGATCGTTGGTCCCGCGGACTGCGGCGACATCGTAGTAGTAATCCTGGTCTCTTGACAGCAAGAAGACCGTTTCGTGCGCCTTGGTCGGCCGGTCGCCGACCGACTCGGGGTGCGCGTTCGGCTTGTGCCAAATCACCTCGGACCGCACCCACCAGCCATCATCTTGCAGCGCGAAAGCCACACGCCACGGCAGCCCGATCAGATCCTTCGGTTTGAGCCCGTGCGGTGTCCGCGGCCGGACGGACATCGCGCGCGCCCGATTCTTCCGGTCCGGCGCCCGGTAACGGCGGTTTCCCGACGTGTAGGCATCGCCGATGTTCAGCCACACGGTTCCGTCGTCCGTCAGCACTCGCCGAAGCTTGCGGAAGTCGGCGACGATGCTCGTCACGTAGTCGCGCAGCGTGTCGTCACGTCCGAACGGGTCTGCGATGTCGTAGTCGCGCAGGGACCAATACGGTGGCGACGTCACGACGGTCCGCACGCTCTCGGCGGGCAACAGGTCGAGCGCTTCCGAGGCTCTTCCGCGAATCAGCGTGGCTGCCGGCAGGGCAGGGAGTTCACCGTCTGTTTCTGCGTCAAGGCGGAGGTACTGTGGGGAGTGGTTCCCCCGCGCATCCAGCGGGGTAGCCGCCTCGGTGGACTGGATCGGAAAAAGCGTGGTCACGGCACTCGGTGCCTCGGTCGCCCCATGGTCAGCACCATCAACCTGCCGCGGCCACGGCGGGCGCAGAGCGCAAATCCATGCTACCACGGACCACGCGAGCGCTCGTACCGGTGCGCGGGGGACGGGCTGCTACGGCCGCGCGACCGCCGCGTGGTACTCCTGCAACGGCTGCACGTCGACCGCCTCGTCCTTGAGGGCCCGGATGGCGTCGACCGCGGCCGAGGCGCCGGTGAGGGTGGTGACGCAGGGGACCCCCAGCACCGTCGCGATGCGGCGCAGGGTGCGGTCGTCGAAGAAGGACTCGCGGCCGAGCGGCGTATTGACGACGAGGTCGATCTCGCGGTTGAGCAGCCGGTCGCCGATGTGGGGGCGGCCCTCGTTGACCTTGTAGACGAGCTCGGACTCGAGCCCGTGGGCCCGCAGGTAGGCGGCGGTGCCCCGGGTCGCGAGCAGCGAGAAACCGAGCCCCGCGAGGTCCTTGGCAATCGGCAGGACGTTGGCCTTGTCCTCGTTGTTGACGCTGATGAACGCGGTGCCGCGGTCGGGCAGCTTCTGGCCCGCCGCGAGCTGCGCCTTGGCGTAGGCCGACCCGAAGGTGGCGGCCGCGCCCATCACCTCGCCCGTCGACTTCATCTCGGGCCCGAGGATGGTGTCGACCCCGGGGAACCGGACGAACGGGAAAACCGGGGCCTTCACGAACACGCCGGCCACGTCGAGGTCGTCGACGAGCCCGAGCTCGCCCAGGGTCCGCCCCGCCATGACCCGCGCCGCGACCTTCGCCAGCGGCACCCCCGTCGCCTTCGACAGGTACGGCACGGTGCGCGACGCCCGGGGGTTGACCTCGAGCACGTAGACCGTGTCGTCCTTGATGGCGAACTGGGCGTTGAGGAGGCCGATGACGTTGAGGGCCCGGGCCACCCGGCGGGTGTAGTCGCGGATGGTGACGAGGTGCCGCTCGGCGACGAGGTACGGCGGCAGGACGCAGGAGCTGTCGCCGGAGTGGATGCCGGCCTGCTCGATGTGCTCCATCACCCCGCCGATGACCACCGCGCCGGCGGAGTCGGCCACCGCGTCGACGTCGAGCTCGAAGGCATCCTCGAGGAACTTGTCGATCAGCACCGGATGCTCGGGCGAGGCGTCGACCGCCTCGGTCATGTAGCGGTCGAGCGCGCCCGCGTCGTAGACGATGGCCATGGCCCGGCCCCCGAGCACGTAGGATGGCCGCACCACGAGGGGATAGCCGATCTTCGCGGCCACGTCCCGCGCCTCGTCCCGCGAGGTGGCAATGCCGCTGGGGGCCTGGGGAATGCCCAGCTCCCACAGCAGGGCCGCGAAGCGCTTGCGGTCCTCGGCGAGGTCGATCGAGTCGGGCGACGTGCCGAGGATATCGACCCCCGCCCGCTGCAGCCCGAGGGCGAGCTTGAGCGGGGTCTGCCCGCCGAACTGCACGATGCAGGCGACGTCGCCGCCCGCCGCCCGCTCCTTCTCGATGACCGCGAACACGTCCTCGAGGGTGAGGGGCTCGAAGTAGAGCCGGTCGACGGAGTCGTAGTCGGTCGACACCGTCTCGGGGTTGCAGTTGACCATCACCGTCTCGAGGCCCTCCTCCTTGAGGGCGAACGCGGCGTGGCAGCAGCAGTAGTCGAACTCGATGCCCTGGCCGATGCGGTTGGGGCCCGAGCCGAGAATCACCACCTTGCGGCGGTCGGTGGGGGCCGACTCGCACTCCCGCTCCCAGGTGCCGTAGAGATACGGGGTGAACGACTCGAACTCGGCCGCGCAGGTGTCGATGCGCTTGTAGACCCGGGCGAGGCCCGCGTCGCGGCCGCGGTCGCCGACGGCGCCGGGCGCCGCGCCGAGGGCGCCGCCGAGCTCCTCGTCGCCGAACCCGGCCCGCTTGAGGTCGGTGAGGAGGTCGGCCGACAGGCCCGGCAACCCCGCGCGGGCGGCGGCGCGCTTCAGCTCGACGATCTCGGCGAACTGGGTCAGGAACCAGGGGTCGATGCGGGTGAACTCGTGCACCTGCTCGACGCTCCATCCCCGGTCGAGGGCCTGGAACACCGCGAACATCCGGCGGTCGGTCGGCACCACGAGCTGCCGCTGCAGGGCCGCGGCGTCGTCGGCGTCGGGGTCGGTGTCGTCCGGCTCGGGCCGGGGCGGGAACAGCCGGCCGCTCTGGCCGATCTCCAGCGAGCGGATGCCCTTGAGGAACGCCTCCTTGAACGTGCGGCCGATGGCCATCGCCTCGCCCACCGACTTCATCTGGGTCATCAGGGTGCGGTCGGCCTCGGGGAACTTCTCGAAGGTCCACCGCGGCACCTTGACGACGATGTAGTCGATGGTGGGCTCGAAGCTGGCCGGGGTCAGGCGGGTGATGTCGTTGGGAATCTCCTCGAGCAGGTAGCCGAGGGCCAGCCGGGCCGCGATCTTGGCGATGGGGAAGCCCGTCGCCTTCGACGCGAGGGCGGACGAGCGCGAGACGCGCGGGTTCATCTCGATGGCCACCATCCGCCCGTCGGCGGGGTTCACCGCGAACTGGATGTTCGAGCCGCCGGTCTCGACCCCGACGCGGCGGATGATGCGCCGCGCCGCGTCGCGCATCCGCTGGTACTCCTTGTCGGTGAGGGTCAGGGCCGGCGCCACGGTGATACTGTCGCCGGTGTGCACGCCCATCGGGTCGATGTTCTCTATGGAGCAGACGACGACGAAGTTGTCGGCGCCGTCGCGCATCACCTCGAGCTCGAACTCCTTCCACCCGATGACCGACTCCTCGATGAGGATCTCGTGCACCGGGCTCAGCTCGATGCCCCGCGTCACGACGTCGCGGAGCTCCTCGATGTTGTAGGCGATGCCGCCCCCGACCCCGCCGAGGGTGAACGACGGCCGCACGATGGCGGGAAAGCCGAGGCGGTCGACCACGCTCATGGCCTCGTCGATCGACCTCGCGTAGGCGCTCGCCGGCACCTCGATGCCGATCGACTCCATCGCCTCGCGGAACTTCAGGCGGTCCTCGGCCACCATGATCGCGTCCATCGAGGCCCCGATGAGCGAGACGCCGTACTCGTCGAGGACGCCGTTGGCCTGGAGGTCGACGGCGAGGTTCAGCGCGGTCTGGCCCCCGACCGTCGGCAGCAGCGCGTCGGGGCGCTCCTCGGCGATGACCTTGCGGACGACCTCCCAGGTCAGGGGCTCGACGTAGGTGCGGTCCGAGACCTCGGGGTCGGTCATGATCGTCGCGGGGTTCGAGTTGACCAGGATCACCTCGATGCCCTCGGCCCGGAGCGCCTTGCACGCCTGGGTGCCCGAGTAGTCGAACTCGCACGCCTGGCCGATCACGATGGGCCCGGAGCCGATGACGAGGACGCGTTCGATGTCGGTACGGCGGGGCATGGGCGGCAGAGGTCAGGCGGCGCGGCGCGCCATCTCTTCGAGGAAGCGGGAGAACAGGTAGTCGGCGTCGTGGGGCCCCGGCGAGGCCTCGGGATGGTACTGCACGCAGAAGACCGGCTGCCGGCGATGACGCAGCCCCTCGATGGTGCCGTCGTAGAGGTTCAGGTGGGTCACCTCGACGTCGTCGGGCACCGACTCGGGCTCGACCGCGAACCCGTGGTTCTGGCTGGTGATCTCGACCTGCCCGGTGGACACCTGCTTGACGGGGTGGTTCGCGCCCCGGTGCCCGAACTTCAGCTTGTAGGTGGTCGCCCCCATGGCGAGGGAGAGCACCTGGTGCCCCAGGCAGATGCCGAAGACGGGCATGTCCGCCTCGATGACCCGCCTGGCGTTGGCCACCGCGTAGTCGAGGGGGGCGGGGTCGCCGGGGCCGTTGCTGAGGAACACGCCGTCCGGCTCGACGGCCAGCAGCTCGCTCGCCGGGGTGGCGGCGGGGAACACCCGCACGTCGCACCCGTGGGCGGCCAGCCGGCGCAGGATGTTCCGCTTCAGCCCGAAGTCGTAGGCGGCGATGCGGAACCGCCGGTCGCCGGGGCGCGCGGGGGCGCGCCGGAACCCGGCCGGCTCGAGCCCGTCCGCCCCGTCCGCGTCGCCGCCCGAGGGCCAGTCGAACGGCTCCGCGCAGGTCACCGCCTGCACGAGGTCGCTGCCCTCCATCGGCGCCACCTCGCGCGCCTGGCCCACCAGCTCGTCCGGGTCGACGTCGCCGGTGGCGATGACGCCGCGCATCGCCCCCGCGGTCCGGAGCTCGCGGGTCAGCGCCCGCGTGTCGATGCCGGCGATGGCCACGACCCCGTTGTCGGCCAGGTAGTCGCGCAGCGTGCCGGTCGACCGCCAGTTGCTCGCGATCGGCGACGCCTCGCGGACCACGAACCCCGCCACCTGGGGGCCGCGCGACTCGACGTCCTCGACGGTGACGCCGTAGTTGCCGATCTCGGGGCACGTCATGGTGACGATCTGGCGGGCGTAGGAGGGGTCGGTCAGCACCTCCTGGTAGCCGGTCATGCTCGTGTTGAACACGACCTCGCCCCGCGCGACGCCGCTCGCGCCGGCGGCGGCGCCGCGGTACCAGCTTCCGTTCTCGAGGGCCAGGACGGCGTTCATCGAGCAGCGTCGTCGAGCGATGCGGCCACGCGGGCCTGGGTTGCGGTAGCGACCTCGACGGTGGTGGTCCAGGTCCGGTAGCCGTCGAGCCTGAACTCGATCCGGTGGGCGCCCGCCGGCACGTCGGGGATCGACACGGGCGTCTCGCCGACGAGCCGCTGATCGAGCCAGACTGCGGCGCCCGGCGGCCGTGTCTCGGCGAGAATGGATCCTATCCCAACTTGCTCCGCGGGAGGCGAACCCGCCGGCGTCCCTCCGGCCGCGGGGGCGGCGGCCAGGTCGGCGTTCAACGACCCGATGGGATCGCCGGCGTCGAGCATGAGCTGCTCGCGCCGCGGGGGGTAGCCGGCCAGGATCACCTCGACCTCGTAGGGGCCGTACGGCAGCTCCGCCAACGCGAGGGGGGTGGTGCCTCTGGATTCGCCGTTGACGATCACCTCGGCCCCCGGAGGCATGGAACGCACCAGCAGCCGCCCCTCGGCGACCACCGGCTCCGGCGGAGGAAGCGCGGCCGGGGGCGGAGGCGCGGCCCGCGGCGTTTCCGGGTCCGCGACCCGCGCCGCAGGGGAGGGCTCAAGCGCCGGCGGAGCCGACGGAGCCGACGGAGCCGACGGAGCCGGAGACCCGGCGCCACGAGGGGCCTCCACGGCTTCCGACGGCTCGTTCCCCGTCCCGCCCGGGGCCGCCGGCGGCTCGGTCGCGGCACCGCCGACGTCGACGACCGCCTCGCTGAACGCGCGGGCGGGGTCGTCGGCGGCCGCCGTCTCTCCCGCTTGGTCGGCGATGACGGCGGCCGCTTCGTCCTCGCCGCCGCCCATCCACCCCAGGCCGATGACGAACGCGGTGACCGCCACCGCGACGCCTATCGCCGCCACCAGGGCGACGGGCAGCCGGCGGCCCTGGTCGGCGGGGCCGCGACCGAAGATCTCCCCGGCCGCATCCTCGGCATCGGCCTCGTCCTCCAGACCGTAGTCGTACCCCTCCTCGGGGGTCAGGGCGAACCCACCGTCGTCATCGTCGACGTCGCCGGTCTCGGCCGACCCGGGCGACTCCGGCGCCGCCTCCGGCCCAGGGTCGCCCGCGAGCATCCCGTCCTCGCCCCCCTCCGTGGCGTAGCGCGGTTCGGGCACGGCCTCGGAAGGCTCGTCGCCGGCCGGGCGCGCACCGCCGCCCTCGACCCGCGCCTCCAGCTCGCCCACCGAGATCGGCGAGTAGGCGTCGGCAGCCTGCGCATCGGAATCCGGACCGACCTCGTCCGGCCCGGCGCCGGCCACCGTCCCCCTGCCGTCCCGCAGGCCGGCGTGGAGACCCTCGGCGACGTCGGCCAGCGTGTCGGCGTCCGCCCGCAGATCGAGGTCGCCGCCGTCATCGTGCCCGTCGCCGGGGGCGGCGCCCAGGGCCGCATCGATCGGATCGCCGCCCGCGGCCGAGACGGGCTCCCGGGCCGCGGCGCCGCCCGCTTGCGCATCGCCGGCCCCGGTCCCGGCCCGCCCGACGGGGGGGCCGAGATCGAGCGCCCGATCCGTCCAGTCGACCTCCGACTGCTTCCCCCGCCAAGGCACGCGCTTCCTTCGTTTCCGCATCACGGTCCCTCCGGCCGCGGCGACGACCGGCTCCTCTCCCACGGGAGGGTCGCCGCCGGCGATCGCCGGATCGCTCTCCGCGCGACCCGGCGCATGGCTGCCACCCGACTTCTCGACCCCGTCACCGTCAGCCGCGGCCAGCGCCCGGCGGACGCCGGCGGCGCCGGTCCACGACAACGCACCGGCCAGATCGTCGGCGAGCCGCTCCGCCGACGGGGGGCGCCCGGCGGGGTCCGTCGCGAGCGCCGCGTTCAGGAGCGCCGTCAGACGCGGGGCCGCCTGCGCATCCACGACCCCCTCGACGTTCCCGGCCATTCCGCCGCCCGCGGCGGCCCGGCGCCCCGTGAGCAGCTCGCAGGCCACCGCCGCGAGGGCGTACCGGTCCGCCGCCTCGCCCCACTCGGCACCTGCGATCTGCTCGGGGGCCGCGTAGGGCGGCCGCAACGGACAACGGTGTCCCACCCGGTCGAGCGCCGCGACGATGCCGAAGCCGCCCACCCGCGCGCCGTCCGGGGTGATCAGGACGTCGCGGAGATGGAGGGCGCCATGGACGAGCCCCCGGGCGTGCGCGGCGTCCAGCGCTTCGGCGATCTGGACGATGTACGGCAGGGCGGCCTCGGCCGCCAGAGGGACGCGGGGACGCATCCTGACGTCGAGCGACTCGCCCGCGACGTACTCGCAGGCGACACAGGGCACCCCGTCGGCGACGCCGGCCCACACCGGACTAACCACCGCCGCGTGCGTGAGCCCCAGCTCGACCATCTCCTGCAGGGCGTCGCCGAACACGATGGTCTGCTCGGGGGTCAGATCGACGTGGAAGGCCTTCAGGGCGAACAGACGATCCCCGAGGAGATCGCCGTCCGAGCGGCGCGCGCGGTAGACGGGGCCGAGGACGCCGCTCCCTATCTGGTGCATCACCTCGTAGGGGCCGAATGCACGGGGAGAATGGTACGCGTCGGAAAGACCGTGTGTCAGGGGGAGCGTTCCTCCGATTCGGGACCCCAGGATAGCAGGAAGTGCACGGTTTTTCAATGCGATAGGCCGATTGCCGACGGCATCGCGCCCGCGGCCCGGCCATCGCCGGGACCGCGGCCGTCGCTTGACACCTCGCACCCGCTCTGCGACAGTGAGGCCCAGTGTCTTCGGAGCTCTCCGCCCCTCCCCACAGCGTCCCGCTGCCCGTCGACTTCAAGGAGTTTCCCGGCATCAAGCGGCTGGCCGCCGAGTACGTGGCCAACTTCGACGCGCTCCGGCCGTTCTTCGCCGGCGACCCCGCCGACGACGGCGCCTGGGGGGCGGCCATCGCGGCCCGCGCGCAGCTCGGCGGAGACCCGCCGGCCATCGGACGGATCGTTCGCGCCCAGCAGCGCGCCCGCGGGGCGCCGGGCGCGGCCGTCGACGCCGCGGCGCGCCTCGACGATCGACGGTCCGTCGCGGTGGTGACCGGCCAGCAGGCGGGCCTCTTCGGAGGACCGCTGTACACGTTGCTGAAGGCGGTCTCGGCCATCCGCCTGGCCCGGCGCGCGGAGCGCGTCTTCGGGGTCCCGGCGGTGGCGGTCTTCTGGATCGATGCGGAAGACCACGATCTCGACGAGATTCGCACCTGCGGCGTGCTCGACGCCGACCAGGCGCTCGCCACCGTGGCCCTCAAGACGGAGGCGCCGGCCGGCACGCCCGCCGCCGGGGTCCGCCTCGGACGCGAGATCGAGCCGGCGCTCGACGCTCTCGTCGACGCCCTCCCGGAGACGGACTTCACGGCCGAGGTGCTGGGCGGCCTCCGCCGCGCGTACGCGAACGGGCGCGGGCTCGTCGAGGCGTTCGCCACGTGGATCGAGCAGTTGCTGGGCCCGCACGGGCTGGTCGTCTTCGATGCCGCCGACCCGGCCGCGAAGCCGCTGGCCGCGGACCTCTTCGCGCGCGAGATCGCCAGCGCCGGCGCCAGCACGACGCTGGCCCGCGACACCGGCGACCGCCTGCGCGAGGCGGGATTCCATGCGCAGGTCGATCCGCCGGTGAACGGCGTCGCCCTGTTCCTCCGGAACGGGGGCCGGCTCCCGATGCGCATCGACGGCGACCGCCTCCGCGCCGGGGACGACACGCTGGACCGCTCGGCCTGGCTCGACCGGGTCCGCGCCGACGCCACGCGGTTCAGCCCGAACGTCCTGCTCCGGCCCATCGTGCAGGACCGGCTGTTCCCGACCGTCTGCTACGTCGCCGGACCCAACGAGCTCGCCTATCTCGCGCAGCTCAAGCCCGTGTACGGCCACTTCGAGGTGCCGATGCCGCTCGTCGCGCCGCGGCTCAGCGCGACGCTCGTGGATCCCGCGGTGATGAAGTTCCTGCGGCGCACCGGGCTCGCCCTCGGCACGCTGCAGCCGCGGGACGAGTCGGCGCTGAACCACCTCCTGGGGGCGCAGCTCCCCCCCGCCGTCGAGCAGGCGCTCGAGGGCGCAGCCGGCGCGGTCCGCGAGCGGATGGCGGCGGTGGCGGGAGCGGTGGCCGAGGTCGACCCGACCCTCGCGGGCGCCGCGGAGTCGACGCGCGGGCGGATGGAACGCGACCTCGGCAACCTCCAGGGCAAGGTCGTGCAGGCCGCCAAGCGCAGGCACCAGACCTTGAGGCGCCAGTTCACCCGGGCCCAGTCCCAGATCTTCCCCCACGGCAATGCCCAGGAGCGCGCCGTCGGCGGTATCTGCTTCCTGAACCGGTACGGCGCCCTCCTCGTGGACCGGCTGCTCTCCGACACGACCCTCGACACGGGCCGCCACTGGGTCATCACGGTCTAGTGGTCCGAACCGTGGTTCGTGGAACGATTCTGCGCGGCATTACTCCCCTGTCTTACCGTCACTTGCCGAGATTCACAGCTTTCGCGAACTTCACGGCCAGGACACCCGCCCATCGTCGCCTGCAGCTCCGCTGGGCGCCCAACCAACCCTGCAGTCTGCACCGTTCTGCGCCGCAGACTCCTGGACCGCCAATCGTCGCCCGCGGCTCCGCCCGGCGCCCACCCGACCCCCAGCCGTCCGCCCCGTTCCACGGCGCAGACTCCCCGCCTTCGATCCGGCATGTTCTCCCGGCGCGGCCAGCCGACCGCAGTCCGCCCCGTTCCACGGCGCAGAGTCCCGGCCTTCGTACCGGCATGTTCTCCCGGCGTGACCAACCGATACACTGGGCGTGGGCGGCACGCGCACGACACGTTCCCGGCCGAAGCGCCGCGCACGGCGGCGTCCGCGGCGGCCCGCGGCGTGGATCCGCTACGGCAAGACCCTGATCGCGCTGGTGCTGGTGGGCGCCGCCGCCGCCCTGTTGGCCTACCGGACCCTGTCGCGGCAGCTCGACGCGCGGCTGGCGGCGGGGCTGACGCCCCCGGCCGCGATGGTCTTCGGGGCGCCGCTCGAGCTGGTGCCCGGCCTGGGCCTCGACCCCACGGGGCTCGCCGCCCGGCTCGACGAGCTGGGGTACGCGCGCCGCGACCTCGCCCGGCGGGCCGGGGAGTACGCGGTCGGGCCGGACGCGCTGACCGTGATTCCTCGCGAGGGGCTCCAGGAAGGCCGCCTGGCCCGGGTCCGGTTCGCTCCGGCCGGGGCCGGCGGCGGGCACGTGGCCGCGATCGAGACCCCGTCCGGCCGCCGGGTCGATCGCCTCGCCCTCGACGCCCCGCACCTGTCGACCCTGCACGGCCGGGACCGGCGGCGGCGGCGGACGGTGCCGCTGGCGGAGATGCCCGACGACGTGGTCCGGGCCGTGCTGGCGGCCGAGGACCACCGGTTCTTCGGCCACCCCGGCATCGACGCGATCCGCATCGCGGGCGCCGCCGTCACCAACCTGACCGGCAACCGGAGCTACCTCGTCGGCGCGAGCACCCTGACGCAGCAGCTCATCAAGAACACCCTGCTGACCCCCGAGCAGACCCTGTGGCGGAAGCTCCGCGAGCAGGCCCTGGCCCTCCTGCTGGAGCGGCGCCTGCCCAAGCCCCGCATCCTCGAGATGTACCTCAACGAGGTCTATCTCGGCCACCGGGGCTCGTTCGCCATCCACGGCGTCGCCCAGGGCGCCCGGGCCCTGTTCGGCAAGGACCTCGGCAACCTCACCCTCGGCGAGGCGGCCACCCTGGCCGGCCTGATCCGCGCTCCGCAGACCCACGCGCCGCACCGCCACCCCGAGCGCGCCCGGGAGCGTCGCAACGGCGTGCTCCAGGCGATGGTGGACCTCGGGCTGGTGACCCCCGACCGCGCCATGGTCGCGGCCCGCGAGCCCTTGGGCGGCGTCGCCGACCCCGCGGATCGGGAGGCGCCGTACCTCGTCGACTTCGTCCGGTCCCGGGTCGGAGACCACCTGGACGACTGGCGGGACCACAGCGGGGCGTTGCGCATCGAGACCACGGTGGACCTGCATCTGCAGCGCCTGGCCGAGACCGCGGTACGGGAAGGGCTGGACCGGATCGCCGACCGGCGCGGCGGGCGCCCGGCGGTCCGGCCCCAGGCCGCGCTGGTAGCCGTCGACCCCCGCAGCGGCGCCATCCGCGCCATGGTCGGCGGGAGCTCCTACCAGGAGTCGCAGCTCAATCGCGTCGAGCACGCCCGCCGGCAGCCGGGGTCCGTCATCAAGCCCTTCGTCTACTTGGCCGCCTTCGAGCGGGCCGCCCGCGAGCCGGGCCTGCGGTTCACCCCCGCCTCGGTGATCGACGACCGGCCGACGACGTTCCGGTTCGGCGGCCGGCCGTGGCGGCCCGCCAACTACGGCGGCGTCTACGATGGACCGGTGACGGCCCGCGCGGCCCTCGCCCGGTCGCGCAACGTGGCCGCGGTCAAGGTCGGCGAGCTGGCGGGATTCGGGGCCGTCGCCGACCTCTGGGCCGCCGCTTCCGGGGGAGCGACCCCGCCCGCCTACCCCTCCATCGTCCTCGGGGCCTTCGAGAGCACGCCGCTGGAGGTGGCCGCGGCCTATACCGTCCTCGCGAACCGCGGCGACCGCGCGCCGCTGCACGCGGTCAGCCGGGTGACCGCGGGCGGGCAGCTCGTCCACCGCGCCGAGGACCGCCCGCGGCCGGTGGCCCGCCCCGACAGCGCGTTCCTCGTGACCTCGATGCTGCGCAGCACGCTCGACGCGGGGACGGCGACCGCAGCCCGCCGGAGCGGCTTCGCCCACGACGCGGCGGGAAAGACGGGCACCTCGAACGACCTGCGGGACGCGTGGTTCGTCGGCTTCACGCCCGCGCTGCTGGCGGTGGTGTGGGTCGGCATGGACGACAACCGCCCGCTGGGCCTCACCGGGGCCGAGGCGGCCCTTCCCATCTGGACCGCGTTCATGCGCAACGCCCTCGCCGAACGGACGGTACCGGAGTTCATGCCGCCGCCCGGCGTCACCCTCTTCGACGTCTGCGCCGACACGGGGCTGCGGGCCGCCGGCGGCTGCCCCCGGGCGGTCACGGGAGCCTTCGCCGCCGGCACCGAACCGGGGGCGCGCTGCTCACGACACTGAGCCCCTCGGGGAGCCCGGGAACACCGCCCGACGGCGCCCTCCCTCGCGGCGAGCTGCGCTGGTCTCACGCGCGAGCGGGGGCGGGATCGCCCCGCCGAGGCCGCCGCCCGTCGATCTCCGCGACGGCGGCGATTCAAGGAGCCGCCGGGAACGTATAATCGAACGATGACGCGGTGCTGTCGCACGTCGCTCTGGCGATGGCTGCTCGTGCTGGGGCTGGCCGCCGGCTGCGGCGCGGCTCCTCCCGACGCCGGAGTCCCGTCCGAGGCTGCGGCCGACGTGGCGCCCGCGCCGGCGGCGGACCCCGTGCCGGCCGAGCTGCCGGAGGTCGTCGCCCGCGTCGGCGCCTACTCGATCACGCGCGACGAGCTCGAGCGGGCGGTGCGCAGCGCCGAGATCCAGGCCGGGCAGGCCCTCCCGACCCAGTTCCGCGACAGCGTGTATCGGGCCGTGCTCGACCGGCTCGTGGCGTTCCACCTGCTGGTGCAGGAGTCGGAGCGCCGGAGCATCGTCGTGGACGACGCGGCGGTCGAGGCCCGAATCGACACGATTCGGTCCGGCTTTCCCGACGAGGAGGCCTTCGAGGCCCAACTCGACAGTTGGAACACCTCGCTGTATATTCTGCGGGGAGAAGCCCGCCGGGACCTCCTCGTCGAACGGGTCCTGGAATCGGCGGTCCTCGCCGACGTCGAGATCGACCCCGGGTCCGTGCGCGCGTTCTACGAGCAGCATCCCGCGCAGTTCACGGAGCGGGGCGGGCTGCGGGCGCGCCACATCCTGATCGGCGTCAGCCCCGACGCGGCCGAGTCCGAGAAGGCGGAAGCCCGGGAGCGAGCCCTGAATCTGCGCCTGGAGGCCGAGAACGGCGCCGATTTCGGGGCCCTCGCGCGCGAGCATTCCGACGACCCGGGATCGGCGTCGGGCGGCGGGGATCTCGGCCTCGTGGTCGAAGGCCGGACGGTGCCGGCGTTCGAGGCCGCCCTGTTCGCGCTTGAGCCGGGCGGGTTGAGCGGCGTCGTCGAGACGCCGTTCGGGTTCCACGTCATCCAGATGATCGAGCGGCAGGACGACCGCCTCGTGCCGTTCGAGGAAGCCGGCGGCCCGATTCGCGACCTCCTGCTGCAGCAGGAGCAGCAGGCCCGGACCGCGGCCTTCATCGACGAGCTGAAGGCCGCGCACGACGTTCGCATCCTGATCTGAGCCCCGGCGTCCGCTCGCCGACGGCGCGCCCCCGAGGGCGCGGGTTCCACGGGAGAGACCGGCAGGCCACCATGAGAAACGAAGACGTGTTCGCGGCGGTCGCCGAGGCGCTGCAGCAGGGGGAGCCGGCCGCGCTCGTGACCATCATCCGGGCCCAGGGCTCCACCCCGCAACGGGTCGGCGCGAAGATGCTGGTGTTCCCGGACGGGCGCACGGTGGGCACGATCGGGGGCGGCTGCTACGAGAACGAGGCGTTCTGGAAGGCGCGCACGGCCATCGAGACACGGCAGCCGGTCATCGCCAAGTACGAGCTGGCCGACGACATCGCCGAGGACTCGGGACTGATCTGCGGCGGCCAGATGGAGGTGTACATCGAGCCCCTCGAGCCCGCGCCCGAGCTCTATCTCGTGGGAGCCGGGCACGTCTCCTATCATCTCGCCCGCGCCGCCCACGAGGTCGGCTTCAAGCTGCACGTCATCGACGACCGCGAGAAGTTCGCCAACGCCGAGCGGTTCCCGCACGCCGAGGAGATCGTGGTGGACGCGATTCCGGAATGGCTGGAGCGGGCGGAGCTGCCGGGGCACGCCTACGCGGTCATCCTGACCCGCGGGCACCGGCACGACCTCGACGCCCTCCGGGCGCTGGCGCCGAAGCCCATCCGCTACCTCGGGCTCATCGGCAGCCGGGCCAAGGTCGCCCGCCTCGCGGCGGCGCTGGAAGGCGAGGGCATGCCGGCGGAGCAGTTGCGCCGCGTGCACTCCCCCGTCGGCCTCGACCTGGGCGCGGTGACGCCCCAGGAGATCGCGGTGTCCATCCTCGCCGAGCTCATCGGCGTCAAGTACGGCAAGATCGACGCGGGCGCCGGACAGGACGGCGAGCGCGGCGCCAGGTCGATGAGCTGGAGCCCCCGGCCCCGGTCCGAGGTCGCGGTCGGCGGCTAGCGGCCAAGCTATACTGTCTTTCCGATGTCCCGGCAGCCCGTCCCGCACGATCCGGCCGGCCCGAACCTCCCCGAGCGCACGCGCCGGGTGCTCGCCACGCTCATCCAGGAGTACGTCGAGCACGGCGCCCCGGTCTCGTCCCGGCGCCTCGTCGAGCAGGGCGGCTTCACGGTGTCCTCGGCGACGGTGCGCAACATTCTGGCATCGCTCGAGAACGCCGGATACGTGTCGCAGCCGCACACGTCCGCGGGGCGGGTGCCCACCGACGTCGGCTACCGCTGCTACGTCGACTTCCTGCTGGAGCACCGGCGCGCGGCCCGCTCGACCCCGGCCGTCGAAGCGCGGCTGCGGCAGGCGGGCTCGATCAAGGGCGTGCTGTCGAACGTTTCGCACGAGCTGTCCCGCATCTCGCACCACCTCGGCTTCGTGCTCGCGCCGACGAGCGAGACCGCCGGCTTCGAGCACATCGAGTTCGTGCCGCTCGAGGGGACGCGCATCCTCGTCGTCGTCACCGCCCAGGCCGAGCAGGTCTGCCACAAGGTCGTGGACATCGGCGAGCCCATTCAGCGGAGCGAGCTCGAAAAGGGCGCCAACTACCTCAACCGGGAGTTCCGGGGCCTCGCCATCGGCGAGGTCCACGCCCTCGTGATACAGCGCCTTCGCCAGGAGCAGGTCCTGTACGACGAGCTGTTGTCGCAATGGCTGCGCCTGGCGAGCTCGACCCTCGAGGACATGGTGCCGCAGGAGAGCGTGTTCGTCGACGGCGCGACGCTGCTCTTCGACGAGATGTCCGACGAGGACGGCCCGGTGTCGCTCGACACGCTGCGGGCCCTGTTGGCGATGATGCAGGAGAAGCACCGCCTGGTCCGGCTGCTCGCCGAGTATCTCGGCGCGGGCGGGCTGCGCGTGGTCATCGGCTCCGAGCATTCGGAGAGCGAGCTGCGGGCCTTCAGCCTCGTCGCCTCGGCTTACTTCGACGGTCGGCAGACCGGAACCGTGGGCGTGATCGGCCCCCGACGGATGCGCTACTCGCGGGCCATCGCCGCGGTCGACAGCGTGTCGCAGGCGGTCAGCCGGGTCCTCCTGAACCACGCCCCCCCGCCCAGTGAAGATGCCCGACGAACACCGGATTGAACCGTCCGAACCAGAGCAATCGGCGCCATCGGAGCAGTCGGCGCGATCCGAGCAGTCAGCGCAACCGGCCCCGGACGATGCCGCGGCGGACCGGGGACCCTCCCCGGCGCCGCAGGAGGTATCGCCGGCCGCCGCCGGGACGAGTGCAGCGGAACCCGCCGGGGCGAGTGCAGCGGAACCCGTCGGGGCGAGTGCAGCGGAACCCGCCGGCGCGAATGCAGCGGAACCCGCCGGCGCGAGCGCAGCGGACCCCGCCGGGGCGAGTGCAGCGGAACCCGTCGGGGCGAGTGCAGCGGACCCCGCCGGGGCGAGCGGCGCGGACCCCGTCGAGTCCGGCGCCACGGGCGAGGGCGCCGGCGTCGACGTCGACCCGACCGCGGCCGAGCTCGAGGAGGCGGTCCGCCAGCGCGACGCGCACCACGAGCGCCTGCTGCGGGTCACGGCCGAGTTCGACAACTACCGGAAGCGCACCGAGCGCGAGCGCCGCGAGCTGATCGAGCAGGCGGCCGGCGACCTGCTCGGCGACCTCCTGCCCGTCGTCGACGATCTGGAGCGCGCCCTCGCCGCGGAGACCCGCGATGGCGACGCCTACCGCCGCGGGGTGGAGATAATCCACAAGCAGCTTCTCGACGTCATGGCGAAGCGCGGCGTGGCGCCCATCGAGGCGGTCGGCGCCGACTTCGACCCCGCCCTGCACCAGGCGGTGGTCCACGAGCCCGGCGACGGCCACCGCGACGGCGAGGTCGTCGAGGAGCTGAGACGAGGCTACACGCTGCGCCGGCGGTTGCTCCGGCCGTCGATGGTCAAGGTGGCGAAAGCGTGACGACCCGCGACTACTACGAGATTCTCGGCGTCCCCCGCACCGCGGAGGACGCGGACATCAAGAGCGCGTACCGGAAGCTCGCCCTCCAGTACCATCCGGACCGCAACCCCGGCGACAAGACCGCCGAGGAACGGTTCAAGGAGGCGGCCGAGGCCTACTCGGTGCTCGCCGACCCCGAGAAGCGCAGCCGCTACGACCGGTTCGGCCACGCCGGGGTGGGCGGGGCGTCCGGGGGCGGGGTCGGCGTCGACCCGACGATCTTCAACGACTTCGGCGACATTCTCGGCGGGCTCGGCGATCTGTTCGGGTTCAGCGGCGGCCGCCGCGGCGGCCCCCGGCGCGGCAGCGATCTGCGCTACGACCTGGAGATCTCGTTCGAGGAGGCGGCCAACGGCTCGGAGACCACCCTGCAGATCCCCCGCGACGAGCCCTGCGACACCTGCGGCGGGTCCGGGTCCGCGCCGGGCAGCACGCCGGAGCGCTGCTCCCACTGCCACGGCAACGGCCAGATCCGCATGCAGCAGGGGTTCTTCACGGTGGCCCGGACCTGCCACCACTGCGGCGGCATCGGCCGCGTCATCTCGAAGCCGTGCCAGACGTGCCATGGCAAGGGGAGGGTCGGCCGCGAGCGGAAGCTGACGGTGAAGATTCCCGCCGGCATCGCCACCGCCCAGCGCCTGCGGCTGACGGGCGAAGGCGAGTTCGGGAGCCGGGGCGCCCCCCCCGGCGATCTGTACGTCGTCATCCACGTCCGCGAGCATCCGTTCTTCCGCCGCGACGGCGACGATCTGCTGTGCGAGGTCCCGGTGACCTATCCCACCCTCGTGCTCGGCGGGGAGATTCACGTCCCGACCCTCGACGACCCCGCCACCATCCAGGTCCCCAGGGGCACGCAGTCAGACACCCGCTTCCGCCTGCGGGGCAAGGGCATGCCGAACGTCGGCGGACGGGGCCGCGGCGACCTCTACGTGCGGGTCAAGGTGGCGGTGCCCCGGCGGTTGAGCCGCGAGCAGAAGGAGCTGGTGGAGAGCCTCGACGAGACGATGCCCGAGAAGGTGCTCGACCCGACCGCGGCCGGCGCGGACGAGGACCGGCCGTTCTTCGAGCGCGTCAAGGACATCTTCGGATAGCGGAGCATGCCCGGAGGCCCGCCAGCATCGGGCGGCGGTCGGCAGGCGGCGCCGCGTCTTCACCCGGCCCTCGACGTACGGACCTCCGGCGGACACCCCGGCGGCCTGCCGTGGCTCGACGCGATTGCCGCCGCCGTCGACGGCCACCGGCCCACCGCCCTCGACGAGCCCGCCCCCGACCACGTCCGCGCGTTCTTCGAGACCGCGTCCGACCGCGACCGCGCCCTGACCACGGTGGTCTCCGTCTACGGAGAGCGGGTGCAGGCCCGGGCGATCCGGGTCTCGGACGAGAGCTGGGCGGCCCGGTCCCAGGCGGATCTGCCCGCGGTCCGGGTCGGGCGGATCATCGTCGCCCCGCCCTGGTCCACCATCCCGGACCCCGATCCCGCCGACGTGGTCGTGACCATCCGGCCCGCCCTCGGCTTCGGCAGCGGTCACCACCCGACCACGCGGCTCGCCCTGCAGGGCCTGCAGGCGTCGGACCTGGGAGGACGGCACGTCCTCGATCTGGGGACCGGCTCGGGCATCCTGGCCATCGCCGCCGTCAAGCTGGGGGCGCGGCGCGCCACCGGCGTCGACCGCGACCCCGACGCCCTCGACTCGGCCCGGGAGGGGGTCGACGCCAACGGCGTGGCGGCAGAGGTCGAGCTGCGCCGCCGGGACATCGCGGACCTGGAGCCCGCGAGCGCGCCGGTCGTCGTCGCCAACCTGACGGGCGCCGCCCTGATCCGCCTCGCCCCCGTCGCGGCCGCCCTCGTCGAGCCCGGCGGCAGCGTGATCCTGTCCGGCATCCTCGCCGGGGAAGAGGCGGCGGTCGCCGCCGTCTACCGCCAACATGGGCGGATGGCGTGGCGGGAACAGGAGGACGAATGGGTCGCGATGACGTTTCGCGTCCCGGCCCGCGGATGAGCGCCTACAGGTCGCCCCAGACGTAGAGCAGCACCGCGGCCGCGCACGCGACCACGGCGTCGGCGCGGAAGGTCAGGCGGCCGAAGGTGACGACGCGGAACCCGGCGGCCGCCGCGGCCTGGACCTCGTCGGCGCTCCAGCCCCCCTCCGGTCCTGTGGCCAGGGTCACGGAGGCCGGCCGGGGCGCCCGGGCCAGGGCCCGCAGTCCGGCCGCGCCGTCGTCGGCCGCGTCGGGCTCGGCCAGCAGCAGCCGTACCGCCGACCGGTCGC
>JAJEFC010000437.1 GCA_022820675.1 Vicinamibacteria bacterium | reverse complement strand
GTGCCGCCGCCACCGGTCGGCCTGCGACCTCGCGGCGATCCGGTCGTCGAAGCGCCACCGCGACCCCGCGGGCCACCGTCACCAGGACCTCCTCGGCGGCCGCGCCGGGGCAGTGGTCCGCCGGCGGCGCTGACACCTGCTGCCGCTCGCTGCTCACCAGGGCCTCCTCGGCGGCCGGGCCGGGGCGGTGGTCCGCCTGCGGCGCTGGATCTGGTCGGGGTCCTCGTCGATCGCCTCGAGCAGGCGCTCCGCGTCCTCGCGGCTCAGCTCGCCGGGCTGCGGCTGTGGCTCCTCGCCGGACTGGGGCTGGTCCTGCTGCCCCTGCTCCTGCTGGTCGGGTTGCTGCCCCTGTTCCTGCTCCTGATTTTCGTTCTGCTCCTGCTCGTCCTGCTCCGGCTGGTTCTGCGGCTGCTCCTGCTCCTGCTGTTCCTGCTCGTCGGGCGGCTGCTCCTGCGGCTGGTTCTCCTGGTCCTGCTGATCTTCCTGGTCTTCGTCGTCGTTCTCGTCCTGCTGGTCCGAGGACTGTTGCTGCTGTTGTTGCTGTTCCTGCATCTGCTCCAGGGTCAGCTCGAGGTTGTGCTTGGCGTCGACGTCGGCGGGGTTGCGGCGCAGGGCCTGCTTGTAGGCCTCGAGGGCGGGCTGGAGCTGCTGCTGGCGATAGAGCGCGTTGCCGAGGTTGTACCAGGCCTGCGCCTCGACGGCGGGGTCGCCGCTCTCCGCCGCCTCCTGATAGGCCTCCATCGCGCGCTGGAACTCGTCGGTGCGGTACAGCGCGTTGCCGTTGTTGAACGGGACGACGGGCGAGTCGGGGGCCGCCCGCAACGCTTCCAGGTACTGCTCGTGGGCCTCCACGAACCGACCCTCCTCGTAGAGCCGGTTGCCCGCCTCGACCGCGCTCCGGCCCGCCTGCGCGGCGGCGACGGCCGGCGACAGAACGATGGCCAGACCGGCGAGCGCGCCCACGACCCGACCGCAACTCACTCGAACCGCCCCGACGGTTCGGCCCGCCCCTCGCGGACGACGCGCGTCGCCGGCGTGCTCGAGTCTCACTCGAGCCTCCCTGACGGTTCGGCCCGCCCCTCGCGGACGACGCGTGTCCCCGGCGCGCTCGAGTCTCACCCGAGCCTCCCCGACCCTTCGGCCCTCGCGTTGCGGGCGGCACGCGTGTCGCCCACCGGCGTGATCGCGTCTCACTTGAACCTCCCCGACCATTCGGCCCGCACCCGCCGGCGGTCCGGAATGAGGACCTCGCCGGCCAGCAGGGCGAGCGCGAGGCCGAGAAAGAGCTGGTACTGCTCGTCGAACAGCGTCACCTGCTCGGCCTCGAAGGCCTGCCCCTCGCCCCCCGTCACCTCGTCGGCCAGCGCCTCGAGCTCGTCGCCGGCCGGCGACGCCCGGTAGTAGAGGCCGCCGGTGCGCTCGGCCATCGTCTGCAGGACGGCCTCGTCGAGCCGCGTCGTCACCACCGTGCCGTCCTCGTCGCGCCGGAAGCCTCCCGGGCGGCCGGCGTCGTCGAGCTCGGGAATCGGCACCCCCTCGGGCGAGCCGATGCCCACGGTGTAGATGCGCACGCCGGCTTCGACCGCGCGGTCGACGGCTTCCTCCACCTCGCCCTCGTGGTCCTCGCCGTCCGTGATGAGGACCAGCACCCGGTGGCGGCGCTCGGTCTCGGCGAACGCGTCGAGGGCCACCCCGACAGCCTGGCCGAGGTTGGTGCCCTGCACCGAGATCATGTCCGGATCCATCGCGTTCAGGAAGAGGGTCGCCGCCCCGTAGTCGCTCGTCAGGGGGCTCTGCACGAACGCCTCGCCCGCGAACGCGACGAGCCCGACGCGGTCGCCCTCGAGCCGGCCGATGAGGTCGGCGACGGCGAACCGGGCCCGGTCGAGCCGGCTCGGCGCGATGTCCTCGGCCGTCATCGAGGCCGACAGGTCGAGGGCCACCACGATGTCCTGTCCCTCGCGCCGCACCGTCTCGACCCGGCTCCCGAACTGCGGCCGGGCCAGCGCGGTGACGAGCAGGGCCACCGCCGCGAGCAGCGCCGCGAGCTTGGCGGCCCGGCCCCGCCGGTCGACGGTGGCCGTCAGCCGGTCGAGGAGGTGGCGCTCGCCGACGAGCGCGAGGGCCCGTCGCGTGCGCGCGCGGGCCCACCACGCCAGCCCCGCGAGGGCCGGCACCAGCAGATACGCGAGCAGCACGTCGACGTTGGCGAACCTGAACACTGTCCTAAGGTATCTTCCTCAACACCGTGCGGCCCAGGGTCATCTCCAGCAGCAGCAGGACCAGGCCCGCGGCCAGCGGCACGTGGAACAGCTCGCCGTAGCGGGTGAACTGCTCCACCTCGATCTCGGTCGTCTCCAGCGCGTCGATCTCGGCCCAGATCGCCTCCAGGCTCTCGCGGTCCGTCGCCCGGAAGTAGCGGCCGTCGGTGAGGTCCGCCACTTCCTGCAGGGTCGGCTCGTCGATGTCGACCTGCATCTGCGCGTAGCGGCGGCCGAACAACGGGTCGTCGACGGGCACCCGCGCCACGCCGCGGGTGCCGGCCCCGACCGCGTAGATGCGGATGTCGAGGGCCGCCGCCAGTTGGGCGGCGGTGACCGGGTCTATCTCGCCCCGGTTGTTCTGGCCGTCGGTCAGCAGCACGACGACCTTCGATTCGGCCGACGAGCCCTGCAGCCGCTTGACGGCGGTGGCCAGCCCCATGCCGATGGCGGTGCCGTCCTCGAGGATGCCGGTCTCGAGCTCGCCGAGCACGGTGTTCACGATGCCGTAGTCGAGGGTCAGCGGCACCTGCGTGAACGCGTCGCCGGCGAACACCACGAGGCCGATGCGGTCGTTCCGCCGGCCCTGGACGAAGTCGGCGGCCACCGCCTTGGCCGCCTCGATGCGGTTCGGCTCGAGGTCCTCGGCGAGCATCGACGTCGACAGGTCGAAGGCGAGCACGATGTCGATGCCCTCGGTGGTGACGTTCTCGGCCGTGACCCCGGTCTGGGGCCGGGCGAAGGCGACGACGAGGGCGGCGAGCCCGAGGCTGCGCAGGACGAACAGGGCGTGGCGCCGGCGTCCGGTGCGCCGCCGGTCGGCCCGCGCGACGGCGGCGAGCGACGAGTAGCGCAGCGACCCCGTCCGGCCCCGGCCGCGGGCGACGTACCACCAGGCGAGCAACGGCACCCCGAGCAGCAGCACGAGATACGCCGGATCCGCGAACCGGAGGATCATGTCGCCTGCTCCACGGGAATCGGGGCCGGTGGGGCGGGGGCCGGCTCGACGGGCGCGGTGACGTCCACCACGCGCCGGGCGAGGGGAAGCAGCTCGCGGCACTCGGGAACCGCGGGCCGCAGCTTCGCGAACTTCACGAGGTCGCATCGGTCGAGGACGCGGCGCACGTCGGCGACGGCCCCGCGGTCGGCGTCGGTCCGCAGCAGGCCGTCGAGGACCTCGCCGGTGGTCATCTCCATGGCGTCGACGCGGAAGCGGCCCTCGACGTAGACGCGCACGATGTCGGAGAGCCGGATGTGGTACGTCTTGATCTCGCCGCGCTCCAGCAGTCCCGCCGTCTCCAGGGCGTCGAGGGCCTCGCGGGCGACCTCGTGGGCGGGTCTCGGGGGCAGCGTCGGTACGAAGGTCTCGGGCCGCGCCCGCCGGCGGTAGCGCCGGTAGAGCCAGGCGCCGGCCGCCGCCAGCGCCAGCACCCCGGCGATCCACGGCAGCAGGGTGACGACCGCGAAGGGAATCGCCAGCGGCCCCTTGATGTCGCGGATGTCGCCGCCCTCGTCCCGGCCGATGCTCTCGATGACGACCGGGGCGGCCTCGGTCGCCAGCGCGGTCACCTCGCCCGCGGCGTCGACCACCTCGACGTCGAAGGCCGGAAAGGCCAGCTCGCCGAGCTCGAACGCCGCGACTCGAAGCTCTAGGCGCGATTCGACGCCGCCGTCCACCGCTGCCGACTGCGCGGCCGGCGGGTCGAGGAGCTCGAACGGGGCGGTCTCGACGGGATCCGGCCACCGCACCTCGGCGTCCGGGGCGTGGCGTGCCGTCACGATGACCGTGATCGGGTCGCCCACGGCCGCCGTTGCGGCGGAGACGGTGGTCTCGACGGTGGGGGCGATGGCCTGGCCCGCGGGCTCGGCCTCCTG